>JBGSNT010000103.1:0-2250 GCA_041739575.1 Nodosilinea sp. | reverse complement strand
AAAGTTGGGGTCTACATTGATGGCGATACCCTCCAGCGTCACCAGCGATCGAATGATTAGCGCATAGTAGGCGGGCACCCGGAAGGGGTACTCATACATGAGGGCTGAGAATTCGTCGGTGATGCTCTTAAAGTTGAGCTCCGCCACACTGGCCCCCAGGGCGTTGCTAAACACCTCTGCCAGGGCCGGAATAATCGGGGTGAGGTCGGTGTCGGGGGTGAGAAACTCCAGCTTGACGTAGTCGTTGGCCAAACCCTCAAAGTCGCGGTTGACCATGTGCACCACCGCCTCGATCAGGCCGTAGCGCTGGTAGGCTTTGACCTCGCTCATCATGCCAAAGTCGAGGTAGGCCAGGCGGCCATCGGCCATGGCCAGCAGGTTGCCGGGGTGGGGGTCGGCGTGGAAGAAGCCATGCTCGAGCAGCTGCCGTAGGGAGCACTGCACCCCCACGTCAATCAGGTGGGTGGCATCGATGCCCTGGCGGCTGAGCTTGTCGATGTTGGTCAGTTTGGTGCCCTCAATCCACTCCATGGTGAGTACCCGACGGGCGGTGTACTGGGGGTAGATGTGGGGTACGTAGATATCGGCAATGTGGCCGTAGAGCTCGGCAAAGCGCTGGGCGTTTTGGCCCTCGTGGGTGTAGTCCATCTCTTCGAAGATGCGCTCGCCAAACTCATCCATGATGGCGACCAGGTCGCTGCGAATCTGTTTGATGCGGTTGGTGGCAAAGCGGGCCAGCCCCCGCAGGATGTGGAGGTCGAGGGCTATGCGCTGGGCCAGGCCGGGGCGCTGTACCTTAATGGCTACATCCTCACCGCTGTGGAGTTTGCCCTTGTAGACCTGACCCAGGGATGCGGCGGCGACGGGGCTTTCAGAAATTTCGGCGTAGATTTGGCTGGGGGGTGCGCCCAGTTCTTCTTCGATAAAGCGGTAGGCGATCGCATTGGGGAAGGGCGGAATCTGGTCCTGAAGGGTAGTTAGCTCCTCAAGAAAAATCGGCGGCACCAGGTCGGGGCGAGTGGAGAGGGCCTGGCCAATTTTGATGTAGGCCGGGCCGAGCTTAGTCAGCATCTGCCGCAGTTGGGTGGCCCGCAGGGCTTCGTTTTGGTCGCTACGACCGGCGCGGCGATCGAGCCAAAGCCGGACAAAAAAGCTAATCAGCGGCAAGAAAATGCCCACAAACCGAGCCCAGACCTGAAAGGGGCGGCTGCGGTAGTAGCCCGCGATCGCTTCGGGGTCGTAGCCAAACTCCTCGAAGGGATCCTGCGGTTTACTGGCCAGAGGGCGAGGGGGCAGGGGGGCCGCCGTCGGCTCGGTCAAAACTTCTCCCGTTATCGTGATTGCCTCAGCATCAATAATGTCGATGGAGCCACCGAAGCGCTGAGCTGAATTTTGGGTGGTGTCTAAGGCCATAGCACGCTCAGAGAAAGGTACGGACAACCGAGAAGTGACAGGCCGCAGCCCAAAACATTCCTCGTAAACTATTGTAACGGCTTGGCTTCAGAATTCCCGGTGGTGACCTCCCTACTTCCTCCTACCGGATTCCGCCAATGGAGGGATAGTGCAAGCTTCCATCCAGGCATGGTCTACCCTGGCAGCGGTGTTAGGCGCATGGGGCTATGCTACAGCCCCCGACGGCATATCCTTTGCCGTCGGGGGCGGGTGGGGTGCGCTACTCAATCAGTACGGTTTTGGTGGCGATTCCGGCACGGAACGCTCCGCGAACGCCATCCACAGCTCGACTCCGCTCGCTGCGGGCATTTCGACTCCGCTCGATGCTGGCATCTCAACTTCGCTCGATGCTGGCGTCTCGACTCCGCTCGCTTCGGCCCCGGTCGCTGAGCGGAGTCGAAGCGACCGGGTGGTGTCACCCACGGCTGCGCTAGGCGGTACGGGGATGGGGTCGCTCCAGTCGTTGGGGTCGGTGTAGCCGAGGGCGTGGAGAATTTTGATGGTGCGGTCTATAGCGGCCAGGCTGCCGTAGAGCATGTGGCGCACGCGCTCGGGGCGAGCTTGAGGGGTGCTGCGTGAAGATGGCGGCAGGTTAGATGCGCCGCTGGCATCGGGTTCGAGATATTCAAACATCGGTTCTGTTTTCCTTTTGTGTTCGCAGTGAGCAAGCCCTAAACCGCAAACCCTGTCCTAGGAGGCTCGTGCTGAGCCTGCCGAAGTAGGTAGGGGTGTTCCCCTCCTGGGAGGGGTAGGGGTGGGTTCAACCCAGGCAACTACCGACTTACTCGCGGTAAGCAA
>JBGSNT010000053.1:0-62843 GCA_041739575.1 Nodosilinea sp. | reverse complement strand
GGATAGGGACTAAAAACCAGCGCCGACAGGAGAGTAACCCCCTGAAGAAACTGCGCCACATCTGAACTCCAGGTGAGGGTCGGCAAGCCCGCCCCGCTATAGCCCAGGGTGCGAGCCAGCACGGGGAGAATCTGCCCGGCTTCGGTCATGGCGGCGGGGATGTAATGGGCCAGATTGGCAGCTAAAACAAAGGGCAGATAGGCATAGATGACCGTGAGATAGGTCGGCTGAGCAGGGTCAAGGCGGCGGGCGATCGCATGGGTTAGGTAGGTCAGCCCCGCCGGAATACTCAGGAGGGCGAGGGCGATCGCTGTACTGGTCAATAGGTGGCCAGCATCAATAGGTACACCGTTGAACCCTAGCCACCCTAGGATTTGCTGACTGTGGTGCATCAATACCCCACCAAACAACAGCAGCAGCAGCGCCGCTTCGGCCCAATTGCCCTGATGATTGTCCAGCAAATCGGAGGCGGGAAAGCGCAAATTGAGCTGCACCGAGCGGTGGGGACAGGCCTTGAGGCAGGTCATGCACAGCACGCAGTCGCGGTTGTCTTGCAGCTGCGCCGGATGGGAATAGAGGGGGCAGCCTCCGGTGGATTGGCCTTCCGTGGGCAGGGCATCGGCAAAGGTAACGGGGGTAGCGCCACTGCCCTTGTAGCAGCCAAAGGTGCTGCACTGGCTACCGCACACCTGCTGGGTCGAT
Source organism: Nodosilinea sp. (assembly GCA_041739575.1). Classification (GTDB taxonomy): domain Bacteria; phylum Cyanobacteriota; class Cyanobacteriia; order Phormidesmidales; family Phormidesmidaceae; genus Nodosilinea. Next base: position 62,141 of record JBGSNT010000053.1, on the reverse strand, counting down.
CGCAACTCCACCATCGCCAGCTTGGCAAACATGCCGTTCATGCCGTCGATGGGACAGAGGTAGCGGCACCACAGCCGGCGCTCGTAAATTAGGCTAAACATCACCGCCCCTGCCCTAATCGCCAACAGCAGCCAGGCCGAGAGATAGGCATGGTGAGGCAAATCCCAGAGCTTTTCCCAGAGATAAATCACCACAAAGCCGCCAAAGAGCACCCACGCCCCCCAGCGGTTGAGCCACCGGGTCGGCCAGGGCAGCTGCTGGCGGGGAAACAGCCAGAGCGATAGCCGCCGCAGCCATTCCGCCGTGATCATAAAGGGACAAACGGCGCACCACAGACGACCTACAAAGGCAAAAAGCAGCAGATAACCCGGCCACCACCAGGCCCAAAAGAAATTTAGGGTGACGCTGCTGTCTCGGGTTTGCGGCCCCAGCAGCCCGGCAACGGTGACGGGCACAAACACCGCCATCATGGCGATCCATAGCCCTTGGGGGTACCAGCGGCTGAGCAAGACTCGCCGTAGCCAGGGCACCTGGGTGAGCAGATCGACTCGGAAGGCATTTTTGGCCGACTGCACTGACCACAGAGCCTGCTCTGGAATCACCGTTTGTCCGGCAGGGGTCATGATCACCGCTCGGTGCAGAATTTCGGCCAGTTCGGTGAGGTTGCCGGGGTAGTCGTAGCTGATCAAGCGGCGTAAATCGGCCTGGTCTAGGGTGAGAAGGGCGCGATTTTGTTCCTGGCAAAACCGACCCAGCCAGTGGCGGGCAAAGTCTGGAATATCGGCCTTGCGCTGGGGCAGGCTAAACAGCTTGATGGCGAAAGTTTCGACCCCCGGCAGATTGATGGTACCAGGGGCTGCCAGCATGAGTCGCACCCAGGATGGGCTGGGGCGGGGCGGTTATCCCAGAGTTGATGTCCCCCCGACTCGGGTTGGGCAGGAGGTCGCCGGTCTGTAGGTAGTGGATCAGGCGTTCCCATAGCGTCCCCGCCGCAGAAGCAGGATTTTCCCCAGGAGCATCCCCCGCCCCCATCAACACCTGGACATTGCTCAGCAGTAAGGTGCCTCGCTCTAGGAGCGCTATCAGACCTGGTGGCCCCCCGACCTGGCCAAACAGCAGGTCGGTAGCTAACCGGCCATCATCGAGGCGGGGAAGTTTGGCGCAATCTAGCTTGACAAAGGGTTGGTCGGCCAGGCCAGATCGGCTGTGGATCAGCCCGGCTAGAAAGGTTTTGCCGGTGCCCGGTGGCCCTTGCAACACCACCGGTTTGAGCGTTGTGGCAGCTTGGTCAACGGCTGCCTTCAGCTTTTGGCTAAACTTACTGCTGCCGAGAATCGGTTCTCCGGTAGGCACCGCGTGGATGTAGTCTCGCAGCCCCTGGATGCGGCACTGCTCTTGGGCAATGCGGGCGCTAAACGCGTTGAGGTCTTGGGCTAGCAGGGCGTTGAACAGGCGCTCAATGTCGGCATACTGCTGCAACAATCGATGAAACTGGGCCTGGGGCAAAAACCAAAGCTCGCTGGCCGTTAGCGCGATCGCCTGGGTTTGATGCCGACCGTGATCGACATCGGCCATCAGCGACACGTAGCCAAACAAATCCCCGGCGCTGCGCTGGCGAATCAGCGATTTGCCGATCGGGGAGAGTCGATAAATCTCAACAGCCCCCCACTTTAGTAAATAGAGCCCGGTAGCAGGCTGACCCTCCTGGTAGATCAGCGTTTGGGGGTCTACCCGAAAGATATGTAAGGACTGGGCCAGGGCTTGCAGGGCCTCAGCTGAAAGCTGTCCCCAAATGCGATGGAAGCTGAGCCAGTTACTACATTCCAGAATTGAATCTTCATCCAGCGTTACAATGCCTGCGGTACTCGTTCCCAGAGGCAATGACTGCCCCGGAACTGTCAGAGCTGACTCAGGCTGAGGACCGTTGGTCAAAATCACTCCAAACTTAATAGTTTTGTTCGCGGCTGAAAACTAGATCAAGATAGGTTTACCCATGACACACATTTTACTGTACTTACTCCTGGGGCTTTTGGTCGGTGTTTTAAGTGGTTTGATTGGGATTGGTGGTGGAGTTGTCATTGTCCCAGTTTTGATTTTTGGGTTTGGTTTATCGCAACATGAAGCCCAGGGCACAACGCTGGCGATGCTGGTTCCACCGGTGGGGTTACTGGCGGCCTGGACTTACTACAAGCAGGGGTATATAAATTTTCAGATTGCGGCGTTTTTGTGTATAGGTTTCTTTGTGGGTGGGCTGCTGGGGGCAAGGTTGGCGACTGTACTCCCGAATGTGCTGCTAGAAAAAGTGTTTGGCATTGCCATGCTGGCGATCGCAATCAAGATGATTTTTGCTCGATAATTAGGCGCACTACAGCTCGTCCTGGCTCAATTTTTTTGAGTGAAAACTTTCGATTTAAACCTCGTCTACCTTGAGATCTGGAGGTTTTGGTTTCGCGGATCTAGACTTAAGGGAGTCCCTTTTGTGGTTCAGGCGTTCTATGCTCACAGTCGAGACAGCGAAGTGGCAGCAAACCCCTAAGATGCTGAGAGATTATGCCCTCAGAGCGGATCACCGTCGCACCCGAGAGCGGTTTATGGCGCCCTAGTTTATGGCGCTCTATCCAAGCGGGGCAAATCATTGCCGATCGGGTGCGGGCGCAGCTCCAGGAGCACATTCCCTATCTAGGCCATGCGGCGATTCGGGTTGAAAGTTCTACGGCGGTGATTCAGGTATGGGGCGGCTCGGGTGCTCCACGGTGGGTGAATAGCTACAGGCGAAAGAGCAACCTCTAAATTCTGCCCTTTTCAGCGGTGTATCCACAGGACTTCCCATTAAAATACGTGGGTACTAGAATATCGTCCCTATGCTGACCGCCCTGCACATAGAGAACTTTGCCCTGATCGATCGCCTCGATCTGCGACTAGAGGCTGGGCTGAATGTGCTGACCGGCGAAACCGGGGCGGGTAAATCGATCATTCTCGACGCCATTGATGCGGTGCTGGGGGGCAAGGCCAATCAGCGGCTGGTGCGATCGGGCAGCGCCAAAGCCCTGGTCGAAGCCACCTTTGACGTACCGGACGCAATCCACACCTGGCTGGCGGAACAGGACTTCCCCCCGGCGGACAGTTCCCTCGTGCTGCGTCGCGAGCTCACCCTGGGCAAGACTCTTCGCAGCCGGTCGTTTCTCAACGGCAGCCCCGCCACCCGGCTCCAGCTGGAGGGGCTGCGCCAGAAGCTGGTGGAAATTACCGCCCAGGGGCAAACGGTGCTGCTGGGTTCCGGCGATCGCCAGCGGGAGTGGCTCGATGGCTTTGGCGGTGCCCCCCTGGTGACCCAGCGCCAGCAAGTCGCTGAGGCCTACGAAGCCGCCGCCCAGGCCAAAAAACGTCTGGAGGCCCGCCGCAAGGCCGATCAGCAGCGCCGCGACCAGTTCGAACTGCTGCAAATGCACCGCCAAGATTTAGAGCAGGCCCAGCTCGACGACCCCCAGGAACTTGACCTGCTCACCCAGGAGCACGATCGCCTCAACCACAGCGTTGACCTCCAGCAAAACAGCTACGCCGCCTACCAAATCCTCTACGAGAGCGATGCCGGGGAGAGCGCCTGCGCCGACCTGCTGGGCAAAGCAGAGGGCATTCTGGTCGATATGGAGCGCTACGACCCGGCGATTACCGCCATTCTGAGCCTGGTCAGCGAAGCCCTGACCCAGGTGGAAGAGGCCGGGCGGGCGATCAACGCCTACGGGGCCAGCGTCGAGGCCGACCCTCAGCGGCTGGAAGAGGTGGAAGACCGGATGCGTCAGCTCAAGGCCCTGTGCCGCCGCTTTAGCCGTACCCTGCCGGAGCTAGTGGCCTACCGCGACGAGGTGGTGCAAGCGCTGGCCGAACTCTCCGGCGAAGGGCAATCCATTGAGGCGCTAGAGGCCGAGGTCGAGAAGACCCAGGAAATCCTAGGAGATGCCTGTACCCAACTCACCCAGCTGCGTCAGGGCGTGGCCGAGAAGCTAGAAACCCGCCTGGTGAGTGAGCTGAAGCCGCTGGCGATGGATCGGGTGCAGTTCAAGGTGGAGCTAAAACCCATTACGCCTGCGGTAACCGGGGCCGACGGCATTCGTTTTTTGTTTAGCCCCAACCCTGGCGAACCTCTACAACCTCTGGCAGAAACGGCTTCCGGGGGCGAAATGAGCCGATTTTTGCTCGCCCTCAAGGCCTGCTTTTCCCAGGTAGACCCGGTCGGCACACTGGTCTTCGACGAAATTGATGTGGGGGTGTCGGGGCGGGTGGCCCAGGCGATCGCCGAGAAACTCTACCAGCTCGGTCGCCAGCACCAGGTGCTCTGCGTGACCCACCAGCCCATGGTGGCGGCCCTGGCCGATGCCCACTTTCGGGTTGGCAAGCAGGTGGTAGAAGCCTCTGTAGTAAAGGCGACGGAGGCTAAAGGGGCCAAGGCGACCGATGGCGAGACCGAGCGGACGGTGGTGAGGGTGCTGCCGCTGTCGCCGAGCGATCGCCGCGAAGAACTGGCCCAGCTGGCCGGGGGCGAATCCCACCAGCAATCGCTCTCCTTTGCCGAGGCGCTGCTGTCCCAGGCCGACAGCCTGCGCGCAAAGCTGTAGGGGTTAGGAGGATGGTATCCCAGTCGGGTTTGGTATCATCCACCTGAAGCCGTCTCAATCCGTCGCGTACTAGACCTTAGGCCCGCATTCTATGGATTTCTTCGTTGCTATTGAACCCGCGCTAGAAGACCCCTCCATTGAGGCTCACCTGCGCCAGTTTTGCCTGGTCCTGTCGGTGTCTCTGGGGGTGGCCACCCTGTCGAGGGTGTTTAGCGTGCTGCGCAACATTCCCTACACCCTGCTGCTGCTGCTGGTGGGCCTGGGCCTGGCGGTGCTTGATGTGCGGCTGATCAACCTGTCACCGCAGTTAATTTTGTTTATCTTTTTGCCGCCGCTGCTGTTTGAGGCGGCCTGGAACCTCAACTGGAAGAGCCTGAAGCAGTACTCGGTGCCCGTGGTACTCTACGCCATTGTCGGGGTGGTAATCTGCGTCGGCAGCCTGGTGTGGGGCTTGCAGGCCTTTGCCGGGGCCTCCCTGGCCACGGCCCTGCTGGTGGGGGCCAGTCTGTCGGCCACCGACCCGGTATCGGTGGTGGCCCTGTTTCGAGAGCTGGGAGTCGATAAAAAGCTCACCACCGTAATGGAGGGCGAAAGCCTGTTTAACGACGGTGTGGCGGTGGTGGCCTTTAACCTGCTGCTGGGCATTGCCTTGGGGCTGGAGCAGTTCGACGTATCGGTGACGGTGGCTCGATTTTTGGTGTTTGCTGGGGTGGGCATTAGCATCGGCGGGCTGATTGGCTTTGGCCTCTCGTTTTTGACCCAGCGCTTTGACATTCCCCTGGTGGAACAATCGCTAACGCTGGTGTCGGCCTACGGCACCTATCTGGTCGCCGAAGAACTGGGCGGTTCGGGGGTGATTGCGGTGGTGACCACGGGCATGATTTTGGGCAATTTTGGCTCGCGCATCGGCATGAATCCACGCACCCGGCTAGTGGTGTCTGAGTTTTGGGAGTTTTTGTCGTTTTTCATTAACTCCATCGTGTTTTTGCTAATTGGCGACCAGGTGCACTTCGACGGGTTGATCGATGAACTGGACAAGATTTTAATCGCGATCGCCCTCATGCTGACCGCCCGAGCCGTCAGCGTTTATGGCCTGGGGTACATTAGCAATGCCGTGACCGGCCCCGATATGGACTTGCCCCTCAAGGGCCAAACCGTGCTCTGGTGGGGCGGCCTGCGCGGGTCAGTGTCGGTGGCCCTGGCCCTGAGCGTGCCCACCGTGCTGGGCGATCGTCAGGAAATCATCTCCATTGTGTTTGGGGTGATGCTGTTTACCCTGCTGGTGCAAGGGCTCACCACCAAACCCCTGCTGGAATACCTGGGCCTGCTGGGGGACCAGCCCCTGCGGGTGGAATACAGCCAGATGACCGCCCACCGGGTCGCCCTCACCCGCGTTTTGCAGCGCCTGGAGGAGATGAAATCCAACGAGGAGTTTGACCCTGAGTTTGTCGGCTACCAAATGGCCTTGGTCCAGGGTGAGTTGGAGGCAGTGAAGGAAAAAATCACCCGGCTAGAGCAGCAAAACGACGCTATTCGAGAATATGCCTCAGAGCAGATGCGGGAAGAACTGCTGGCGATCGAGGCCGACACCTACGCCGAGTTCATCCGGGCCGGGCAGCTGAAGGATAACCTCACACCCCTGCTGGAAGGGGTGCTGCCCGATCGCCTGGGAGAAGCCCATTAGGAAACCCAAAGCAGACGGGTAGATGACGGTAATACCGTTTCTTCTGGTCAAAGCTACCCATTGGAGCAGGGGGGCAAGACATGTCGTTAGGATACAGAGACTTGGTATCAAAGAGTCTGATACTACATGCTGTTTAGTGCCCCCGATGCTTGAGAGCAGATGCCATAAAGTCTCCAGCTTGGCTGCGCCTACACCCCCACAGTTCGGTCATTGAGGAATCGGGGTGATCCCGAACTGAGTCTAAGGGACGCCTTATACCTCTCTCTAAAATTTGTCCTGATGCCAAATTTGCTCCTGAAGGGCCTCGTTTTCTAGGCTTAGGGCCATTGCTCGTTGCTTCATGCCATCGCGCTCGGCGGCAATCTCCTGGCAACGATACTTGAGGCTGGTCTGCTGCTGAAACTGCTGCCCAAGTTCGGTGCTCAGCTCGGCAATTTTTTGGCGCTGGGCCTCGATGATAGCCTTCAGGGCAACGGGGTCGTCATCCAGATCTGGGCGTGGTGGCGGCAGTGTCTCAGAGCCCGATATCGCCCCGCCTAGTCCATGGGCGCTATTGCTAACGTAGGCCTGCATGCGCGCCAGGGTGACCTGGTGACGAGTGAGGGTCGTGTCAAGGTGTTGAATGTGCTGCTGGGCTGCCTGGAGCTGGCTACTGAGGCTAACGGTGAGCGATCTCGCGATCATCACCTCCGAATTTAGGTCGAGCTCCTGGGTGGGCGATCGCCCCAGGGCCAGGCTCTGATAGTGGTTTTTGAGCCGTACCAAGTAGTCTTGTACCTCGGCCTGACCCTGATGAATGCGCGATCGCAGTCGCTCCAGCTCCAGCTGCTGATCGGCAACTAGGTCTTTGATTCCAACGACAATCTGGTCCAGCACCTGGTGCTGCCACTGATCCTTGGCCTCTAGCTGCTGCTTGAGGTTCAGAATAATCTTTTGTTGGACGTTGGAATATTCTTCGGTCTGGGCGAGATGGGCCTGGAGCATCTCGTGGTTTGCCACCTGCTCCTGCATCTCTTCAAGGGATTCCTTGGCCTGATCGAGGGCCTGCTGCAGTAAACACACTCGTTGAACGAGTTTGAAGTCCAGCGAACTCTCCTGGAACATAGAAAAACCAGCGAGGAGGAACTCAGGGTCGGTCGGTAGAATCGCGGTGGAGATGCTCTCAGCGTAGAACGTTACGTTACCAGGCAGGATGGGGGGGCAACTGTCGGGGGGATTACCTAGAACTCACTTCCCATTGAAACTTTACATGGCCTGAGGTGGTCGGGCGATAGGGGCCACAGCCCTGAGCAACCCCCTTAGCCCAGGCAACGCTCTGGCCCGATCACCCGCCTGGAATCAGCCACCATAGGCTGAGCCCCAGCAGCCCCGTGTAAACATTTTGGATCCACCGCTGGGAAGCCGACTGACGGCAAATTTTGGCGGTTAGCCCCAGGGATAGGGCCACGCCCAGCAGCAGCGTTGCACCCTGTAGGAAGGCTATCACTGCTGGGTGGGCAACCCAAACCGGCAGATTTACCCCTGAGGCCCCAAAGGTGGCGAAAGACACCGGCAAAATACGCCCTCCCTCCCCCAGACCTAGGCGCAGATAGTGAGCCAAGTTTGCTGCCCACACTAGGGGCAGATAGCCGTAGGCTAGTCTCACCCCTGGCCGCGGTAGCAGTCCCTGGCTTTTTCGCCAGAGCCATTGCCCCGCCTCTATTGTCAGCGGCAGCAGGGCGGGGAGTGCCAGCACGGCCACCGCTACTAGGCCATGCCCCACCCGGGTATCAACCGGCAGCTGCAGGCCCAAACGGTCCTGTAGCTCGGGCAGGCGGTGTAGGTACACCGCCCCCAGCAGCAAAAACATCAGCGCCACCTCTGCAGCCCGCGGCTTGTGGGTGGTCCACAGCTCAATGCCCGGGGGGCGCAGATTCAGCTCCACCGACCGGTGGGGACAGGCCTTCAGACAGGTCATGCACAGCACACAGTCGCGGTTGTCTTCGAGCTGGGCCGGGTGGGAGTAGAGGGGGCAGCCGAGGGTTTCCTGCCCTTCGCCCTTAGCAGGCCCCCCCTTGTAGCACTGGTAGGTGGTGCACTCTGCCGAGCAAGTGCCCTGCTGAGCCCGCAGCTCGGTGATGGAAAGTTTGGCAAAAAGGCCATTCATGCCGCCGATGGGGCACAGGTAGCGGCACCAAAACCGTCGCTCAAAGAGGGCCGAGAAAATCATCGCCCCGGCGGTAATCAGTAGCAGCAAACAGGCGGAGAGGTAGGCGGCATCCTCCAGGTGCCACACCTCCTCCCACACTAAAATGAGGGTGAATAGGGCAAAGAGAAACCAGCCGCCCCAGCGCTCTGCCGCCTCCCGAGGCCAGCGCTGGAGCCGGCCGGGAAACAGCCGTTGGGAGATGGCCTGAGTGACCTCGCCGTAGATCATAAACGGACATACGGCGCACCAGAGTCGCCCCACAAACGGGAAACTGAGCAGCACCAGGGGCCACCACCAGGCCCAAAACATTGTCAAGGCTACATTTTCGCTGCGCTGCTGGGGGCCAAACCACAGCAGCGCCACCACCCCCGCAAACAGGGGCAGGGTGAGGCCGTAGTTGATGCGATCGGGCCACCAGGGGCTGCGCAAAAACCGCCGCAGGTTGGGGTAGCGATTGAGCAGGTTGAGCCGCATCTGCTTTTTCTTGCTCTGGGCGGGCCAGATAATTTCTTCGGTAATTAGCCCGCCGCCCGCCAGCTGGGCCGCCGCCCGTTCTACCAGGTTCTCTAGCTCGCGCAGATTGTTGGGGAAGTCGTAGGACTGCAGACGGCGAATGGCCTCGGGGGTGACCGTCATCCGCCCCGTCCCCCGGCGGCGGCAAATCAGCGACAGGTAGTAGTTGACCCAGTCTTCGATATCGGCCTTGCGCACGCGCAGGGGCGGGACCTTAATGGATTCCTCTACTGCATTGTTGAGGGTGGGTCGCCCTTGCTCCGAGAGCAAAATAATTCGGGCCCCGGCATTCACCAGGGGAGCGGTTTCGCCATTGCGGCCCACGGGGCGGTACTGCCCGGTTTTGAGCAGCTGGGCCACGGGGGCGACCAGGTCCTCATCGAGCTCGTTGGGGTTGTTGAGCACCAAGGTCCCCGCCCCCAGCGCCGCCAATAATCCCAGTCGACCGCCGACTCGGCCAAACAGATCGGCCCCGCTGGCCTGGAGCTGGCCACAGTCGATCTGGATGATGGGCAGTCGCCGCTGGGTTGAGCCAAAGTGGATCAGGGCGGCGAGGTTGTCTTTCTCTAGCCCCGGTTCGCCAAAGATCAGCACCGATCGCCGATGGCTAGCCGCCTCGCGGATCTCGGCGCGGAGGCGATCGCCATAGCGACTGCGACCAATTACCCCCCGCTTGGCCTTGGCCACCAGGTAGGGGCGCAGCACCCCCTGCCGTTCCTGCTCCAGGTCAAACTGAAACGACAGCCGTTTCACCGCATCCACCAGCTGCCGGGTAAAGGTTTGGAGAATCTCGGGATGCTGCTGGATCAGCGCTTGGAACTGGGCCTGGTCGATAAACCAGAGGGTGCTGTCGGTGAGAGCGCGAATAGTTTGCTCGGCGGGCTGATTGAGCAGCAGAGATTCTAAATTCAGCACTGCCCCCGGCAAAAAACTGACGCCACCCACCGCCGCCTCGGTTTCGAGCTTGCCCTGCCAGACAATGTAGAGCCCCTGGGGATCTTGCCCCGCCTCCACCACCGTATCGCTTGCGGCTACGGTAACCGACTGCAGGCGGCGAGCCAGGGGAGCCAGGGTCGTGGCCGGGAGCAGACTGAGGGGGGTGCGTTCCTGCAAAAAGATCACCCGGTCAGATACAGTCATGGCAGTTCCCCAACGTCTACACGGTGTAGCCCCATGATGATCGTAAATGACCTCTGGGTACCCCTGGCATTACTCAGCTTAATCATTGCAGCGGCGGTGTACTTTAGCCGCGTCAAGTAACTTTAGCCGCGTTGAGTAGGTAAGCGGCCCAGTAGGTGAGCGGATCTGGCGACCGATGGTAGGGGCTAGGGCCGCTCCCTATGAATTGCCTATAAAGTTTATGGTCAGGTTGAAAACCTTTGGGAAGGAAGGATTTTCCCGGCTCTCTCTTAGGGTAATATTTTTACCGATTGGGAAATTTTTTATAGCGGTTTGCGATTCAGCCAAGTGTGAGCTTGCTACGTTTAAGGTATACCCGTTTTTACCTGTTGCTGGGGGCGTTTCCCCCTCGGGAAAGAGGGAAAAGGGGAAATCTGCTCAATGGACTTTACCCAAGTGAAACCTGCCATCTATCCTCGGAGTCCTGCGCTATGTTTCAGCGTCCCTCGGCTGTGGTCTATGTCAATGTCCTTGGCATAGCTCTATTGGGAGCCGCCAGTCCAATCGATGTGATGATGGCCGAATGTAAGAAGGGTAGCCGGGATTGTTTCCCTCAGGATCGGGTTGGCGTTGTGGCTGAGATCGCAACCTATGGCCGGTCTCCCTCAGCGTTACTGAACTTACCCTCTAGGCTCTCCTAGGCCTCACCTTCATCCGACCCGAAAAATCCCGATGCCAGCGCTGTATAGCCAGCGCCAGATCGGTTAGGACATTGTGGGAAGCCAGCAGGATTCAGCATCGAGTTGAGACCGTCCTCGGCTCGGTTTTCTGCTGGCTATGGCCGCTCACGGGTTGCTTGTGGTGAGTCTGGCTACGGTTGGGTTCATGACAACTAGGTCCAGGGCCGCCGCGGCGATCGCCAGGGCGGCGGGGGATTCTGGGTCAGGTAGGTAGGGCAGGGTACCCAGCACCGGGGTTTGGGTGAGCTGAGCGATCAATGCCGCTGGGGCCCACTGGTCGATTTCCTCGGCGGTGCGGGGCTGAGGGCAATTGAGAATAATACCCCGCAGGTCAATACGGTGCTGCCGGGCCAGGGCGACATTGGCCACTGCCTGGGCGATCGCCCCCAGTTTGACGGGCACCACCAGCACCACCGGCAGGTGCCAGGCCGCCGCCAGATCGGCCACGGTGAGCTCATAGGTGACGGGGGAACCCAGCCCTCCTAGCCCCTCCACCAGCACCCAGGGATGGCGCTGGATGCAGTCTTCGAGGCGGCGCCAGGCCGTGGCCAGATCGACGGTGCGACCCTCTAGGGCCGCGGCTAGTGGGGGCGCCAGGGGGGCATCGAAATACTGGGGGGTAATGGTCTCCAGACTGCTGTCAGGGAAAAACAGCCGCTGGTACAGCTCGCGATCGCCTACCCCCGACTGAAACGGCTTCAGCACCGCCGGGGCCTGCTCTGGCAGATACCGCTGCCAGTAGGCCAGCAGGGCACTGGTGACCACGGTTTTACCCACCTCGGTGTCGGTACCCGCCACCAGCAAAGCATTTAAAGACACCATAGACCTGTTTGTTGGGACCTTATCAGCGTAACCAGGTTTGGCGTCAAGGAGGGCACCCTGGGCCAGATTCGGCTCCCTGTCCCGACCCTAGTTCACCGCTCCTAGTTCACCGACTCTAGTTCACCGACACCCTCAAGACATAGTTAGACGGGCGCGGCGAGCTGACATCCACCATGTAGTCGCCGCTGGTGGGCAGTTGTCCCTGCCACGACAGCACCCGTGCTGCGTCGGGAATGGGCTCTCCGCCAGGAAAGCGCACGTCTAGGGTGACGGGACCGCTGACGGTGGGTAGCTCCAGGGCCAGCACCTGCCCCGCCTGGGCGTTAATGATGTAACGGCGAGTGCGGTTTTCGTTCACCTGCCCAGAGACCTGGACATCGGTGCGCCCTGGGGGAATCTGAACCCGCTGCTCTACCACGTTGGCCTCTGGGTTGGGCTCGGGTGCCGGTGTCGGGGCGGGGGTAACGGTGGGGGGTGGCTCAACACTGGGTTCAGGTCGGGGCTCGACGGAGGGTTCTGGCTGGGGCAGGGCGCTGATGCTCACCTCGAGCTCATAGTCGCTCTGCTCTAGGCCCTGTACGGGCCGCAGCTGCAGGACATATTCACCGGCGGCGGGCAGGGTGCCCTGCCAGTTCTGCACCCGCTGGGCTGAGCGTTCGACCGGCTGTCCCTGGGGATTGAGCACCGTCAGCAGCACCCCTTCGCCGGTCATGCGGGCCAGCAGCACCTGGCCGGAGGTGGCGCTAAAGCGGTAGTTAATGGTTTCGTTGCTGCGCAGGCTGCCCGTTACCGTGCGAGCTTCCCCTGGGGTCATGGCCAGGCTCTGGTCGTACTCCACCGGGTTGTTCTCGGGGGTGAGGGTGGGCTCGGGGGTGGGCTCGGGGGTGGGTACCGGCGTGGGGTTGAGGGGCAGCTCAGGGCTGGGCACCGGCGTGGGTGCCGGGGTGCGGTTGAGCAGGCTGACCACCGTCCAGCCGCCCAGCCCCGCCAGCAGAGCCAGGATGCCGCCAATGACCGCTACGGCCCAGGGGTTTTCCCACACCGAGGGGGCTTCAGCAGGGGGCCCTGGGGCGGTGTAGGTGGGGGCCGGGGCCGGAGCGGTCACTTGGGTGGGCTGGTACTGTCGCCCTACCGCTACGGTTCTGACCTGGGAGGGGGGGGGAGGGGTCGCCGGCGCGGCGCGCTCCACGAAGGGAAGCTCGGTGCCGCCGGTGCCGAGGGCCTGGGCCATCTCACTGACCGACTGGTAGCGATCGCCCGGTCGGTAGCTGGTGGCCCGCTGCAGCACCTGCAGCAGACCAGGGCTAATGGTGTTGGGCAGGTGCCAGCTGAGGTTGACGTCGTCAAATAGTTCCTGGGGTTCTCGGCCGGTTAGCAGCACGATGGCGGAGACCGCCAGGGCATAGAGATCGCTGCTGGGGTAGGCCCGGCCCGACTGCATCTGCTCGCTGGGAGCGTAGCCCAGCTTGCCCACCGAGGTGGCCTGACTGGGGCGACCGGGAGGCTGAATGCGGGTGACCACCTCCTTCACCACGCCAAAGTCGATCAGCACCGGCAGGCCATCGGCGCGGCGCTGCATGACATTGTCGGGGCTAATGTCGCGGTGAATGATGCCTTTGCTGTGGATGTGGGCCAGCACCGGCAACATCTGCTGCAAAAACTGCCGCACCTCGGCCTCAGAGAAGGCCATACCCCGCTGGAGCCGCTGATTGAGCAGGTCGCGGTAGGTGACGCCATCGATGTAGTCCTGCACCAGGAATAGGCGCTGGTTTTCTTCAAAAATGGCCTGAAACTTGGGAATCTGCGGATGATCGATGTTGTAGAGAATCGTCGCTTCCCGCTGAAATAGCTGCAGGGCCTTGTCGGAGAACTGGTCCCCCTGCTGGGGCTCAAGCTCTTTAACCGCACAGTTTTCGTTGAAGCGGCCCACATCTTCGGCCAGATAGGTGCGCCCAAAGCCACCATTGCCCAGCTCTTTGACAATGCGGTAGCGGTTTTGCAGCGTAGTACCAGGGATCAGGGTGGGGTGCATAGCGGTGGGTCGCGGGGGGATTGGAACTGGGGCAGACCCGTCTGCCGGGAAGTTCGCTACCCCAGTTTACAGTAGGATTACCGGCGGTGCCCCAGACAGACCGAGGCCGGACTTTACTCCCTTGGCGGAGAGAAAGCCCCCCTGGAGGAATGTCGGCCCCTTTGCGACAATAGGGGGGATTGAGATGAAATGGGCGGGTCAACCCAGACCATGGTCGGTCAAACGGTTCGATCCCGACATCCCAGGGGACGGCGTCAAGAACGTTATACAGGCGGTCAGGCCGCAGGGCAAGAAGTCATGGGCAACGATAATCATCCCGTAGCACAGGCCGGAGCGGAGCACGCCATGAACCCTCCGATCGCCGGTCTCAAGGACAAGGCAGTGGCTGGGGTCTCCGCCCTGCTAAAGCGCCCCCTGCTGGTGGGCGGCCTGGGGCTTTCGGCCACCCTGGCCCTGCTGGGCGGTGCCCACTTTAACCCTTTGGATAGCTCGGCTCTGCTCAGCGCCCTGGCCCTGGGGTCGGGGATCTGGTGGTGGCGACGGGGCGATCGCCCGCCGACCGCCCCCAAACCGATCGCCCCCCCGGTGGTCGATCGCCCCCGGGTAGAGGCAGAACTGGCCACCCTAGCTACCCTGATTGACACCCTGGCCCAGGAGGCCGAGCTGGGGGGGCAGGCGGCGGTGTCTCCCACCGTCCTTGGGGCCTACCGTCAGCAGCACCAGGCCCTGGCGGCGGATCTCGATCGCCAGAGGCTACAGGTGGCGATCGCGGGCGACTCCCGCACCGGCAAAACCACCCTGCTTGAGCTGCTCAATGCTAATACTGCGGCATTAAACCCAGAGGACCTGGCCTTTGCCGAGGTCCCCATCGCCCCCGGCACCGACCCTGACTGGCTACACTACGATGGCGTGCTACTGGTCACCGATGGTGACATCACCGCCAGCGCCTTGACCCTGCTGAGGGAGCGGGCGATCGCCGGCCAGGGAGTGGTGCTGATATTCAACAAGCAAGATCACTACGACCCCACCGATCAGCAGACTATTTTGGCTCGGCTCCAGCAGCAGGCCGCCAGCTTGCCCGCCCCCGTGCCCGTGGTGGCTACTGCCGCGGCTCCTCGCCCCATTAAGGTGCGCCGCCACCTGGCCGACGGCACGGTGAACGAAACCCAGGAAACTCCCGCCCCCGTCATTGAGGGTTTGGCCGCCGCCCTGGCGCAGTCGCTAGTGGTCGAACGTTCGACCCTGGTGGCGGCCACCGCCCTGCGCCGCACCCAGACCCTGCGCCAGCGAGTGCAAACTGACCTCAACCGCCTGCGCCGCGATCGCGCCCTGCCCGCGATCGACCGATTGCAGTGGGTGGCCGGGGCCGCCGCCTTTGCTAACCCTGTGCCCACCCTAGACCTGTTGGCCACTGTCGCCATCAACGGACAGCTGATTATGGATTTGGGCCAGCTGTACGGCTTTAACCTGTCCCTGGAGGAAGCTAAAACCGCCGCGGGGACCCTAGCCAGCCTTACCGTCAAGCTGGGCCTGGTGGAACTGTCGACCCAGGTGCTCACGGCGGTGCTCAAGGGCCACTTTGCCACCTACCTGGCCGGCGGCTTGGTGCAGGGCCTGAGCGCCGCCTACCTGACCCGCATGGCCGGCCTCAGCCTAGTCGAATACTTTGAACAGGCCGCCCTGGCGGGCACCCCGACCACGGCCCTGTCCTGGGAGGCGATCGCCCAGCGCCTGCAGGGCACCATTCAGCAAAACCGTCAGCTCAACCTGCTGCAAACCCTGGCCAGACAGGGTATCGACATTCTCAAGCCAACCCCGGCTCAGCTCCCCGCTAGCACGGCCCCCGCTGTGGCCCTGGCGACAGAGCCCGTCACCGTTGAGGCCGTCCCGGTAGAGGCGGCAACCGAAACGGCAGCTAGGGCCGTTGAGCAAAGTGGATAATTCAAAGTTCAAAATTCAAAATTTTCTCTCCCCAGCGGCAAACCGCTCTAACCCCTCCCCCTTCACCCATCCACCCCTTCCCCATGCCCTCACCCCTGCTCCAGCGCGCTCGCCAGACCCTCACCCAGGCTGTTTCCCGCTACTCCATTGCCCTGCAAGGCAGCGCCGATCCAGGGGCGGCCCCCCATCGGGCGGCGGTTAACAGCGGGCTGGGCCAGCTCCAGAGCCTGAGCGCCAAGCTGGAGTCGAGCTGTCTACGGGTGGCGGTGTTTGGCCTGGTCAGCCGGGGTAAATCGGCGGTGATCAATGCCCTGGTGGGGGAGGCCCTGCTGGAAACCGGCCCCCTCCATGGGGTCACCCGCTGGCCCCGATCGGTCTACTGGCGGCCAGATTTGGCCGGGCAGCAACCCTGGCAGATCGAGCTGATCGACACCCCCGGTCTGGATGAGGTGGGGGGCAACGTGCGGGCCGAGATGGCCCAGACTGTGGCTACCCAGGCCGATTTAATTCTGTTCGTGGTGGCGGGAGACATTACTCAGCTGGAGTACGATGCCCTACTCGAGCTGCAGCGGGGACAGCAGCCACTGCTGCTGGTCTTCAACAAAATTGACCTCTACCCTGAGGTTGACCGCCAGGCGGTGCACAGCACCCTCAATGCCCTGCGGACTGAGCTCAACCAACCCAACCTCGGCACCCCGCTGGCCCTGGATGATGTGGTGATGGTGGCGGCCAGCCCCGCTCCTCTGAAGGTGCGGGTCGAATGGCCCGACGGGCGCACCAGCGAAGAGTGGGAGCCTCAGCCTTCCCAGATTCAGGCGCTGCGCCAGGCCCTGCTGACGATCGTCCAGCGGGATGGGGCGGCCCTGGTGGCCCTGAACGCTTTGCGCAACGCCCGCGCCATTGAGGGCGATATGGTGGGCCATGTCACCCGGCTCCACGGCGATCGCGCCGATCAGCTGATCTGGCAGTTTGCTAAGTACAAAGCTGCCGCCGTCGCCCTGAACCCCATTGCCGGCCTCGACCTACTGGGCGGGGTGATCACCGATCTGGTGATGATTCGCACCCTGGCGCGGCTCTACGGGTTTCCGATCACCAGGCACGAGGCAGGGCGGCTGTGGCGGGCCATTCTCAAAAGCTCAGGCACGCTGCTGCTCAGTGAGCTGGGCAGTGGTCTGCTGGGGGCGGGCAAAACCACCGCCGCCCTGTTCACCCTGGTCGATAGCGCCGCGGGGGTAACAGCGCTGGCCGGAGCGATGACCGCCCAGGCCAGCGCCGCTGGCTATGGCACCTATGCCGTCGGCCAGGCGGCTAAAACCTACCTGGAGCAGGGCTGCACCTGGGGGCCAGAGGGAGTAAGTGCAACCCTCACAGCCCTTCTGCAGGACACCGACTCCTCTGTGACCCTGGCTCGCCTGCGCCAGGAGGTCCAGGCCGAACTCGTAGAAACGTCAACATCAAAGGGCTAAATCTGTGGCCTAGATCTGTCGCCTGTGGGGATGGTCGGGGTCTCTAGACGCCCCACCACCCAGGGCATGCCGAGGGATTACGACAAAACCCTGACTATTGCCGCCAGGCAATGAATCAAGGGCTACACAGGATCCTGAATAACTCTGCCTATACTGGGGGCGACTCTCCTCCCTGGGCTATTGCTATGGACCCCCTGATCCGGCGCACCAAAATTGTGGCCACCATTGGCCCGGCTAGCAATTCCAAAACAACCCTGAAGCAGATGATTGAGGCTGGCATGAACGTGGCTCGGCTCAACTTCTCCCACGGCAGCTACGAGGACCACGCCCGCACCATCGCCCTGCTGCGCGAGGTCTCCGAGGAGCACGACACCCCGATTACCCTGCTGCAAGACCTCCAGGGCCCAAAAATTCGGGTGGGTCAGCTGGCCAACGGTCTCCTTCAGCTCGAAGAGGGCACTACGGTAGACCTGGTGCCCCTCGATCGGGTCGACGCCATGGCCGATAGCATCGGCATTGATTACCCCTTCTTGGCCGAAGAAGCCCAGCCTGGCATGCAGATTTTGCTCGACGACGGGCTGCTAGAGCTTAGGGTAGAGGCGGTCTCCGATGCTCAAGTGACCTGCCGCGTGATCCAGGGCGGCCCGCTCAAAAGCCGCAAGGGCGTTAACCTGCCCGAATTGAACCTGCGCCTGCCCTCCCTCACCGATAAAGATAGACAGGATTTGGCGTTTGGCGTCTCCCAGGGGGTCGATATTATCTCCCTCAGCTTTGTGCGCCAGGCCCAGGATATTCTCACCCTAAAGGCGCTGCTGGATGAGTTAGGGGCCAGCCACACCCCGGTGTTGGCCAAAATTGAAAAGCCCCAAGCCATCCAAAATCTAGATGAAATTCTCGATGTGGTAGATGCCATCATGGTGGCCCGGGGCGACCTGGGGGTGGAGATGCGGGCCGAAAAGGTTCCTATGCTGCAAAAGCACATCATCCGCGAGTGCAACAGTCGCTGCATTCCGGTAATTACCGCCACCCAAATGCTGGAGAGCATGATTCAAAACTCGCGGCCCACCCGAGCGGAGGCCAGCGACGTGGCCAATGCCATCCTCGACGGTACGGACGCCGTGATGCTGTCGGGGGAGTCGGCGGTGGGGGCGTTTCCGGTGCGTGCGGTGGAAATGCTAGCCCGGATCGCCACTGACGTCGAGCAAGACCTTCAGTTCGTCAACCAGCCCGCGGCCCTCAATGACGAAACCCACGCCCTCAGCGAGGCCCTCAACGCCATTGATCAGACCCTCGATCTCAAGTACATTGTCTGCTTTACCGAGACGGGCTACACCGCTACGATCGCCTCTGGGGAACGACCCAACGCCATGGTAGTGGCCTGTACGCCCAAGCAAACGGTCTACCACTGGATGAACCTGATCTGGGGTGTCAAACCCATTTTGCTCGATGGTTTTCCCAACAGCTTTGAGGAGATGGTGGTCACGGCTGAGGGCAGTCTCAGGTCGCGTGGTCTGGTTGCCCCCGGCGACAAGCTGCTGGTGCTGGGCGGCGTGCCCGCCAACACCCCCAAGGGCACCAACTTTCTGAAAATTCACACCGTGGGGGCGGAGTAGGGTTAGAGAGACATGCCCTCCGGGCAGACGGTGGAGCTATACCAAATCCTGGCTGAATACCCCCGGTTTGTAGGGGCGTAGCATGCTATGCCCCTACGGGGTTCCTGATGATGAATCGGGGTTGACCAAGTCGAATTTCGTATTAGGGCACGGTCTGGGACTGTTGCAGGCGGTCTATCCCCCGGCTGGATTGCCCCCTGGGGTCAAGCAGGAAAACCGCCTACCCGATCGCATCGTCGAAGTCAGCATTACCTGGGGTTGAATTGGCCAGCAGCACATCGGCCACATCGGGAAAATGCCTCCGCATGCAGCTGTCACAGACCCCGTGGGTAAAGCCCACATCCGCATGCTCTTCAATAAACTTCTCCACGGTTGACCAGTAGCCCTGATCGTTTCGGATGCCCTTGCAGTAGGAACAGATTGGAACCAGCCCTTCCATCAGCTTGATCTGGTTCAGGGCTGCCGCCAGCTGAGACGAGACCCGCCGGAGCTCCATCTGCATGACCACCTGCCGTGCCAGCGCCTCCAGGGTTTGTTTTTGGAACGGTGACAACTCCCTGGGGTGATGATCCACCACACACAGGGTGCCAATTGAGAACCCGGAGGGTGTGACCAGGGGAACACCCGCGTAGAAGCGAATACCAGGAACACAGGTGACAAACTCGTTGTCGACAAAGCGCTCATCCTGCAGCGCATCGTTCACCACCATGGTTTCCCGGTCCAGGATTGTATAGGCGCAGAAGGACACCTCTCGGCTGGTCTCCTTTAGGTCAAACCCCACCGCTGACTTGAACCACTGGCGATCGTCTTCGACCAAATTCACGATCGCGATCGGAGCGTCGCAAATATACGCCGCCAGCGCGGTAATGTCATCGTAGGCCTGCTCTGCCGGGGTGTCGAGAATGTTGTATTGTCGCAACGCCTCCAACCGAGCCGCCTCCTGAGTAGGCCTTGGGACTGCCATTGCGCAACTCCACCATGAGGTCCTCTCTGGCTATTTTAGGAGGTGGTCCCGGACCGACCGACGTCTAGATCCAAAAATTGACCGATCCAAAAATTGACAAGGGCTACAACTCCAGCCCCCATAGGTGGACCTAAACCGCCAAAAACTCCTGAATGATGTCGTTGGTCAGCTCGCTGGTGGGACCGTTGGCCACAATGCCGCCCCGCTGCATAGCATAGTAGTAGTCGGCCTGGCGCACGAAGTGCAGGTGCTGCTCCACCAGCAGGACTGAAATACCCGTGGTTCTAACAATCTTCTTCACCGCCGCCTCAATGTCGAGAATGATCGACGGCTGAATGCCTTCGGTGGGTTCGTCGAGCACCAACAGCTTGGGTTGGCCCATGATGGCGCGGGCGATCGCCAGCTGCTGCTGCTGACCACCGCTGAGGTCACCCCCCATGCGATCGAGCATGGTCTTGAGCACCGGTAACAGCTCGTAGATTTCCTCGGGCACCTCTTTCTTGACCTTGCCACGGGTGCCGAGGGCCTCTTGGCCGATGATCAAATTCTCCCGCACGGTCAGCCGGGGAATCACCTCCCGACCCTGGGGCACGTAGCCAATGCCCATGCGAGCCCGGCGATCGGGCGGAAAGCTGTTCACCACCTGGCCCTCAAAGCGAATTTCGCCAGTGCGGGGCCGCAGCACCCCCATGATGTTTTTCAGCATGGTGGTTTTACCCACCCCGTTGCGGCCAATTAGGCAGACCATTTGGCCCTTGGGTATGGTCATGCTGACATCGCGCAGAATGTGGCTCTCGCCGTAGTAAAAGTTGAGCCCCGAGATTTCGACCATGGGGGCAGTCATGGGGTCTTGCAGGGCGGGGGAGGGGAGGGTGGTGGTCATGGGAGGGGTGGGTAAGGGGGTGGATGGGTGAGGGGGTGGATGAGGCGGGGTGATAGGGGTCGGGTGCCTTTTGAGAATTGCCAGAGATACTGGTTATTACCCCAGGCACCCGACCCCTTTGCAAAAATCCCTATCCTCGCGTTGCCAATTCCTCCAGGGCAGCAGCTTCCAGACGGCTGACGGTTTCCGGCGGCAGGTTCAGCATGGTGAGCAGCTTTTGGTAGACCACCGCCTCGGTCTGGTTGATCTGGTTGGAGCTGATCACTTCGTAGCTGAGCATCAGGGCCTCTTCGCGCTGGGCCTGGGTGGCGAGCTGGGGCACCAGCTCTTCCAGGGGAATTTCCCTGGCCAGTAGATTCTCAAGGTCGTCGCGCAGGCCGGCCTGCTCGTCGGGGCTGTGGGCAAACTTGCGGCTGAGGCGATCGAGAATCACCTCCTGCTGCACATCGGCAAAGTTGTCATCGGCCCAGGCCATGGTGGCGGCAATGCGCAGCAGCAGCATCTGCTCGGGGGTGAGGGTGGTTTCTTTGCCCAGGTAGACTTCGATCACCTTGGGGTCGGTCTGTACCTCGTCCATGGTGCCTTCAAACAGCACGCTGCCCTGGTGCAGCACGGTCACCTGGCGGGCAATCTGGCGGACAAATTCCATATCGTGCTCAATCACCACAATAGAGTGGCTCTCGGCTAGGGACATCAGCAGTTTGCCGGTCTGCTCGGTCTCCTCGTCGGTCAGGCCCGCCACCGGCTCATCCACCAGCAGTAGGTCGGGCGATTGGGCCACCAGCATGCCGATCTCGAGCCACTGCTTTTCCCCGTGGGAAAGCAGTGCCGCCGGGACATCGGCTTTGTGGTCTAGACCAATGGTTTCGAGCAGCCCCCCGACGGTACGCTTTTCGGCCGTCGGGGTCTTTTTAAACAGGGTGGCGAAGATATTTTTTTCCCGATTGCAGGAGAGCTCCAGATTCTCTCGGGGGGTCAGGTTGAGGTAAACCCGAGGGGTCTGGAACTTGCGGCCAATGCCCAGGCGGGCGATCTCGTGTTCTTTGTACTTACGCAGGTCCTCACCTTTGAAGTAGGCGACCCCCTCAGTGGGCTTAGTTTTACCGGTGATCACATCCAAAAAGGTAGTTTTGCCGGCGCCGTTGGGGCCAATGATCACCCGCAGCTCGCCCTCGTCCATGCTGAAGTTGAGGTGGTTGATTGCCTTGAAGCCGTCAAAGCTGACGGTGACGTCTTGAATATCGAGAACTTTGGTACTCACGGGGGTCAGATCTCCTTCGGTTTCCGGTTCGGGTGGGCACTGCCCGCCCCAGGGTGAATGGGGCTAAGGGGGAGGGGCAAGGCCCCCTAGGGGCAGCTGCTGCGGGGGTTATTTTTCAGCGAATTCAGGAGTCTCGACGACGGTCTCGGCCTCGGGGCTGTCCTCCAGGTAGGGTAGGTCGGTGGGGGCTAGACCTAGGGCTTTGCTCACCGCGGTGCCAAAACTCCGACGACCCCAGCCAATGATCCCATCGGGTAGGCTGGTCACTACGATCAAGAACAGCGCCCCCTGGAAGAATAACCACACGTCGGGGAAGCGCTCACTGAGCAGGCTGCGGGCCATGTTGACCAACACCGCCCCCAGAATTGCCCCGACCAGGGTGGCCCGCCCACCCACGGCAACCCAGATCACCATCTCAATAGAAAAGGCGATATCCATGAACTGGGGAGAAATGATGCCCGACTGCACGGTGTATAGGGCACCGGCAATGCCTGCGATCGCCCCCGACACTGCAAAGACTAGAACCTTAAACGCCGTGGGGTCGTAGCCCGAGAAGCGCACCCGGTTTTCATCGTCGCGAATAGCCACCAGCATGCGGCCAAAGCGACCGCTCGTGAGCCAGCGGCAGAGGGCATACATGGCCACCAGGGCAATCACAGTGCTGATGTAAAAGAACATCCGCATGCCGTCGCTGCCGACCTCCTGGCCCATAAATACCGAGGTAGAGGTCTTGAGGCCGTTGGTGCCGTTGATCAGCTTTTGCTGGCCGTTGAAAAGGTTGTAGAACACCACCAATGCCGCCTGGGTCAAAATCGAGAAGTAGACCCCGCGAATGCGGTTGCGAAAGACCAGGTAGCCCAGCAGTCCCGCCACGATCGCCGGGATAGTAAAAATCGCCAGCAGGGTAAAGGGGAAGGAATTAAAGGGCTGCCAGAACCATGGGAGCTCAGTCACACCGTAGAGGCCAAAGAACTCAGGCAACTGGCCTTCGCCCAGGGTGTTGAGCTCGAGGTACATGGCAAAAGCATAGCCGCCCAGAGCAAAAAAGATGCCGTGGCCCAGGCTAAGCAGGCCCGTAAAGCCCCAGATCAAGTCGATGCCTAGGGCAACAATGGCCAGGGCTAAAAAGCGCCCCACCAGGTTAAGGCGGAACCCGGACAGCAGCATCGGCAAAATTAGGACGAGGAACAGGGCGATCGCCAGCACCACAACGACCTCGATCACAAGCTTGCGCTTTTGGCTGGCCTTGGCGGCGCGGCGGGGTTGAACTGCTATATCTGTAGTCATCGTGTCCTATAGCTCCACCGAACGGCCCTTCGGCGGAAACAGCCCGGCGGGCCGCACCTGCAAGAAGGCAATAATCAATGCGAAAACCAGTACCTTGGCCATGCTCGTCGTGGCAAAGAAAGTAAAGAAGGCGATAATAGGCTGAAAGAAATCCGTTGGCGGAAACAGCAGCGCCATAGTGCCCGAACCCAGCAGGTAGGTGGTGATACCGATTACTAGAGCGGCCACAATGCTGCCTACCAGCTTGCCAACCCCTCCGACTACCACCACCATAAAAGCATCCACGATGTAGTTAGAGCCAAGGTTTGGCCCCACCGAACCCAGCAGCGTCACGGCGAACCCAGCGATGCCCGCCAGGCCAGATCCAAGGGCGAAGGTGATGGCATCCACCTGCCCGGTGGGGATGCCCAAGCAGGCACTCATACCCCGGTTCTGAGTCACTGAGCGAATTCGCAGCCCCCAGGCCGTGCCATTGAGGAACCAATAGACTGCCACCAGGCAAATAATGGTGAGCGCGATAATAAACAATCGAGCCGAGGGAAATTGCAGCGTATCGCCCAGGTTAATGCCACCCCGCAGCCAGCTTGGCGGCGTGACATCGACGTTGCGAGCACCAAACCAGGGGCGGGTAAACTCACTACTGCCAGAGGCATTCACGATAAACCCTGCCAAAGCAGCGATCGCCGCTGACAGACCCAAAAATGTCGGGTTAGCCCACTGGCTAATCTGATCCCAATTTGTGTAGCGAGTGAGCACCCAGCGACCAACGAAAAACAGAGCAGCAAACACGATCAGACCAATGAACATTGGCCAGCTCACGCTGCGGATGAACTGGATTAAAATTAGACTCACTCCCCAGGTCGCCAGCAGGGTCTCCAGAGGTCTGCCGTAGAGGTAGCGAATCACCGTTCGTTCTAGCAATAAACCCAGCAACCCAGACACTAAAAACGCCAGGGGTAGCGCGGCAAAGATATAAATCTCAGGCGCTATTCCGCCAATGCTTTTGGCCGCATTCTGCACCACGTAGGTGGTATAGGCCCCAAACATCATCAGTTCACCGTGGGCCAGGTTAATGACCCCCATTAAGCCAAATACAATGGCTAACCCCAGAGCCACAATTAACAGCACCGCACCAATGCTAATGCCGTTAAAAAGGCCACCAATCAAGCCTTCTAACACAGCGCTTACCGTTTAAGAACAACTATCTACAGCGAAACTATCCCGGCGCTAAACTCAGTAGAAATACTAGGGGCAGAGCACCATGGAAAATGTCCAGATTTAACATTTTTGCCGTCCTGGGGCCACCGGGCCTAAGCCCTCCAAAGGAGTCGGCCAGACTCAGAGCTACCCTCGGATCCGTATTTACTACTTTGGCAGAATATAGCGGTGTGCAGGCTTATGCAGTACGCTCATTTGTACTGCTTTGGGAGTCCCTATGCGTCCCCACTCCGCCGATTTACGTCTTCGCATTGTCACCCTTTACGAGCGAGGCGAAGGGTCAATTCGACAACTAGCCAAGCGCTTTAGAGTGAGCCAAGATAGCGTTCGGTGTCTGATTAAACAGTATCGAGCTAGCGGTAGCATCGCCCCGAAGCCCTATGCGGGAGGCCCTCAACCAACGCTTCAGGCCACTCATCACGAAGTGTTACGGGAGCTGCTAGAAGCGGACAATGATGCGACCTTAGCCCAGCTAGCCCAGCGATTGGCAACACGGACAGGGACGCACGTGAGTGGCAGCACCATCAGTCGCACTCTCAGCAAACTGGGCATGACGCGAAAAAAAAAGTCTCAAGGCCAGCGAAGTCTACCATCAAGTGAAACAACAGCAGCGCTATGACTACTGGCAAGACATTCGAGCCGTCGACGCCGACGATCTGGTTTTCCTTGACGAAACCGGGATGAATCTAGCGATGGTTTCCCGCTATGCCCGAGCGCAGCGAGGTCAACGTGCCTATGCTCAGCAACCCAAAGGCCGAGGCAAAAATCTCTCTATTATCGGGGCGGTGAGTCTCAAGGCCGGATTCTTGACCGGCATCAGCTTTACTGGAGGTACTACCGGGGACGTGTTTCTGTGGTTTATCGAAACGCTCCTGTGTCCTCTGCTATGGCCGGGAGCCGTAGTAGTGATGGACAACTTGCCCGCCCATAAAGTTGACGGGGTCAGGCAGGCGATTGAGGCCGTTGGGGCACGGCTCATTTACCTGTCTCCTTATTCCCCTGATTTCAATCCCATTGAAAATCTGTGGTCAAAGTTGAAGGGGCATGTGAGGGCCGTTGAGGCACGGACCTCGGACGCATTGCATGAGGCGATCGCTCGGGGACTCTCTCTGATCACCCTGCAGGATGTGCGTCACTGGTTCACCCACGCCTGCTACTGTGCTTAACCAACCTGCACACCGCTATAAATCTGAAAATCCACCCGCTTAAGATCAGATTGACAGCGGCCCAGGGCCCTAACTTACCAGGCACTGCACCTTAGACTACGCCCACAACTTAGGCGAGGGGGCGTTGCTGATTACCGGTATGATGCTCCCCAATTCTGGGGGAACCGAATGACCTCAAAGTCTCCCAGAATATGCCCTCTGGGCACGCTGCGCGGGGTGAGGATGCAGGGGGCGCTGCAAAGACTATCGCTTGCACAGATTCATCCCCTGATTCAGCAACGCCAGGCGAGGTAAACGTTCGCGGTAACCTCCTCTGGCTGAGATGGCCCGCCACCTCAATCATGGGCTTGATCTGCGGGTACAGTCCACAGTCGCAATCCTACAATACTAAATCCGGACCGCATAACCCCGATTCAGCAAAGGCCAAACCGTAGGGGCAAACGCCGTTTGCCCTGTCCAATTAGGGGATAGCCAAACAGGATTTGTATAAAAAGGCGAGGATGCAGATGGCTGCATCCTCGCCTTTTTACTGAATTTAGGGACGCTTAAGCAAACCCCGGCAACCTAGGCTTTGAGCCTAGATTTTGAACTTACCGCCCTTAGCTGCGTCAGACCAGTCGCAGGCAAAGCCCTTGGTGTCGGGCACAAACTGGTTCCAAGGCAGCGGTTCAATCGCTCCGTCGGTGGCCCAGATGATGTCAAACATGCCGTCATCCCGCACTTCACCCAAACGCACTGTCTTAGAGAGGTGGTGGTTGGTGTTGACGGTCACAGGCCCTTCAGGAGCGGCTAGCTCTTGGCCATAGGTGGCCGTCCGTACCTCTGGAATATCAAACGTGCCAGCGGCCTCTACCGCCTGCTTCCACAGGTACACCATGATGTAAGCCGCTTCCATAGGGTCGTTGGTGACGCGATCGTCGCCATATTCGGCCTTAAAGTCAGCGACCCACTTTTCGTTTTCTGGGCTTTCCACCGTCATGAAGTAGTTCCAGGCAGCCAGATGCCCGGTCAAAAACTCTGGGCCAATCTGGCGAACTTCTTCTTCAGCAATGCTCACGGACATCACTGGGTATTGGTCAGGCCCCATGCCTGCACCCTGAAGCTGCTTGAAGAAGGCCACGTTGCTGTCGCCGTTGAGGCTGTTGAAAATCACGCCGCCGTTGGGCAGGGCAGCCTTGATCTTGGTGATGATTGGGGTAACCTCAGTGTTGCCCAGGGGCAGATAGTCTTCACCAACGGTATTGCCGCCCTCGGCCTTCAGCTGCTCTTTAATAATGGTGTTGGCGGTGCGAGGAAACACGTAGTCAGACCCGACCAGAAAGAAATCCTTACCCTTGTTTTCAAGCAGCCAGTTGACGGCGGGCTCGATCTGCTGGTTGGGGGTTGCTCCACTGTAGAAGACGTTCTTAGAGCACTCCTGGCCCTCGTACTGGAGCGGATACCACAGCATGTGGTCCTTGGACTCGAACACCGGCAGTACGGCTTTGCGGCTAGCGGAGGTCCAGCAGCCAAACACTACAGCCACCTGGTCCTGGTCGATCAGCTTCTCGGCCTTTTCAGCAAAGGTAGGCCAGTCAGAGGCACCGTCTTCAACCACGGCTTCAATCTGCTTGCCGAGGACCCCACCGGCCGCATTAATTTCTTTGATGGCTAGCTTCTCGGCGTCAACCACAGTGGTTTCGCTAATGGCCATGGTGCCACTCAAGGAGTGCAGAATACCGACCTTGACGGTTTCACCGCCCGCCGCAGCGGTATCGGTGCCGCCATCGCCAGCGCCTGTGTCTGTTGTGGTCGTAGAGCCACCACAGGCTTTCAGCAACATGGAAGTGCCCAGGGTCGCAGACCCGTACACCAAGAATTTCCGCCGATTAAATCGAGTTACCATTCAACCTCACTCCTGACTCTTTACTGAAAGAAAGCTGATTAACCGAGAATGCACGTAGACCATCAGAGTGGATATTAGAGTTACTGATGGGCAGCAAGTGTAGTGTAGGATACAAAACGTCTAAACTTTGAACTAACAGCTCCCAGATGGGGTTCCATCGGCCACTGTGGCTGCACCGGTGAACATCCTCAGGGATGGCTAATTATAGTGCGCTTTATCGGGATTTCTCCTCTGTGCTGATTCGGTCAGGCCTGCCCGGCGGTCAGATAGAGTCCAGCCAGACTGAATCGTTGTGGCGAATCGTGCCCCCTTGCAGAACTGTAGCTCGAACTCCGGCAATCACGCGATTGTGCTGAGCGGTGGTGCGGAGAATGCCGAGGTCGGCAGGTAAATCAGCCTGGGGCAATGTTGTCATCACGCAGCGGGGGCAGCCGGTGAATACCCCAATCTGGGCGTTTTCTCCGATGCTCAGGGTTTGGTTGACCCAGGCTTCGTCAATGAACCCCGCTGCCCCATCGGCGGGCTGAATCACAATATTGGGGCGAAAGCGGCGGGCATCGAAGTGGCTGGTGGGGCTGAGGGCCTGCAGCTGGGCCAGGGTGGCGGTGGAAATGGCGTGGACTGGGCAGGCGTCAAAGAAGGTGCCCACAGGCATGACAATCTGCGTGACGGTGTCCTGGTGGGTGGTGCCTGCGACCGGGGGCCAGTAGTGCTCAATGCTGGCCTGGTCGGGGGGGGTAGAGACCAGCTGCACCTCGCGTTCCAGCAGGGTTGAGAGGAGGGCGCTGACCTCAGGGCGATCGCTGGTGGTGACCCGCCCATCGGGCAGGGTGATTTCAACGGCAGGATGGGCCGTATGCTCCGTCGGACTGGGGATCAGTCTGGCCGCAAAGGTCAATAGCTGGGCCCATTTCTTGGGATTTTTGGCGCTGGCGATTTTCTGACTTTCGCTATCCCACAGGGCGTAGGCGCGATCGCCCCAAAATCCCTGCTCCGTCAGCAATAGCTCGTCGACGCACTCCCCCAGCATCGATTTCACCGGATAGCGCCACAGCGCCTGGACTGTACCGACTAGGGTTCTATGCATAGAGGTTAAGGATAGGGGGCGAAAGGGGCCGGTTGGGCCTAGGGAACCGGGGTAGAGATTGGCTCCAGGGCCGCATGGTGCTCAATAAAGGCAATAATCTCCCCCAGCCCCACCTGAGTCTTGAGGTTGGTGAAGCCAAAGGGGCGATCGCCCCGCATTTTGCGGGCATCGCGCTCCATGACCTCAAGACTGGCCCCCACCATTGGGGCCAGGTCAATTTTGTTGATCACCAAAAAGTCAGACTTGGTAATCCCCGGCCCGCCCTTGCGGGGAATCTTGTCCCCGGCGGCCACGTCGATGACGTAGAGGGTCAAATCCACCAGCTCCGGGCTAAAGGTGCTGGCCAGATTGTCGCCACCACTTTCCACAAACACCAGGTCGAGGGGATTAAACCGCGCTTCGAGGTCTTCGATCGCCACCAGATTCATCGAGGCATCTTCGCGAATGGCGGTGTGGGGGCAGCCGCCGGTCTCGACTCCGACGATGCGATCGGGGCTGAGAGCCTGGCTGCGCACCAAAAACTGGGCATCTTCCTGGGTGTAGATGTCGTTGGTGACGACGGCAAGGGAGTAGCGATCGCGAAGCGCTTTACACAGGCAATCCACTAGGGCGGTTTTGCCCGACCCCACCGGACCCGCCACACCAACGCGAAAGGGAGCTGTCATGGGCAGTCAATTCTCTTAATGGATGCTTGGTATCTTACACCGATGCAAAAGAGCCCAGGGTTTTTGAAAAATCCTGGGCTCTGACTATCGAAGGCCAGGGTCTTTGGCCCTGTCTGGGTTAGCCGTACTTCTCGTTGGAGATGGGCTCGAGATCAAACAGCACATGCAGGGTTTGCATAGCCCGCTTGCGGGCCTCAATGTCGCGCTGAGCCCGTAGCTGCACCATGGGATCGTGGAGAATCTTATTGACAATGCCACGGGTCAGGGCTTCGATCACCTCCTGGTGCTTTTCGGCAAACTCGCTGCCCAGTCGCGACAGAGCTTTCTCAAGCTCCTGTTCGCGGATGGTTTCAACTTTGCTGCGCAGGCTGCTAATGGTGCCGACGGTGTCAAGGGATCGCCACCAGTCCATAAAGCTTTCCACCTCTTCGTCCAGCAGCACCTGAGCCTCCATGGCCATCCGACGGCGGCTGGCCTGGTTTTGGGCCACCACCGCCTTGAGGTCGTCTACGTTAAAGGCGTGGACATTGTCGAGCTCGTTGGCGTTGGTGTGAACGTTCAGAGGAACCGCAATGTCAAACAGCATCAGGGTGCGGCTGTTTTCCACCAGCGGCTCTAGGTTTTCGCGGTGCAACAGCGGCTCCGTGGCGGAGGTGCAGGTAAACACCACATCACAGGCCTGCACGGTCTCCATCATGGTGTCGAGGGTGCCGGTGCGAATGTCGGCATCGGGAAACTGCTTGGCCAGTTCGTTGGCTCGGTCGATGGTGCGGTTGAGGATGGTAATGGTGCAGGAATCTTTAGAAACCAGGTGTTGCACCAGCAGGCGGGCCATTTTGCCTGCGCCCAGGATGCTCACATGGCAGCTGTTCAGGTGGGGCACCTTCATGCGGGCTAGCTCTACCGCCGCCGAGCTAATCGAGACGGCTCCGGTGCCAATACTGGTTTCGCTGCGGACCCGCTTCCCGGCGGTGAGGGACTGCTTGAGCAGGCGATCTAGCACCCGACCGATGCTCTTGTGCTGCTGGGCTAGCTGATGGGCATGTTTGACCTGGGCCAAAATTTGCCCTTCCCCCAGCACTAGGCTATCAAGGCCCGCCGCCACCCGCATCAAGTGATTGACCGCATCCTGATGCAGCAGGATAAACAGGTGCTGGCGCAGCTCGTGGAGGGATAGACCACTGTGCTCGGAAAGAAACTGGGTTACCTCGCGAATGCCCTGCTCAGTCTCTTCGGTCACGATGTGGATTTCGAGCCGGTTGCAGGTGCTGAGGATGGAGACTTCGTCGATGTGGGGACAATGGGTGAGCTGAGCGATCGCATCTCCTGTCTGAGCCGTCGGAATGCTAAGTTTTTCACGAATTTGCACCGGGGCGGTTTTGTGGCTCAGGCCAATTACGGCGATATTCATTCTTCCTCCACGCGTTTAAAAGTCACCTGATTTATGGTGTCGGTGGTGAGCCTCGGAAGGCGGGGCAGTAGCTATGATCCCCAGCTAGAGGTCACTCCATACACAATTGCCAATATGTTTGAAGTTAGAGATAAATAGGCCTCGGCTCAAGGAAACTCAACAAAAGTCCATCAAAAACTGTGAACAGGGCCAAAAAAAAGATGCGAGGATCCCGCATCTCTAGACTAACGAAATTGATCCCACTGAATTTAATGTCGAGCCACACTCAGCTGCCTCTGATTGGTCGGGGCAAACATCGTTCGCCCCGACAAAACGGCCTTTATGGATGCTGTACCTAGGCGTTAGCTAGGCAGTCTGAAACAGCTACGACCCCTCTGCTCAAGAGAGGGAGGGAATCCAACGCAGGTAACTCGATGCCCTCAGACTCACCTAGTGGAGTTGAATGGTCTTGGGTTGCTCGACCAAGTGGATGGTATCGACAAAGCGGGCGGTCTTCGACTGGCTAGAAATAACCAGTGACTGGGTACGCATCCCGCCGTGGAAAAAACGCACCCCTTCCATCAGTTCACCCGAGGTAATGCCGGTGGCGGCAAACAGCACGGTCTCACCCGAGGCCAGTTCGTCGGCATCGTAAACCTTGTCGATATCAGTAATGCCCATTTCATTAAGGCGGGCGATATTGGCTTCTTTGCTTTCGCCAATCAGACCGGTTTTAACAATCGCAGGGTCATAGATCAGCTGGCCCTGGAAGTGGCCACCCAAGCAGCGCATGGCGGCAGCGCTGATCACGCCTTCAGGGGCGGCGCCGATGCCCATCAGCGCGTGGGTGTTGGTGCCCGAAAAGGCACAGGAAATAGCGGCACCCACGTCGCCGTCAGCAATGAGCTTGACGCGAGCGCCAGCGTCACGGATTTCTTTGATCAGATCGTTGTGGCGATCGCGCTTCATGACCACAACCACCAATTCATCTATGGCGCGATCGAGGCACTCGCCCAAAATCTTGAGGTTTTCGGTGGCCGACTTGTTGATATCAACCTTACCCTTAGCCTGGGCCGGAGCCGCCAGCTTCTTCATGTAGAAGTCGGGAGCGGCGAACAAGCCACCTTTTTCGGAAATAGCCAGCACGGCCATGGAGCCGTTTTGTCCGTAGGCCACCAGGTTGGTGCCTTCACAGGGGTCAACGGCGATGTCAATTTCCAGCAGTTCGTCGGGGTTGCAGAAATCGGTCGCGTTGGGCTGAGTACAAATGCCCACTTCTTCGCCGATGTAGAGCATTGGCGCATCGTCCCGCTCACCCTCTCCAATCACAATGCGACCGCGCATGTGAATCTTGTTCATGCGCTCCCGCATGGCTTCAACGGCCACCTGGTCAGCGATGTTTTTTTCGCCCTTGCCCATCCAGCGGGACGATGCGATCGCAGCCTGTTCGACAACCTCAATAATCTCAAGACCGAGGGTACTTTCCACGGGATCAATCCTCCAAACTGCCTATATTTAATGGGTTTTCGCGTTCCCTATCTCGACTTCTCAGTCTATCAGACGGTGGGATCAAGGCATAGAGAATCCTTTGCTCACTCCTCTACCTACCTAGGGCACCACGTACTCAGACTTCACCGCCGGCAGCTTGCCCTGATCTACCAGGGCCTGGTGAATCATCGCCACAATTTCGGCTCGGGTGGCGGCCTTGTCAGGATTGAGTTGATCGGGGACGGGATAGTTGACGACCAGGGCATCTTCGGTGGCGGCGGCGACCTTGGGCCTGGCCCAGGTGGGCAGCGCGTCGAGATCGACGAACACCTTGAGGGTTAGGTCAGGGCTGGCAGGAGGAGCCAGTTCCAGCCCCGTAGAGAGCGCCACCAGCACCTCATAGCGGGGCACGGTCTGCTCGGGACGAAAGTCACCTTCGGGATAGCCATCCATAAAGCCCAAGGCCACGGCATTGTCAATGGCTGGAGCGGCCCAGTAGGTGCTGGGTATATCACTAAAGCGGCGGGCCGAGCTTTTCCCTGGGGTACTGCCAAAGGCCCGGCTGATCAGGGCGGCCAGCTCAGCCCGGGTGAGGGCTTGGTCGGGCTGAAACCTGCCCTGGGGAAGATCGGGCAAGTACCCCGCTTCATACATGGGCTGGATAAACGGGTAGGCCCAGTGGGTTTCGGGTACGTCAGAAATATCGAGGGGCTGGGTGGTGTCTGTGCCCTCCGCCGGAGCGGCAGTGGACGGGGTGGTGTTAGGAGCAGCGGGGATGACTCCAGGGCTCTCCCGAGGGACTACAGCTCTGGTCTGACCATCGGCAGCCGCACCAGGCATCTCCGTCGAGCCCTCGCGCCTGGCTGGCTGGGGCCGCTCGCCCCGCTCAATGCGGCTCGGCTCAAAGGCTGCGGTCTGATCCTCGGGTGCCAAACCTTCAATAACTGACCCATCATTGGGCCGACGCTGGAGCAGATCAGTGACGGGGAGAAACCTAGAGCTACGCGAAAGGCCCCACCACAGGATGGAGCCTATGCCCAGCAAAGCCAGCACTACCGCTAACAGTTCGTCGAAGTCGAGAATCCGATCGCGACGACGAGAATCATTCGGGTCGGGGGGGAGATTCACCATGATTGAGCCAGCGGGCCATAACGTCCAGGGTTATCCTACCAGAGCAGGCTGACGCTCAGGGGTAACCATCGGATTGCCGCTCTCGTCAAGATCGAGGCGGGCACGATCGCCCTCCTCCAGATCCCC
This sequence comes from Nodosilinea sp., assembly GCA_041739575.1. GTDB lineage: Bacteria > Cyanobacteriota > Cyanobacteriia > Phormidesmidales > Phormidesmidaceae > Nodosilinea. The sequence continues at coordinate 28,859 of JBGSNT010000053.1, read as the reverse complement.
CGCTAAAATGGCCTCAGCCAGAGTATCTTCCACCAGTCGAGCGATGGCCCGACGCATGGGGCGAGCCCCGTAGCGCTGGTCGTAGCCCTCGCCCGCCAGCCGCGTCCGAAACGCGTCGGAAAAGGTGACCGCCATCTGGCGATCGGCCAGGCGCTTATTCACCTGATCCAGCATCAGGTCGGCAATCTGGTTGACCTCATCACGGGTGAGCTGACGGAAGACGATGATCTCATCCAGTCGGTTGAGCAGCTCTGGACGGAAGTACTGCTTCATTTCCTCATTGACCAGGTTGCGGATATTGATGTACTGGCTGGTGGCCGCATCGGTGGTGGCCAGGTCGAAACCAAGGCCCGCTCCGCCCTTCTCAATTACTGAGGAGCCGATGTTAGAGGTCATGATAATCAGGGTGTTCTTGAAGCTCACTGCCCGACCCTTGGCATCGGTTAGGCGTCCGTCATCCAGCACCTGCAGGAGCAGGTTAAAGACCTCGGGGTGGGCCTTTTCGATCTCGTCCATCAGAATGACGCTGTAGGGCTTGCGGCGTACCGCCTCGGTCAGCTGGCCGCCCTCGTCGTAGCCGACGAAGCCTGGCGGGGAGCCGATCAATTTCGACACTGTGTGGCTTTCCATGAATTCCGACATGTCGAGGCGAATCATTGCCTCTTCAGAACCGAACAGGGCCATAGCCAGAGCCTTGGAGAGCTCTGTTTTGCCCACCCCGGTGGGGCCAGAAAAGACCAGGCTGGCGATGGGGCGATCGGCACTGGCCAAGCCCGAGCGGGCCCGACGAATGGCCTTGGCCGCCGCCATCACCGCTTCGTGCTGCCCGATCACCCTTTCGTGGAGCACATCCTCCAGGTGCAGCAGGCGTACGGCCTCGGTCTCGGTCATGCGATTGACCGGAATCCCCGTCCAGGCGGCCACAATATCGGCAATGTTGTCTTCGTCCACGACGGGCTGGGGCAGTACGCTGCCGGCTGCCGCCTCGCCGTACTCAGGGATGTCGGCCTGCAGCTGCTGAATTAGCTCTTGCCGCTGCTCCCGGAGGGTCTTGGCTTTGCCAAATTCCTGGAGCTCGATGGCTTCATCCAGCTCTCTATTGATCTGGCGGAGCTGCTGCTTGAGCTCCTTAGAGGGGTACTTGGGCATGTAGCGCAGCTTCACCTGGGAGCCGGCTTCATCGATCAGGTCAATGGCCTTGTCGGGCAAATGGCGATCGCTAATGTAGCGATCGGACAGTTTAGCGGCGGCCTCGAGGGCCTGATCGCTAAAGTTCACCTGGTGAAACTGCTCGTAGCGGCTGCGTACCCCCTGCAAAATCTCGATGGTCTCGGCCACCGAGGGCGGGCTCACCTGTACCGGCTGAAAACGACGCTCGAGGGCGGCGTCGCGCTCGATATATTTGCGAAATTCATCTAGGGTGGTGGCGCCAATACATTGCATTTCCCCACGGGCTAGGGCAGGTTTGAGCATATTGGCGGCATCTAGCCCCCCCTCCAGGGAACCAGCCCCAATCAGGGTATGGATCTCGTCAATCACCAATACCACATCTGGGTCTTGCCGCACCTCTTCCACCAGCTGGGTGAGACGCTCTTCAAAGTCACCGCGGAAGCGAGTGCCCGACACCAGGGAACCCATATCCAGGCTGATTACGCGCTTGGTAATCAGCGCCTCGGGTACGTCCTGGTTGACAATGCGCTGGGCCAGCCCTTCAGCGATGGCGGTTTTGCCCACCCCAGGTTCGCCCACTAGGATGGGATTGTTCTTGGTGCGGCGACCCAAAATTTGCACTACCCGCTCGATTTCCTTGGCGCGACCCACCACGGGGTCGATTTTGCCCGCAGCGGCCAGGGCCGTCAGGTCGTTGCCAAACTCGGCCAGAATTTTACCTTTGGAGCGGGCATCCTCTCGCTTGCTTTCCCGCCGACCAGCGGGAATGGAGGCCACTTCTCCCAGCTCCTGGATAATCCGGGTACGCACCTTAGTGGGGTCTACCCCCAGGTTGGTCAACACTCGATAGGCCACGCTTTCGGTGTTTTGACACAGGCTTAGCAGCAGGTGCTCGGGCTCGATGTAGGGAGAGTCCATCTTGCGGGCCTCCTGAAAAGCCAGCTCGAAGACCTGCTTAACCTTTGGAGTGAAGGGAATTTCTGGGGGAACGCTGCCGCTGCCGCGACCGATAATTGCTTCAACCTCGGCGCGGGCGTCGTTGAGGTTGACCCCAAATTCCTCAAGTACCTTAGCCGATAGGGTCGACTCTTCTTTAATTAGACCCAGCAGAAGCTGCTCAGTGCCAACAAAGTTGTGGCGTAGCCGTCGGGCCTCTTCCTGAGCCTTCATGATGACGGCAATGGCAGTGTTGGTGAAGTGTTCAAACATAACGGTTAGACGGTACCAATGGTTTGAGGAGCGATGAAAAGAAATTTAGCTGGCGATCTGGTCCGGGGCGAGACTGCAGGAGCAACTTTTTAGACTTAGATAAGCTATTTTTCCAACAGCCCTAGAGACAAACCTGCTTATTAATACGTTACGTGGGTAGCTTGATCCTGAGCAGTGAGGAGAACCGTAGAGAGCGGGTGGGGTCTGGGGTTTACCTATCTCAGGCTATTCCTGGAGGGGGCAGTCCAAAACTTGTCAAACCCGATCGATTTTTTCTTAGATTAGAGAATATTTACATTACTTAACTTTATTCTATAGCTTCAGAGCCCAGTTCGGCAAACGAGTTAAGCCAATCTGCTAGTCGGCGGTAGCGCTGAACCAGATGGAATACCTGATTTTTTCCGAGCTCAATGGGCCGCCGTTGAGGGGTCTGCCTCCAGGTTGGGGGTTGCCCTTTTAGATCGGAACTGCCTGGGAAGCGATTTTTGTTCCATAATCCAGAACAGATGCCACACTTGAAATAGTACAAGAAAACTATAAATTGCCTCCCCGAGCCCAACCGTGACTGTCGCCATAGACTTTGCTAGTTCAGAGGACCTACTAACCGCGCTGGGGCGCTGGCTAGAGGACTATGGCCACAGCGTTCACCGGCAAGTCCCCTGGCCTGACGGAGGGGTGGTTGACCTGCTCACCCCGATCTACGCCATTTTTTGCCCGCCAACCCTGACCCCGCCCGATCTTTGGGCTACGGTAGACAGGCTTCAAGCTTGCCAGCAGCACTTCCCTGACCAGCGCCTGGTGATTGCTGGGCTGACTCCCGAAACCGAGCAGGAGGCCACGGTTGCGATTGCCGAGCAGCTCAAGGCTAAAGGGGTCGAGGTCTGGTTCTTAGACCAAAATCCATCCTTTGTGACCTTCTATAGCGGACTGACTGCGGTGCCCCCGGCCTCAAGCCAGGGGCGGATGGGGCGTCGAAATCCACTGACGGGCTGTTTGATTTCCCTTGGCATGGCGGCTATCCTTAGCGGCAGTTTTTGGCTGGCCTACCGCATTCTCGATCGCCACCAGTTTCAGGTGGCCAGCAATAGCCAGGAAAGCCGGGCCTGGGACCAACTCCACAACGCGGTGGAGGTCTGGGATATGGACACGACCCTAGCCAGCCTGGAACGACTGGGAAAAAGCCGCAGCCCCTGCGTAGCCAAGTTTGCCGAACGGTTTGAGACCAGTCTCAAACAGCAGGGGGCCGAGGGGTTTCGAGACATCAACCCGATCAAACGTGCCCTTAACCTACAGGACGGCTGCAATCTGGAGATGCGGGAGTTCGACTTTTCTAAGTAGATAGCCAGGGTAAATAGCCAGGGGCCTAGGGGTGCGATCGCCAACACTGCCATCGGGCAGCACCGCAAACTTAGGCCTCGCAGGAAAAAAGGGCACCCGCCGAACAAACCTGCTCCCGCAGGGCGCAAACCTGGCCGCCAGGAACACCATTAACCCGTAGAGCCCTGGGGTAGCTCCAGCACCCAACGCCCCAGGCTCTATTAAGACTAAAGGTCAATAGGAACTGGACTTCGAGCGGGATTCTAAACCATTTCTCGGCGAGGGCGTCCCTGGTGAAGCAACAAGATCGCGCCAATTCGCCGAGCCAGGATGGGTCTTCCCTAAGGACCCCTAGCCATTGCCAAGCAGGCCAAATCCCCCAAAATTCAAGATCACCCGCTTCTTGCCTGACTCAGGGGAGGAAGGCTTAATAAAACTTAATCTCCTTCTATTGAGAATGATTCCGATTTATGGTCCAATCGTCTTGTTGAGTTCATTCTCAATAATCCCTGTGTCGATAGGAGGATAGTTTGACTATGCAAACCTACGGCAATCCCGACGTGAGCTACGACTGGTGGGCCGGCAACGCCCGTTTTGCCGATCTGTCGGGATTTTTTATCGCCGCCCATGTCGGTCAAGTGGCACTGATTAGCCTTTGGGCTGGGGCGTTTACTCCGTTTGGCCTCTTTTGTGGTACCCAGACCGGCGGCAATACAGAACCCATTGTCGAGGCAATTCAGGCGGAATTTGGCGGCGATCGCATTTTTACCCACAACCTTCAAAAATTCTCTTATCTATGACTCTTCCTACCTGTCCCGATGCGCTATGGCTCAATGTCAGCCTCAGCTTTGAGCGGTTTGACCACAAGCTGCTGGGATGCCTGGCTCGTCACCTCGAAGTTGCCCAATGGGCCTATCGACAAACCTCAGACGAACCCTGTTCGTTAGATATTGCTGTCACCCTGTTGCACGATTACTTGAAGGGGCACAACCGCCCCATTCACCTGCTGGGCCACGGTACCGCGGGGCTGGTGGGGCTGCTCTACGCGCGGCAAAACCCTCACCGGGTCAAGTCATTAACGCTGCTGTCGGTGGGGGTCAACCCCATGGTTGATTGGCAGTCCCACTACTACACCCAGCTAGAAAAGCTGCCCTACTCGCGACAGGAGGTGCTGACCCAGATGGCCCATAGCCTGTTTGGGCATACGTCTCGTCCCTTGGTATCTGGGTGGGTCAACCTGCTAGAGCAGGACTTAATCCACACGGTGTCGCCCCACTCGCTGCTGAAGCGAGGCAGCCTCTGCCCCAGCGGCACCGAGGTACCGCTGCTGGTCTGCGGAGGCGAGGAGGATAGGGTGGTGACCCCGCCTCAGATTCAAGGGTGGCAGCCCTGGCTAAAGCAGGGCGATCGCGCTGTGCTCTGCCCCGGCCGCCACTTCTTTCACGCCACCTCTCCCCGGCTGGTAGCCCGTCAAATTCTTGACTTCTGGGGCATTACCCGCGATATCTCCTGCATCCCCCAGGGGCTAGAGGTGGTTTCTTAACCGTGGCACTACAGCAGCACCGCCGCCCGCTCGGCAAGACTCGATCGCTCCCCTTTGCTGAGGGTGATGTGTCCCGCCAGGGCTTCGCTCTTGAACCGTTCCACCACGTAGGTGAGGCCGTTGCTGGAGGCATCGACGTAGGGGTTGTCGATCTGGTCGGGGTCGCCGGTGAGAATGATTTTGGTGCCCTCTCCAGCCCGGGTCAGGATGGTTTTGACCTCGTGGGGAGTGAGGTTTTGAGCCTCGTCCACCACCAAAAATTGCTTCGGAATTGACCGGCCACGAATGTAGGTGAGCGGCTCGATCTGCAATAGCCCCTGATCGATCATCTCCTCGTGGCCGCGTCGCCAGTGTTCGGGTCGGCCACGCATGTCCTGGGTGCCAAAGATCAGGTCAAAGTTGTCGTAGAGGGGCTGCATCCAGGGGTTGAGCTTTTCGCGCACGTCGCCGGGCAGGTAGCCAATATCGCGGCCCAGGGGCACAATGGGGCGGGCGATCAGCAGGCGTGAGTAAAGCCGCTCATCGGCCACTTTTTGCACCCCGGCGGCGATCGCCAGCAGGGTCTTGCCGGTGCCCGCCTTGCCGACCAGGGTGACCATCGAAATCGAGTCCTGCAGCAGCAGTTCAAAGGCAAACCGCTGCTCCCGATTGCGGGGCTGCACCCGCGACACCCCAGCGTGGGGCAATTTGCTCAGGGGCACCACCTTGCCGCTGCTACCCTGAACCAGGGCCAGGGCGGTGTGGGTTGGGTTGGCCTCGTCCACCAGGGTGACGGCCTGGTTGGGGTAGAGGGGAACATCGAGCTTGAGGTGGCCCTCGCCAAACAGCTGGCTGATCGCCTCGGCCGAGACCATCACCTCCAGGGTGCCGGTGTAGAGGTCGTCGTAATCAATTTTGTCGGTTTCGTAGTCTTCGGCCACCAGACCTACGGCGTCGGCCTTGATGCGCAGGTTGGTATCCTTACTGACCAGCACCACGGGCATGTCGTGGTGGTGCTTATACTCCATGGCCACGGCCAGAATGGCGTTGTCGCCCTGGTCGCCCTCCAGCTCGGCGGGCAGCTGACGCAGGGTATCGCGGTGGCACAGGGCAACCTTGAGGGTGCCGCCCTGGGGTAGGGGAATGCCCTGGACCAGGGAGCCCTGCTGGCGCAGCTCATCCAGCGTGCGCGACACGTAGCGGGCGTTGCGGCCCGTGTCGGCGGTGCCCTTCTTGAAGCGATCGAGCTCTTCAATAATGGTGATGGGCAGCACCACGTCGTTGTCCTCAAACCTGAACATTGCCATCGGATCGTGAAGCAATACGTTGGTATCGAGGACGAATACTTTTTTCATAGAAAGGCTACAGGGGAGACAGTAGGCCTAGTCCAGGGTCGCTAAAGAAGAGAATTTTGCGCCTGAGCGAGGCTATTTTCAGGAACGGTAGGTAGATGCCGATCCCTGGTGTGACAACAACTCAGCGTTACCTGGGGGCAATGCTTTAGACCAAACCTAGAGTAGCTGTTTAGTCACTGTAGCGGATTTCTTCCCCATTCCCGATTTGCGGTGGCAGGTCAACCCTCAGCCGGGTAGCGGGTCAGGGTAAGGGCAGGGCTGCTCATCGTCGTTTACTATGGCCTATGAGTCTTGCCCGTCCGGCTTTCCCCGTCACTTCTGGAGACCCCCATGCGTCTATCCCAAATGCTGTTTGTCACCCTGCGGGAGGATCCGGCAGAGGCTGAAGTCCCCAGTCACAAGCTGCTGCTGCGGGCGGGCTACATCCGCCGCATTGCCAGTGGGGTCTACGCTTACCTACCGCTGCTGTGGCGGGTGCTGAATAAGATTTCTGACATTGTTCGCGATGAGATGAATGCCACCGGGGCCCAGGAATGTCTGCTGCCCCAGCTCCAGCCGGCTGAACTCTGGCGCGAGTCGGGCCGGTGGGACACCTACACGAAGGCCGAAGGCATCATGTTCTCCCTGGTGGATCGCCGCCAGCAGGAGGTCGGCCTCGGCCCCACCCACGAGGAGGTGATCACCGCCGTTGCCCGCGACATGATCCGCTCCTACCGGCAGCTGCCCCTGCACCTGTACCAGATTCAGACTAAGTTTCGCGATGAGATTCGCCCCCGCTTTGGCCTACTGCGCGGGCGCGAATTCATCATGAAGGATGGCTACTCCTTCCACACCGATGAGGCCAGCCTCAGGGCCACCTACCAGGAGATGTACACCGCCTACAGCAATATTTTGCGCCGCTGTGGTCTGGAGTTTCGGGCCGTGGATGCGGACTCCGGGGCGATCGGCGGATCGGGGTCCACTGAGTTTATGGTGCTGGCCGATGCGGGCGAAGACGAGGTGCTCTATACCGAGGACGGCCAGTACGCCGCCAACGTCGAAAAGGCGGTGTCGCGGCCGGTGGAGGCGGTGCCCTCTCCCTTTACGACGTTTGAAAAGCTAGAGACGCCAAATACCCCAACCATTGACTCTCTGGCAAAATTCCTCAACTGCTCGCCTACTCAGATTGTTAAGAATGTGCTGTACCAGGCCGTATATGACAATGGTCGAGTGGTGCTGGTGCTAGTGATCCTGCGCGGCGATCAGGATGTCAATGAGGTGAAGCTCATCAATGAACTAACCAAGCTGGCCGCTGACTACGGGGGCACTGCAGTGCTGGCCCTAGGGGTGCCCGATGCCGATGCCCAACGCCAGTGGGCCGCTAAGCCGTTGCCCCTGGGCTACATGGCCCCCAACCTGGGGGATGACTATATTCAGGGCGGTAAAGAGGTGGAACCCGCGTTCCTGCGTTTGGTCGATCGCACCGCCGTAGACCTGAAAAATTTCGCTACCGGCTCTAACGAGGCGGGCTACCACGTGGTGGGGGGCAACTGGGGCCAGGAGTTTACCCTGCCAAAGCACGTGGTGGACGTGCGCAAGGCGGCGGCGGGCGATCGCGCCCTGCACGACCCCAGCCAAATCCTCAAAACCGCCCGGGGCATTGAGATCGGACATATTTTTCAGCTGGGGACCAAATACTCCCAGGCCCTGGGCGCTACCTATACCAATGAAAGCGGTGCCGAGCTGCCCCTGGTGATGGGCTGCTATGGGGTGGGCGTCTCGCGGCTGGCCCAGGCGGCGGTGGAGCAGTCCTACGATAAAAACGGTATTGTATGGCCGGTGGCCATTGCCCCCTACCAGGCGATCGTGGTGATCCCCAACATGGGCGATGATCTTCAGGTCGAGGCGGCCAAAACCATTTATCAAGGGCTGCTGTCCGCCGGGGTTGATGCTCTGCTCGACGATCGCAACGAGCGGGCCGGCGTCAAGTTCAAAGACGCTGACCTGATTGGCATTCCCTACCGCATTGTCACCGGGCGGGCCCTGAGTGACGGCAAGGTGGAGGTGGTAGAGCGGGCCACGGGCATTGTCCAGGAGGTGCCTCTGATCTCAGTGGTCACCCTGGTCAAGGGTTGGATTGATGAAGAACTGCTGGCCAGCCGATAGCCACCCCCCAAGGAGCAGACCATGGAGCTGATTACGATTCTTCTGTCGACCCTGATGGGTATTTTGGGGAGCGGAGGAGTCGTGATTGATACTCTGAGCGAGGCGGCCCTGCGCGATCAGATCGCCGGAGCTGAGGCCCTGCACGTGCGCATCGACAACGTGCCCAATTACCAAATTGTCAATGGTCGGATTGAGCACGCGCTGATTGCTGCCCGCGGGGTGGAGCCCCTGCAGCTGCCCGGCCTGCGGATTGACTCCATCGATCTGGAAACCGATGCGGTTGATGTAGATCTGGGCCGCCTGCAGCGAGGCGAACTGGTGCTCGACGAGCCTGCCCAGGCGGCCCTGCGCCTGAAACTTAAGGCCAGCGACCTGAATGTCTTTTTTCAGTCGTCCCTGGTTCAGGGTTGGTTAGATAGTTTGAGCTTTACCCTGCCGGGGGCGGTGGGGGAGCGCGAGCAAAACCGCTATGGGCTGGCCAACCCCTCCCTGGAATTTTTAGAGGACGATCGCTTCCGCATCGTGGTCGATCTAGAAGATCGGGTGGCGGAAGAAGACATCGCGATCGCGGTTGAGCTGGGGCTGGCCATTCTCAACGGGCATCGGTTTATGCTGGTGGACCCAAAGATTATTGTGGACGGCGAAGAGACGCCGCCCCAGCTACTCGAGGCCTTTGTGCAGGGGGCCCAAGAGCAGCTTACCCTGCGACGGCTAGAGGCCCTGGGCGTCACCGCCCGGATTATCAACTTTAATGTCCGTGACAATGAACTGGATCTGGCCATCTTTGCCAGAATAGAGCCAGCCTCACCTTTTTTGACCCGACAGCCAGCTGTAGAAGCTGTCCCCTCTGGTCTCTAGGGCAGTCTAGATTGCCCTAGGCTAAAGTCCTGAGCTTAGATCATGACCCCGTTTGGACCCCCACCATGGACTACAAAGATAAGCTACGGCGTATTCCCCTGGGCATCTTGGCGGGGTTGACCACCCTGGTGCTGGCGTCCGGTGGGTCTGTAGCCTGGTTCACCTGGCGTACCCTCAGCCCCAAACCGCCCGTCGCTACCTTTCCCAACCTTGACATTGATCCTGAGCCAATTTTAACGGCGCCCCAGGCGGCGTCCCCGACGGCACCGTCGGGGACGGATACGGCGCCAACCAAACAGCCGACGACCCCGCCCACCGCCGCCGAAATGACCGGGCAGGTCTACTGGCTACAGGACGAAGGCACTGGGTTTAAGCTCGTCCCCCAGGCGATCGCCATTCCCCCCGACGCGACCGCCTCGGAGCAGGTTAAGGCAGCCTTTAGCGACCTGCTCTCCAAGTCCGGCGATCCCAGCCAGCAGTCGTTTACCACCATCCCTACCCAAACCACGCTGATCGACGCTACCGTCGAGGCCGACGGAGTCCACGTCAATTTGTCCGGTGATTTTCAATCCGGTGGCGGCAGCGCCGCCATGATCGGTCGCCTGGGCCAGGTTATTTACACAGCCACAGCCTTTGACCAAGGTGCCTCAGTGTGGATTTCGGTAGATGGTAAACCATTAACCCTGCTAGGGGGAGAGGGGCTAGAGGTCAGCCAGCCCATGACCCGCAGCGACTTTGACGAGAACTTTCAGCTGTAGACATGTCCGGGGGGTTCGGCTCCGCTCACCCCCCGGCAGAAAGTCCTCCTGCCAACCCCTGACAGAACACTCTACAATAAGTACCCATGTTCCATCCGAGAGCGCCCTATGGATTTGTTCGCTACAGCCTCGCCCCGCTGTCGCCTGGGCAAGGTAGTCAAGTCTAACTCCCACTGCGACTACGTGGTGCAGGTGGACGACGCCCAGGATGTCTGCTCGCCGCCCTCGCCCGAGGACTGTGGTTTTGGTCAGTTTGTTAGCTTTGACAATGACAGCCGCCACTGGGCGGTAGGGCTAGTGTATAACTCCCAACTATTTAATCCGCTGTTTTTCAATAGCGGGCCGCGCCTGTCCAGTGAGCCCGATCCTCTGTTTACCCCCGATCTGGTGCAGGAGACTCGTACTCTGCTGGGGGTAGTGCTGGTGGGTACCCTACAGCAGCAAACGGGATCGTCCTACGGGGTGCACGGCATTCCTCGGGTGGTGGTGCCTGCCAATACGCCAGTCTATGGCCTGACAGCGGAGCAGGTCCACAGCTTCCACTGCAACCAGGCGGGGCAGACCCAGTTTAGCTACTACAGCCACCTGCTGCGATCGGGGGGAATGTTTGCGGCTCAGCTGGCCCAGCAGGTGCTGGCGGAACTGGTGGCAAGCGGCCTGTTTAGCGGTGCTGACCAGCGGGCGCTGATGGTGCTGGGCAAAGAACTGAGCTGGAAGAATGCCCTGGGAGCAATTCGCTGAAATTGGTGGGTAACTTTAAGCCGGGAAGGCCTGAAAGGCCAGGAGCCAGGAGCCAAGCAACAAAACAGTTCAAGCTCACCGTTCCAAAACATACAGCCCTTTGTTCCAGCCCCTCGCCTCCCCAGTATCCCCCCGTCGGCCATGAATTGCCCCCTAACTCTAGCCCAGGGTAGCCAGGCACAGCAGCAGGGTCTCAGTCCACTCCACCGTGGCGCCGTAGGTGTCGCCGGTATGCCCCCCCAGGCGGCGATTGAGCCAGGCTCCCACGGCCTGGGAAAGAACTAGGCCCCCGGCCAGGCTGATGACGATTAACCGAAGTTGGTCAGGCTGAGACCAGAGCCACAGACCGTGCAGCGCCAGCCCTAGCCCTAACCCTAGCAGCCAGTCCTGGGGCGATCGCAGATTCGCCTTGTGCAGGGCTCCTTTGCCTTCGGACCGCAGGTAGGGGTAGCGGGCGATCGCCATCACCTGCCCCCAGCGGCCCCACACCATGGCGGCCACTAGCACCCAGTCGCGCCCGCTGGTCAGCGCCGCCAAGGCCAGGGTCTTGAGGCCCAGGATGGCGATCGCGGTCATCACCCCGAAGGCCCCACTGCGGCTATCGGCCATCACGGCCAAACGGCGCTGAGGATCCATCACAGCCAGTCCATCGGCGGTATCCATGGCCCCATCTAGGTGCAGTCCGCCGGTGAGCCACACCCCGAGGCCGATCACCAGGGCGCTGCGAAGGAGGGTGGCCATACCGAGGTGCCCTAGCCCTAGATCGAGCCCCCCTAGCCCCAGCCCCAGCCCCAGCCCTACTATCGGGGCAAAGACCGCAATGCCCTCAAAACTGGGCTGCCACCCCGGCGGTAGAGGTAGCCGAGTATAGAAAAGAATGGCCCCGCCCAGCCGCGCATACCCCCTGGGCCTAGGGGGCATCTCACCGGGTCGAGTGGGAGGTACCGAGGTCACGGATCCACCTCAAAGTTGTAAAAATCTTTTAGCAATAGTGCTGAGACCCTAACATTTTCCAGAATGCTTAGCCCCTCAGCCTTTGGCCGAATTCTGGCGATAATTTCGGTCAGAGAGGAGGATCGCCAGGCAGATCATTCCCAGCAATATCGAGTATCGTGAATATAGACTCACCGGAGCGATCGCACCAAGGCATTGCTCCAGCAGCCAAACGTAGCGTGGTTAAAAAACCCATGAATCACGAGCGTGCTAGTCATTTGAGCATTCCAGCTCCCTGCCTGATTGATAGCGGGGTGGTTGTCAATAAGACCGACATGCTAAGGCTTTTGCAAGACCTCGGTCAAGTGCAGTATAGCCATTTTCAAGATGGCGTTACCCTTTCCGAAGGTCAGGGCCTTGTTATGGAGGTATTTGCTGATGGTCAACAGGCTACCCTTGTGGCTAATCACGCATTGTACATCAACGTTCATAGCTTTGATTTTCTCGAAATTGGCAAGGTTGACGTCGATAGCAGCCACTTTGACCTAGTGCAGGACAATCGACGGCTTCGCCTTATTCCCCTGTCCGACCCTATGCACGATCAGGTGACGCGATCGGTCAATACAGCGACCCTGGAGGCGATGGTCGCCGATGCTCTCTCCGCCAGCTGGGATGCTTGCCTCGACGACGATCGCAACTTCTTGGAATAGGTTTTTGGCCAAATCTTATGGCTCAAGTCTGAGGCGTGTTTTCTGGAGGGGAAAATACGCCTAGTTTTTAGGCTGGCGAGGACTGCGCTGAAGGTACTTTCGCGGTCCTCGCCCTAGAAAGGACTGGCTGCCTGGGCAGAGGGAGAACAGCGGCAATCTGACGAGGCAAAGTTCTCTCGCCATTGCCCGGGTTGTTGCGGTGGCCAGGGCACCCCCTGGGCGCCGCTTAACTAAAGCGGGATGAAGCTCTGCCAGCGATCGCAGCAGGCTATCCCCCTGGCTGACAATAACGACCCCATGCCCCTGGGGCGGCGGAAATGATTCAAAATATTTAATTGCTTCCGAAGCAATCGTATTGCTGAATACAAAAACGACCTTACTTTGCCTCTACTATCCCGAGATGCAGCGTTTAAGGATAGCAAGCCGATTGCCGAACAGCACAAAATTTCTTGCTAAGCAATGGTTTCAGATCTAGACGGTCAATCCATGGTCGCTGAGTAGCTTCACGCTTTTCAGCTGACCTACTGAGCGTTTATGCACCTTGCGCTAGTTCTCTTGAGGTCAGAATTTGAGCTTGGCTAACGTCAATAGTTTGGTTTTAGAAGAGCCTTTTCTTGCCTCTGCTGAGGAACCCACAATTGCCTGACAGGTCCGTTGAAAAAGCTCTGGGTGATGTACTGTTGGTCAGAAATTTCCCTTTTCGGGGTTGCCGGTTTCTGTACTCCATCTGTAGTTCCCCAAAGACTTTTGACGATTTGCCTCTCAGGCTTTTCTAGTGCAGATTATCGCAAAAGCCCTGTGGGGGAACGATTGTGAAGTGATTGCGAGCTTCTGTTGGGGTGTTTATGGCCTGCGATCTCTTCCTCAAGTTGAGTTCTGGGTAGAGTTTTTGAAGCGTTGAACTGCTGGAAATTGCCGATTGACTGTGTCGCTGAGCTAGCGAATAACCACAGCGAAATGATAATGCCTCTAGTTACTAGGAGATTGCTATGAGTGGAAACGAATTGCGCGCCCAGGCCATTGCTAACATCACCAGTCGTTCTAAGGTACCTGTGGGTACCCCAGGTCGGCTAGAGGACCTGTGGGCCAAGGACGTCTTCAGCCTGAGCAAAATGCAGGAATGCCTGCCCAAGTCGGTCTTCAGATCGCTACAAAAAACCATCAAAACCGGCGCGCCCCTCGACGTTTCCGTGGCCGATGTGGTGGCTGTAGCCATGAAGGACTGGGCGATCTCCAAGGGGGCACTCTACTACTCCCACATGTTCTATCCCCTCACCAACGCCACTGCCGAGAAGCACGACGGCTTTATCTCCGTGCAGAGCGATGGTTCCGTGATCTCCGAATTTTCTGGCAAGGTGCTGGTGCAGGGCGAGCCCGACGGCTCCTCCTTCCCCAACGGCGGCATTCGCTCCACCTTTGAAGCCCGAGGCTACACCGCCTGGGATGTCACCAGCCCCGCCTTTGTGATGGAAACCGACAACGGCGTCACCCTGTGCATTCCCACCGTATTTGTTTCCTGGACCGGGGAAGCCCTGGACAAGAAGACCCCCCTGCTGCGCTCCAATGCCGCCATGGGTAAGGCCGCCGCCCGGGTGCTGAAACTGCTGGGTAACACCGAGGTCGCCCCCGTCAACTCCAGCTGTGGAGCTGAGCAAGAGTACTTCCTGGTGGATGCCGGCTTTGCCAGCGTTCGCCCTGACCTGCTGCTAGCGGGCCGCACCCTGTTTGGCAAGTCTCCGGCCAAGGGTCAGCAGTTTGACGACCACTACTTTGGGGCTATCCCTGAGCGGGTGCAGGTCTTCATGCAGGATGTGGAGGAGCGCCTCTATCGCCTGGGCATTCCGGCCAAGACCCGCCACAACGAAGTGGCACCCGGCCAGTTTGAAATCGCCCCCTTCTTCGAGGCGGCTAACGTGGCCAGCGACCACCAGCAGCTGCTTATGACGGTGCTGCGCAACACGGCCAAGAAGCACGGCTTTGTTTGCCTACTCCACGAAAAGCCCTTTGCTGGCATCAACGGTTCCGGCAAGCACGTCAACTGGTCGGTGGGCAACGCCACCCAGGGCAACCTGCTTGACCCCGGCGACACCCCCCACGACAACATCCAGTTCCTGGTGTTCTGCGGCGCGGTGATTCGCGGCGTGCACAAGTATGGGCCCCTGCTGCGGGCCGTAATTGCCAGTGCTAGCAACGACCACCGACTAGGGGCCAACGAAGCCCCTCCGGCCATCATCTCTATCTACCTGGGCAGTCAGCTACAGGATGTGTTTGATCAGATCGCCAAGGGCGAAGTCACCGGATCCCAAGCCAAGGGTGAAATGAACTTGGGGGTTGATACCCTACCGGTGTTCCCCAAGGACGCGGGCGATCGCAACCGCACCTCGCCCTTTGCCTTTACCGGCAACCGCTTCGAGTTTCGCGCCGTAGGCTCAAGCCAGTCGGTGGCTGGCCCTCTGGTGGCTATGAACACCATTCTGGCCGACTCCCTAGACTGGATGGCCGATCAGCTCGAAGCCAAGCTGGGCAGCGGTGTAGAGCTGAATGTGGCGATCCAAGACACCCTGCGCGAAGTGATCAACGACCACGGTGCCGTCGTCTTTAACGGCAACGGTTATTCCACCGAATGGCATGAAATGGCCGTTAGCGAGCGGGGCTTGCTCAACCTGCGCACCACCGCCGACGCTCTGCCCGTGCTGCGGGAGCAGTACATCGAAGACCTGTTCACCCAGGAAGGCGTGCTCACCCCGGTGGAGCTGGGCAGTCGCTTCGAGGCTTACTCTGAGCAGTACATCCAGTCCATTGATGTGGAAGCCAAGCTAGTGGTCAGCATGGCTAAGACCATCATCTACCCCGCTGCCATTCGGTACATGGGTGAGGTGGCCAAGACAATCGATAGTCTCAAAGGACTGGGCATCGAGTTCGACCCGTCTAGCGTAGCCAAAGTGGCCGACCTCACCAAGTCCATGATGAGTACGGTGGAGGAGCTCAGCGACATGATGACCAAGCACTTCATGTCGGTGGAAGAGCACATGCAGTTCTGCGCCAAGACGATCCGTCCCCTGATGGATCAGGTGCGGGAGTACGCCGACGCCCTCGAAGGCGAAGTAGCCGACGACCTGTGGCCTCTGCCCACCTACCAGGAGATGCTGTTTATCAAGTAGGCAGGTTTTAGCGATAGCCGTTGAATGCGCAAAGCCAGGCCTGAGGGCACTCGTTGCCCCAGCCTGGTTTTTTTGTGCCTAATGATTTGTGTCTAATGACTTTAGAGCCTGCAATCCATTCCTGATTGGGTGGGTCAGCGGTCTGTAGTCTGTGTAGGCAGCGGTCTGTGTGGACAGAAATGCTGCTAAGAAAGGGCAGTTTCATTATTTTGAACAAAATACAGTACACTGCTGAAGTATTTTTGCCGCTTTTGACCCATGGACGCGGGCGAGATTTTAGAGCGCTATCGGGCGGGCGATCGCGCCTTCTCTAACCTCAATCTGGTCGAGATCGAACTCCTGCAAGCCGACCTCAGTGGCGCTGACTTTAGCCACAGCGACCTGCGCCAGGCCCGGTTGGGCCGCACCCACTTTACCCAGGGCATCTTTATTGGAGCGGATCTCAGTGAAGCCCTGCTGTGGGGGGCTGACTTTACCGATACCCAATGTGCCCAGGCCCAGCTGCGCGATGCCGATCTCAGCGGCGCAATATTTGCGGGCGCTGACCTGAGCGGGGCAAACCTGGTCAAAGCCATTCTCTGCGGCGTCAATTTTCAGCAGGTAGACCTATCTCAAGCCCTGCTGATTGAGGCCGATCTGCGCCCCAACTCCGACCAGCAAACTAACCTGGCTAGGGCCAACTTGCAGGGGGCCAACCTCAGCCATGCCCAGCTTAGCGGTGCCCAACTGACCGCCGCGAATTTGACTGGGGCTAGGCTCTGCCGTGCCCAACTGGGGCAAAGTTTTCGCCCCGATGCACCTAAAACTGACCTGAGTGAGGCCAACCTGAGTGGAGCCGACCTCAGCTACGCTGACCTGACCGGAGTTATTTTACAGGGTGCTAATTTGCGCGGGGCCGATCTCACGGGGGCAAACTTGGCCCAGGCGGACCTCACCGGGGCTATCCTGCCAGATGGCTGAGTACAAGCATAGAACTGTTCGAGCTTATGCGCGGCAAATTCAGATCGCTATCGGATGGTGCCGCGCAGGGCTTCGGCATCTAGGGGCTTAATCCAATAGAGCCGCAGCAGATCGCCGACAATGCCCAGCACCAGGGGAGCCTTGCGCAGCTGCTTGAGCCAGCCAGGGGCCGAGCTGTCCATCAGCTGCTTGATTTTGAGGTTGCGATCGGCGGCTCGTTCCAAGCGGAGAAAAAACTGGAGATGATCAACATTCAGGTAAATGGGGAAGGCGCGGGCAGCGGTGTCGTTGGTTTTGCGCACGACTTGGGTGTCAAACTCGGTGGCGTCTAACCTGGATTATTCACGAAGGATAAGAGAGGCTAGTCATAGCAAGGCTTTCGAAAGTTCTCCCATGGAAAAAATCTCCTGCCAGGCCGATCACCGCTAGGTTTCACACAATCAAAAGCTGAAAGCGTATCCTGGCAGGCCTTTCACCGACTTTTGTGTCAGGGATAGCTTTTGTAAGGAGGCAGGGGGGATCTACTCCGCCAAAAACTCCAGCACGGCGGCGGTAAACTGCTCCGGTGCATCCTGCTGTATCCAGTGGGATGCACCCTCAACGGCCTGAAACCGGGCACCGGGTATTTCACTTGCCAGTTGCCTACCGTCTTCGGCCTTTTGCCAAGGGTCATCCATCCCCCACAGCACCAGGGTGGGCGCGGTGATGGTGCCGTGGCGATCAACCAGGGCCATGGTCTGGTTAGCATTCAGCGCCGAGGCGTTCCGCAGCAGGCTAAGCTTGCCCTCCTCACTGGCCCAGGGGGCGATCATCCCAGCGCGAAATTCAGGGGTGAGCTGGGCGGAGTTCGACAGCCCAGCCGCCAGGCTCTCTTCTAGGGTGGCCACCAAATCGTCGATGGGGCGCGGCTGCCACCGCAGGGGGTGACCAAAGTCGAGCATGTCGTCGTCAAAGCGGTCGTAGCAGACGGAGTTGGTGATCACCAGGCGGTTCACCAGGTGGGCCTGCTCAATGGCGAGAATCAGCGCCACCGCGCCGCCGGTATCGTGGCCCACCACATCCACCCGCTCCAGGCCGAGGGTGGTCAGAAAAGCCCGGATCATGCGGGCCTGGTCTTGAAAGGAGCGGTCAAAGCGATCGCGCCGATCTGACCAGCCATGGCCCAAAAAGTCGGGGGCCAGCACCCGGTAGCCTGCCGCCGCCAGGGGTGGTATCACGGCGTGGTACAGGTAGCCCCAGGTGGGAATACCGTGCATGAGCAACACGGTGCCAAGCCTGGCCTCGCCCCGGTCGATGTAGCGAATAGTCACCGGAATATGGGCCACGGTGCCAGCGGCCAGCACCATTTCTTGCTGGTCGGCCCTAAAGTCTTGCCAGGTCATCCAATCGGGTTGCACTGTTTTTCTCCGTGGATAAATGATCTATTAACTGGAAACCGAAACCATCAAATCTCTCAAATGCCCAGGGGCCAGGCGCTTTTCTCACGCCAAATCTGAACAGTCCCCCAACTTGAATAACCTCAGTTCGATAGAATAGTACTGACTCAAACAGTCTATAGGCGTCTGCAATGTCTCTTCCCGATTTGCCCCAGACCACGGCTCAAGAGCCCAGCCTCACCAGCGTGAGGGCGCTGGTCCGAGCTTATCAGGCCTTCTCTAGCTATTCAGAAACCTTTGTGCGGCAGTACGGCCTGACCCCGGCCCAGTTTGACGTTATCGCCACCCTGGGCAACACCCAGGGGCTGAGCATGGGCGACATTGGCGAAAAAACGCTGATTACGAAAGGAACCCTCACCGGGGTGGTCGATCGCCTGGAGCAGAAAGGGCTGGTGACCCGAGAAACACCGCCAGAAAATCGCCGCAGCGTGATCGTTCAGCTCACGGCTGAGGGGCAGGCGCTGTTTGAGCAGGTGTTTCCGGCCCACATTGGCGATATTAAGCGGCATCTGGAACCGTTAGACGATTCAGAGATGGAGTTGTTGCGTGTCTTACTCAACCGTCTCCAGACAATGTTTTAGCTGAACTGTGTGCAGGTTCAACCTAGGGCGCTGGCGGCAGCTACAGGGGAACCCTGTTTACGCCCCCACTTTCAGCGCTATGTGCAGGGGATGTGGCCGGGATCGCCAGTCTCCCCAACCATGCTCTCCGTGGCGGCCCGGCAGCGTAACCCCTGCAAAAGACTGGGAGGAGGTTGCGATCGCAGTCCAGAGGTGTTAGCTTGAAGCCAAAAGTTCTAACACAAACTATCTGTCTCAAGACCAACTCGAAGGCGTACCCATGCTTTGTGTCTCCTCTATGCTTCTAGCCACTGTCCTGGCGATCGCCGCTATTGAACCTGTGGGCCTCTGGCCACAGTGACGCACCACCCGTCAATGGCCTCAGTAGCCACACCGGCACCTCAGCCCTCACATCTAAATTTTTTGCACGCATTTGTTCTAATTAGAAATATCTGATACGGAATCAAACATCCTCTGCCATGACCCTTCCTACCTTTTTCATCTCCCACGGCGCGCCAGATTTGCCCATTCGCACCGGCCCCACCCAGGACTTTTTGCGCCAGCTCCTGGCGACCCTGCCCGAAAAGCCCACGGCAATTCTGGCGATTTCGGCCCACTGGCTGACCGCCCAGCCCACCCTCAGCACCACCCTCAAGCCCCAGACCATTTACGACTTTGGCGGCTTTCCGCTCCATCTGTCTGAGTTGGTCTACCCCGCACCGGGTAACCCCATCCTGGCAGAACGGGTAGCCCAACTGCTCACCCAGGCGGGCTTTGAACCTCGGTTCAACAGCCGTCGCGGCTACGACCATGGCATTTGGACACCGCTGATTTTGATGGATCCTGAAGGCCAGATTCCAGTGGTGCCGCTCTCGGTACAGCCGCGAGAAACCCCGGCCCACCACCTGCACCTGGGCAAAGCCCTGGCCCCCCTGCGCGGCGAGGGTGTGCTGATTGTCGGCAGCGGTGCCGCCACCCACAATATGGCCGCCTTCAATGGCGACTACCACGCGGCACCCCCCGCCTGGGCGGCGGAGTTTGACCACTGGCTGGCCGAGGCGATCGCCCAAGCGGGTAGGTCTTCAACCAACGCCCAAAACGACCTCACCTACCTGGTGAACTATCGCCAAATTGCCCCCCACGCCGAGCGCAACCACCCCACCGACGAGCACCTGCTGCCGCTGTTTGTGGCCCTGGGGGCAGGCGGCACCGGCCAGCAGGTCAACCAGGGATTTACCTACGGAGCGTTTAGCATGGCCGCTTACCGATTTGATTGATTTTGGGTTTCGCAAATTCAAAATTCAAAGTTTTCATCTCTGTCCTTCACCCACTCAAGAAAGGAGACCTTCCCATGGCACTCGGCAAACTGATCGACGGCAAATGGACCACCGAATGGACTGAGCGTGACAATGCGGGCCAGTTTAAGCGGATGCCCACCCTGTTTCACAACTGGATTACGGCGGATGGCTCCAGTGGTTTTAAAGCCGAGCCGGGGCGCTACCACCTGTACGTATCCCTGGGCTGCCCCTGGGCCCATCGGACGGTGCTGCTGCGATCGCTCAAGGGGCTGCAAGACGTGATCAGCCTCTCCATCGTTGACCCGGTGATTAGCGACCAGGGCTGGAAATTTTCCGAGCGCTTTGGCAGCATCCCCGACAGCCTCTACGGCGCAGACTATCTCTGGCAGATCTACACCCGGGCCAAGGCCGACTACAGCGGCCGCGTCACTGTGCCCGTGCTGTGGGATAAACAGACCCAAACTATCGTCAATAACGAGTCGCGCCAGATCATTCAAATGCTCAACTCCGAGTTCAACGAATTTGCCGCTTTCCCCGATCGCGACTTTTACCCCGAAGCGCAGCGCCCCGCCATCGACGCCGCGATGGATGCGATCTATCAGCCCATCAATAACGGCGTCTACCGCAGCGGTTTTGCTGCTTCCCAAACGGCCTACAACGGCGCAGTGACCGAGCTATTTGAAGCGTTCCACCACTGGGAAGGGGTGCTGGGCCAACAGCGTTACCTGGTGGGCGACCAGATCACCCTGGCTGACTGGTGTATGTTCACCACCTTGTTTCGCTTTGACCTGGCCTACCACGGGCTGTTTAAGACCAACCTCAAACGCCTGGTCGATTTCCCCAACCTGTGGGGCTACTGCCGCGAACTGTACCAGCAGCCCGGCCTTGCCGAATGGTGCAGCACCGAGCATGTCAAGCAGCTCTACTACGCGGGGCTGCCCGAGCTCAACCCCAGCGGCATAGTGCCCACCGGGCCAGATATTGACTACGGGGTGCCCCACGGGCGCGAAGGCATGATCTCGGGGAGCGATCTGTGGGGCTGCGCCACGCCCCCAGAAGCTTTCTACCTAGGCGATCGCGGCTGCAATGGTGTTGCATAGTCGCTGGCAAGAGTCGGGGGAAATGCACCAGCTAAAGCCGTGGCTAAGCATGGCCGCCACCGACAGCTATCGCCGCCGGGCGATTCCCGAACGGTTGGAATTCATGCCATGGGGAGCTTGGGAGGCGGGGAGTGCCCCTATGACATGCTGTGATTTCAAAATCTATGGCTACCTGTGTCGAGGCCGGCAGCCCTAAACGCTGCCTTCCTTTTCCACCACTAAAATTCGGGCCTCTCCGACGGGGTGGGCAACGTGTTCAGTGCCGATGGCGGCATAGGCGATGTCTCCCGGTTGAAGCCGCACGACCCGCACCGTTCCGTCTTGCTTGTAGTGCATGTCGACTTCCCCATCCAGCACCACAAATACCTCTTCTCCGTCGTTGATGTGCCATTGGTAGGGCTGATCGGTCCAGTGAAGGCGAGTGGTAATGCCGTTCATATTGGCGATCGCGATCGCGCCCCAGGGGCGATCGGCGGTAAAGGCTTGAGATTGGATGATGTCCATAAAGCGAGAAGTTTGAAATAGCTTCAATCCACCACGACAATGCGGATGCCGCTGAGGGTTTGAGTTGCACTGATCGTCTCTAGAAGACCAAGAGAGTCGTAATTGAAGCGAACGTTTTCGATTTTTCGCAAACGCCCACTGCTGGAATAGTCGAAGTCAGTGGTCTCGATCTCCCTTAATTGACCGCTACTGAAATAGCGAAAGTTAATGTCGTTAATCTCACGAATGCGTCCATTGTTGAAGTAGCTGAAGTTAGTACTGCCGATCGCCCGAATCTGACCATCTGAATTGAATTCGGTCTCAACTGTATAGTCATGCTCAACGACCTCGATTTGGCCACTGGCATAGACCTTGATTTTGGCATGGGGGATGTTGACAAAGGTGCCCAATACATGACCCGCTCGATCGACATAAATGGCGTGAAAGCCTTCGCCCAATTGCTCAAATTCATTGTCTTCTTCAAAATCGGCAAGCGCCTGGCCGAGCAATCGACCGGGTTGACTGGGCGGGGCGGGGGCGATGGCCGATGTCCCAGCAAGGGCGCGATCGGGTGTTGAGGCTATGCCGACACAGAGCAGACCTGACATCAAGAGAATAGTCAACCTTCGATCGGATAAGCGAGTTGGAAACATGATTGATTGATAGGCTCCTTTAGGTGTAACAAGTTAGCCAGACGTCAGCCTTGATCCGGATCTATCCCCATCCTTCGCAATTGCTCCGCTAATTGCATCGCCGGTTGTTCGGCGGGCTTGGCCCGTTGCCGTTCTTCTTCATCGCACCTCAAACACAACCTGGGGGCAATGCCATCCTCTCGCCACTGATTTAGCACAATCCAACGAAACTGCTTGGTATTGTCCGTCATCGGCTGACCATCGCTATCGGGATAAGTAATATCTTCCTGACTCTGGAACGGGTCAGAGGGCCTGAGCTGTGAAACCATCGCGATTTACCACTGTCGCTTGGCCGCATTGTAAGCTCTGCCCCCGTAGACTTGCCAGGCAAACAAACGATGAGCTTGAAAGTCGTCAGCACCTCAGAGCGGTACTTCAGCAATGTCTGCGATCGCCGGTAGCGCCATGGCTCCCATCGTCCCAAACCGTTCTGAGGATCGCTGACAGCGCACCGCAAAGGGGCACTGGGTGCAGTAGCCCTTGGCCGGGTCGACCTGGGGGAAATCGGTCTCGGTTGTCCGCAGCCCGGTGAGGGTATCGGTCAGTCGCCGCAGGTCGGCCTCGGTGCGGCGGTGCTGGGCCAGGCTGTAGGGGATAGTGATACTGCTGGGGGGGGCCTGGCGATCCGGGGCGGTGGGGGGAGCCACAAACCAGTAGGTCATGGTGACCTGCTCGGGAGCCAAATCGCTGGTTTCGACCAGGAGATAGAGGTAGAGCCGCGTCTGCCACTCCTTGGCTAGCTGAGCCGCCTGGGGCGGACGTTGGTAGGTCTTCCAATCGACAATTTGCCCCTGGGCTGGCTCCAGCACCAGCAGGTCGTAGATGGCGGTCAGTCCGTAGCCGTTAAAGGCCAGGGTGCGGCGATGCTCGCTCTGTCGAAACCCCTCGGGCTGGGGCACAAAAAGCTCCGGCGCAGCGGCCATCAGTCCATTCACCGCCGCCGCTAGGGCCTCATCCTGCCGTAGCAGGTCTGCCAGAGGCAGCCCCAAGTCGCGCTGCTGCAGGATCTGGTGAAACTGGGTTCCCCACTGCTGCCGTTCCAGGGTGCCGGGGTCGGTGGGCACCGTGAAATGGTCTAGGTAGGTGTACTGGTAGCGCCGAGGACAAATTTCCAACAGGCGCAGGTGTCCCTGGGTGAGGTTGAGCATGGGCGGGGTTTCTCGGTAGGGGCGCAGCATGCTGCGCCCCTACAAGAATTACACGACCTAAAACTACACGGTGGCCAGCAGCTTGTCGACGTTCTTAGCGGTCTCAAAGAAGTAAGCAGCGTTTTCTTCGGGGGTGCCGGGGAGAATGCCGTGGCCCAGGTTGAGAATGTGGCCTCGGTTGCCCGCCTTTTGGATGGTGTCGAGAATGCGATCGCGAATCAGCTGCTTCGAGCCAAACAAAATTGCCGGGTCAATGTTACCCTGCACGCCAATGCTGGGACCGAGGCGGCGGCGGGCCTCTGCCATATCCACCGTCCAGTCAACGCTGACGATATCGACCCCCGACTCGCCCATCAGGTCAAACACACCAGCGCTACCACTGATGTAGAGAATCAGGGGTGTGTCGGGGTGGGTTGCCTTCACCTGCTGCACCACCCGCTGCTGGTAGGGCAGGGCAAAGGTGCGGTAGTCCATCGGGCTGAGCTGCCCGGCCCAGGAGTCAAACAGTTGAACGACCTGAGCGCCGCAGTCGATCTGGTAGCGCACGTAGGCGGCAATGTTGTCGGCCAGCTTGCCCAGTAGGGTGTGCAGCATCGCCGGCTCGCGAAAGGCCATACCCTTGATGTTGGTGTAGCTCTTCGAGGTTTTGCCCTCAACGGCGTAAGCGGCCAGGGTCCACGGGGAACCCACAAAGCCCAGCACCGCCGCGTCGTTGCCCACTTCCTGGCGCAGGGTTTGCAAAATAGTGCGAATGTAGGGCAGCGCCGTCTCGGGGTCGAGCTCGTGTACGGCGTCGATCTGGGCCTGGGTGCGAATGGGCGGGTCGATGATCGGCCCCTGGCTCTCAACGATGTCGAAGGGAATGCCCATGCCCGGCAGCGGCGTGAGAATATCCGAGAACATGATCACCCCGTCGGGGCGAAAGGCTCGCCAGGGCTGGAGCGAGATCTCAATGGCCAGGTCGGCATTTTCGCTGCGATCGCGGAAAGACGGATACTTGTCGCGCAGATCGCGGTACACCTGCATGTAGCGCCCGGCCTGGCGCATCATCCATACGGGAGGGCGCTCCAGCACCTCGTGGCGAGCGGCGCGGAGCAACAAAGGTACCTGGTTCACTGCGGTCATCTGAGGCGTCACCAATTTACAGAACAGCGTTTTTACAAGAGCTAGCGTTGCAAAGGCAGTTTTAAACGTAACCGTAAGCTTATCACTCTGTGATGCTCTCTAATTCTTACGGGAAAAGGGGTTCAGCACTTTTCCTGTCGCAACATTTGTACACAATTCCCCGTCCTTTGCACAGAACGGTTGGTTGCGGTCTGTCCAGCCGGTCGCTCAGCTGCGCGATCTAGGCGCGAAACTTTTAAAGTCCTGGGGTTAGGGCTCGACCACTTGCCCGGCCTGAAGGCGGCTGAGGTGATGATCACAGCCCTTTCCGAAGAATAGGATGGTATCTTACACCTGATGAGGATTGCGGATAGTTTTCGAATCGTTAACGTGTTAGAGGAGTTGACAATGTCTTTATTGAATGTATTTCCTGGTCTGATCGCCTCTGCTTGTGTGGTCGGGGCAGCGATGCCAGCGGCCCTGGCCGCCTCTGTGGAGATGGCCCCAGAGCCTGCTGCTCAGACCTCCATCCACCTGGCTCAGCAGGACACCACCTCAGGCTTAATGACTGATGACCTAGAAAGTCAGCCCGAGAGCCCCGACGATTTAGGCATAGACAGCCTCACCGATGAGCAGGTTGCCCAGCTAATCGCTGTTTTTGAAGCCTATCAGCCCCAAATTGACGACGCCACGGCAAATTATCTAATGGCGTTGAGCGTTCTGAATGACCTGCTAGTGCCCAGCACCGCTGACCTGGCTCTAACCGATGCCCACAACGGCGTGCTGTCCAGCCGACAAACCTTAGATGCCCTGCTCTTTCAGCGCAACCTGGGCCTGCGCTCGGTGCTTACCCTCGATCAACGACAGGTGATCAATGACGTGGTGCGCGACTATCTGGGCATTGCCCCGGCGGAGCCCGTGGCGGTTTTCCCGATGAATCTGGTGGGCCAAGATATCGCGACCACCCTGCCCAGCTTGCAGGCCGACGGCTGGGTATTGGTAGTTGAGACTCCGGGCTATAGGGGGTTTAATCGCGGCAGCGAAAGGCTCGACCTCGATCTGGGTCGCCGGGGCGAAATCCTGGGTGCTCGTCTAAACTAACGGGCGATCGCCATGTGGGGGTAGTCAAACAGGGCTACCCCACATATGAAGCTGAGTTGCGGAAGGTTGAGGAGATATACGCCGCCGCCGTTGCCCTAGAGGGTCGGGAATACTTAGAACTTGTAAAACATTAAGCTCACGGTTTAAACCATTACGATGCTGAGCCTCCGAGGGCTCAAGCCACGTACCATGGACTTGTTTCTTCACAGCTCCTTAGGGCCAGGGGTCTAGATGGGGTGCAAGGGGCTGAAATGGTGACGAACGTTTTAGCTAGAAACAATGTCAAGCTGGTGGGTCAGGGGCAGCAGCCCATGGTGTTTGCCCACGGCTTTGGCTGTGATCCAAACATGTGGCGGTTTATTACCTCAGCTTTTGAAGCGGAGTACCGGCTCGTTTTGTTTGACTATGTGGGGTCGGGCCAATCAGACCTGAGCGCCTATGAACCCGAGCGGTACAGTCATCTCCAGGGCTATGCCCAAGACCTGGTGGAGATTTGTGACACCCTGGACCTTGACGAGGCGATTTTTGTGGGCCACTCGGTCAGCAGCATGATTGGGCTATTGGCGGCGATCGCAGCCCCTGAACGGTTTGAGCGTCTGATCATGGTTGGTCCCTCCCCCTGCTGCATCAATGACAAAGGCTATGTGGGGGGCTTTGAGCGCCAGGACATTGACCAACTGCTCGACATTATGGAGAAAAATTACCTGGGCTGGGAGGACCAGGCCCTGTAGGGCCAAAATATTACCGTAATGCTGCCCGTGGCCAGCCGAATTTTCTACCAAACCCATAATCTTTCCCCTGCTGTGCCTGCGGGGGGCGGTGCAGGAAATTTACGTCTCCCTGCGATCGCGATCGGGACAGGACATTCCGGTACTGGTCAACGGGGTACGGCGGCAGGGCAGCGGACCAGCCCTTAACGACTGCATCGTGGTGCCGATTACTCAGCGCATTCAGTACGAAGACGAAATTCTCAAGGCTAAGAAAATGGCCGAAGCGGCCATGGTGGCCCAAAAACTCGCTGAAGCCACTCTCAAACAGCAGTATGAGCGGGCGGTGGCTCTGGCCCAAATTACCCAGCAGATTCGCCACTCCCTAGAGTTACCCCAGATTTTTGCCGTGACCGCCCAGGAAATTCACCGGTGTTTGGGGGCTGATCGGGTGGGCATTTATCGATTTGCTGTCGCCTCTGAGTCCGATGGGGGCAGGTTTGTCTCCGAGGCGGTTGCCCCCGGATTGGAGGCTGTCATGATGACCCAGATGCCGTACCAGGGGTTGGGCGACCACTACCGAGGTATTCGCCCCCACGGCGGTACCTTAGTCGTTCGCGATAGTCACGACATGGGGTTGCTGGCCGAGCACCAGGCGCTTTTTGACCAGTTTCAGGTGCGGGCCTGTTTGCTCGTGCCGGATGTCGATTACTTCAAACTTTACAACGATGCCTACGGCCACCAGCAGGGGGAGAACTGCCTCTACGCCACTGCCCAGGCGGCGCAGGGGATAGTGTGCCGCTCCACCGATCTACTCGCCCGCTACGGTGGTGAAGAGTTCGTAGTCATTTTGCCCAACACCGATCGCGAAGGGGCGATCGCCGTAGCGGAACACATTCACCAGGCGATCGCAGCCCTGGCCCTACCCCACATAGCCTCGGCCATTGCCCCCTGCGTCACCCTCAGCTTGGGCCTCAGCACCCTGATCCCCCGACCGGGGACCTCTTCAACTCAGCTCATTTTCCGGGCCGACAAAGCGCTCTATCAGGCTAAGAACCAGGGGCGCAATCGCTCGGTGGTATTTAAACCCTCGACGACCCTAAAGCCTTCTTCTCACCCCTGCGCCCCTGCGACGCCCCGATGAAGGTCATCCATCCCCAGGGAAGCCTCGGACTGACTGAGCCCAGAACAAAAAACCGGCGGGTGCCGGTAATGGTGAACTGAATAGACTGCCTCCAGAACGAGCCCTACAGATGGGCTTAGGGATGATTCTTGTCTAGGTGTTAAATCTGCGGGGTAGAAAAATAAAGGCGCTAGGGTTGAGGTGTCCTGGTTAGTAGCCGGAGGCAACCCGATGCTAGGAGAAGTCTTTACCGCCTTTGTCGAGCACAGTCCCGTCAGTGTGATGATGCGCGCCTTGATGGAACGCATCTTTCGCCCTGAACGGCTCGATGAGATTTTCGACACGCACGCGAAGGTACAGTACACCCGTGAACTGTTGTTTTCCACGCTGGTCAACCTGATGAGCTTGGTGGTTTGCGGCATCCAGCCCTCGGTGAATGCGGCGTACAAGGCCAAAGCGGCGGAGATGAATGTGAATCGCAGCGCGGTCTACCAAAAACTCAACGGCGTTGAGCCCCAAGTGAGTGGTGCCTTGCTGCGGGAAACCGCCGCCGAGTTAGGGCAGTTGATTCAGCAGATGGGGGGCAGTTCCCCGCCGTTGTTAGCCGGGTATGAGACCCAACTGTTAGATGGCAATGCCTTGGCGGCGACCGAGCATCGATTAAAAGTGCTTCAGACGGTGGCCGCTGCCCCATTACCGGGTAAATCCTTAGTCGTGCTCGACCCGGCCTCGCGGTTGGCGGTGGATATTTTTCCCTGCCAGGACGGTCATGCCCAGGAGCGGCGATTGTTTCCGCAGGTCATCGCCACGGTCCAAGCCGGTCAACTCTGGATCGCTGACCGCAACATGTGTACTCTGGCGTTTCTCCTGGGCATCGCTGGGCGGCAAGCGGCCTTTATTGTCCGCGAACATCAGAATTTGCCGTGGCAGGCTCTCGGGAAACTGGAACGGGTGGGCCAACTGGAGGCGGGGGAGGTGTGGGAACAACCTATCCAGATTCAGCAGGGGGAGGACACGTTAACCCTGCGACGCACAGTTTTGCGCTTAGCGCGACCGACTCGAAATGGGGACGAAGAGATTGTCTGTGTGACCAACCTACCCACCCCTGAAGCCGGGGCCACCCTCGGGGTGCGGCTCTACCGAGAACGATGGCAAGTCGAAGGGCTGTTTTTGTCGGTGACTCAAAACTTCAATGGGGAAATCAAAACCTTAGCCTATCCCCAAGCGGCGTTGTTCAGTTTTACGTTGGCACTGATGGCGTATAACAT
>JBGSNT010000042.1:0-3456 GCA_041739575.1 Nodosilinea sp. | reverse complement strand
GTCCAAACACGACTACCGGTGACAGACTTGAACCACATACGAGCATGCTTAGCGAACGACTAGTTCCAGCATTCCCCGGCTAGTACTGCGGCTGTCAGTGCTAGATAAACTGCAATCTTCTGCCGACCCTTGATTGGTTCCCGTTGCCTTCCTGTTGCCAGGGGCACCGCAATCGTTAATCCCGGTGATTAAGATCATCGCCGCCCCTGACTCACCGCACCCAACTGGCTTGGGAATACTGGCATCTCTCCCTGTAGAACCTTTCAGACCGACTTTTCCAGACCGACTTTTCCAGACCGACTCTTCCAGACCGTCTCGACTCTGCCGCAAGCCCCCCGTGACCCATGCGCCAACTCAATTTGCCCCTTTCCCTGGCCCCCCAGCCCTCCCTCCCAGCCCTCCCTCCCAGCCCGCCCCCCCAAAGCGCCCCTCCTGGTGGTTGGGCATGGGCATTGTGCTGGGTAGCCTGGCGGGCTACTTGGTGACCTACCACGTTACCCGAAACAGCACCAGACAGTGGTTCGCCGCCCCCCTAGAACCCCCGACCCAGGCCGAGCCATGGCCTCGGCTTGGGTTTGCCGCCCCCCAGTCCGCCCACGCCGAGTTGCCCGATGCCACCGCTCCACTGCCCTCGAATCTGACGGTTGACACCATCGAAGCCGCCATTCGCGACAAAAAAGACTTCTTCGATACCCAGGCCGACGACTATGGAGACCGTCTATCGGCCCTAGAGGCCAACCAGGCCGATATGTTGCGTACCTTTGCAGCGCTGGAGAGCGATCTAGCGATCCTCGCCGCCCAGCCTGGCCCCAGTGACGCGACCCCCGAGCTGACTGAGGTGGTGCAACAGCTCAACACCCTGATGGCCAACTATGGCGAGCTGCAAATCACCGATGAATCCGCCCTTGCCCTGCGTAAACGGTCCTACGAGCAGATCCGGCTGCTAGAGCAAATTGAGGTCTCCAAACGGGGGGCCGCTAAGCATGGTCAGCTGGCGCTGCACTTTCACAGTCAGAGCAAAGCGGCGGTGATCGTGTCGCTGGTGCTGGGCATTGCGGCGGGTTCCCTGGGGGTTTTGATCAGCCGCGAAGGCTGGGATAAATCAGACAATCGCCTGATCTATTCCTTTGCGCTGCTGTCGACCATGGCGCTGTTTTTTAACCAGCTACCTCGGGTGCTGCAAAGCGAAATCAACTTTCAAAACAACCGCGATATTTATCTGGGCTATTTGACCCTGCGCAACAACATTCACACCTTTGTGGCCACCGAAAAAGGCGTCGGCGTTGACCCCGAGGCCCCCGATCGCTTTGACGATCTGCAAACCAATCGCTTTATTCACTCCGTCGATGCCAAACTGGCGGAGCTCAACCAGCTCTGCATTGGTATTGACGCGAATCAGCGGGTCGATATCTCCAACGTGCTCAATATTCCCACTCGTTAATGCTGTTTTTTCTGGTCAAAGTTGCCTATTGGGCAGAGGAGCCGGGGGGCACGGGGGCAGGGGAGCAGGCTTACGTTTCCTCCCAGGATGGGATTTGGCCACCCTGTCTGATGGTGCAGGGTATCTCGAACGAACGCTAAGCCTGGCGATCGCGATCGCCCCTGCCGGATGACCGTCGCCAATTCCCCTGTTACGATTGACCCAACGTTTACCCCATCTCCTATGGCTGACATTCAGGTGGCGATCGCCTAATTTAGCTTGTCGGGTAGTCAAGGCTAGAATCGGAGAAAATCTGCCGCGCCGCGCTCTATGCCCCAGCCCTATGTTTCTCGCCCCGAGGCCGAAGTCTTTTTGGCGGCCCTGGCCGATGCGATCAAAGCACCCAGGGAAAACCCGGTGGTGTTTCATGTGTATGGCATTGGTGGAGTAGGCAAATCTACGTTGCTGCGGCGGGTAATCGAGACCTTTCCCCAGGCGGCGATGCCGGTTATAAACGATCTTCCGATCAAGTTTGGGGAAACCGAGGGCATCGGAACGCCTGTTGACTTGATGAAAAAGCTGCATGGGCTTTTAGAACCTCAGTTTCTTAGCCCATCGTTGTTTAGCCGCAGTCTGCGGGCTCAGCCCGATCCGTTTACCGAGCGCTACACCCAGTATTTTGATGCCATCCATCAGCTCAATAGCACGTCGCCGGATGGTAAAAACGGGGCCAGTGCCGAGCAGCTGAGCCAGGTGAAGCAATTGTTGAAAGGGTTGACCCAGGGAGGCGGTGCCCTGGCAACTATGACGGGCAACCCCGTAGTGGGTGGAGCGCTGGCTGTCGCTAGCAAGGGCACCGATGCGGTAGTTGATGGCGCTAGCCTTGCTCTCTCCGAAAAAGACCGGGTTCAAAGCCTGGTGCAGTCTCACAAAGCCACCCGCGACAAGCGCGAACTGCAAGAATTGTTGCTCGACCCGCTGCCGCACCTGACCCAGGCGTTCGTCAAAAGCCTGAGCCAGTGGTCGGCCCAAAAGCCCATTATTTTGATGCTAGATACCTATGAAAAGGCAGACTTAGCCACCATTGACCTGTGGCTATGGCGCAGTCTGCTGAGCAATACGGATCTGCGGCGATACCCGATTCGGCTGGTGGTGGCTGGGCGCTATAACTTGCTTAATCGGCAAGAGTGGCAGACGGTGCAGCAAACTAGCGAACTGGTTAAACCTTATGGGCCAGAGAAGTTTACTCCCGCACAAACCCAGGAGTATTTGGCCGAAATTGGCATTACCGACCCGGCCACGGTAGAGCACATTCACCAAACAACGAAGGGGTGGCCTTACTATCTCAACAAAATTCGTGAAACCCAGCCTACCCTAGACCTAAATTCCCTTACCCAAGACTTGGCGACGTTTTTAGTCAACCATTTGCCCGCTGCCGAACAAGCTGCCGGTGAACAATTGGCCCAGCTAGCGGCCTGCTATCGTTGGTTTGATGGCCAAATGATTGAACTGTTGGCTCAGCAGTTTCAGCTGGTGCCGCCTTTACCCCAAGGGGGAGTGGCCCAGCCTCAGGGGGTCTGTTTGGCCTGGCTGAAGGAACAAACCTTTGTGGAGCCCCTAGCTGGTGGGCGCTGGCGGTTAGACGATGTGGCCAGGGATGTTTTTCGCATGGCCCTTTGGCAAGCAGATCGGTCTCGATTTCAACGCACCCACGACCTTTTAGCCCGGTACTTCAAAGCAAAATCTAGTCAGGTAGTAGCGGCCCAGACTCCCACTTCAGAAAAGTACGAAAACCCAGACTGGCGAGAACCTAGGGCCGAGTATCTATACCATTTGACCTTTACGCCCTCTGCCACGCTACAAACAACCTGGCTGAGCCATGTACTAGAGGCAACTTGGGCGTATCCAGGGGTTGGGGGAGCCCCAAAAGAAAATGGGTAAGGGACAATAGCCCCTGTACCCAAACCAAAAGATGTCATGAGTCTATCGTCTACCCTGAGTCAATGGCTAGAGCGTACTGAATGCCAAGAACAGTT
>JBGSNT010000037.1:0-6948 GCA_041739575.1 Nodosilinea sp. | reverse complement strand
GCCCGCAGCGAACCGGCATCGTAGCCGTTGGAGCGGAGGTTATCTAAATCAATAGAGGCGGGGTCGGTGCCACGCAGCGATCGCAGTTTGCCATCCGTAAAGTTAAAGTACCGCCGCCGCCCGCAGATCGTTTGCACATAGCCGTTGGCGATCGCCTCCCGCTGCATTTGGAGCAGGTACTCGAAGACTTTAGGGTAGCGATCGTAGTAGCGATCGATAAAGGTCTTCGCCTCAGTGCGGCTCACTCCAGCCTCGCGGGCAAAGCGCACCGCCCCCATGCCGTAGATAATGCCAAAGTTGATCACCTTACCCGCCCGCCGTTCTTCTGGCGAAATCTCCTCTTTCTCGAACAGCAGCCTGGCGGTGAGGGCGTGGACATCATCGTTATTGTTGTAGGCCTCCACCAGCACCGGCTCGCCGCTGAGGTGGGCGAGAATACGCAGCTCAATCTGCGAGTAATCGGCGGCCACCAGCCGCCAGCCGGTTTCTGGAATGAATGCCGCCCGAATCTGTCGACTAAATGCTGTGCGAATGGGAATGTTTTGCAGGTTGGGGTTCGACGAAGACAGCCGCCCCGTCGCCGTCACCGCCTGGTTAAAGTCGGTGTGCACCCGGTGGGTGTCGGGGCGAATCAGGGTGGGTAGGGCATCGACGTAGGTGGATTTGAGCTTCGAGAGGGTGCGATGCTCTACCACCAAATCCACTACGGCATGATCGCCCTGAAGCTTTTCGAGGGTCGAGGCATCGGTGGAATAGCCGCCGGATTTATTCTTGCGCGACTTGCGCTTGTCGAGACCCAGCTTTTCAAACAGGAGTTCGCTCAGCTGCTTCGGCGAGGCCAGGTTAAAGGTTTCCCCCGCCTCTTCGTAGGCGGTTTTCTCAAGGCGGGCCAGGTCAGTTTCCAGCTGTTTGGAGAAATTGGCCAGGTAGTCGGGGTCTATCCGAATGCCCGTAGACTCCATTTCGGCCAGCACTGGCTCCAGAGGCAGCTCAATCTCAGTGAACAGGGTTTTGAGGTCGGGAACTGTCTCTAGCTCGGCCTGGAGCTTGGGCACCAGCAGGTAGGTAGTGTGCACGTCGGCCCCGCAATAGATGGCTGCTGCCGCAATTTCCACATCGGCAATGGTCTTGCCCTTGGGCACCAGATCCCCATAGCTCTGGGCCACCAGGTTGAGGTAGCGCAGGCTTAAATCCGTCAGGTTGTGGGTGGTTTCGGGGTTGAGCACGTAGCTGGCCAGCATGGTGTCGAAGACGCCCCCCGCTAGCTGAATGCCCTGATGGCGCAGCACCAGGCGATCGTACTTGGTATTTTGCAGCGCCTTGGGGAATTCGTCGCTTTCGAGAATGGGGCGCAGCGCCTCCAGTACGGTATCTAGGGACAATTGCTTTCCGCTGCTGTGGCCGACGGGGATGTAGGCCATCTGATCGCGCCCGGTGCCCCAGCAGCAGCCGATACCCACCAGGGTGGCATCGCGGGGTTCCAGCGACGTGGTCTCGGTGTCCCAGGCGACGGGAGTTTCAGGATTCTTTTGCTCCGAGAGAATATCCAGCAGTTCGTAGAGCTGAGCCTCAGTGGTGATGATCTGGGGTGCGATCGCCACCTCATCCACCCCCTGGGCGTTGTCGGTTTCCTCCGCCGTAAAGAACGCCACATCGGCACCGCCAGCATCCTCTCTGCTTGCCTCCTGGCTCCTGACTCCTGAATTCAGCGCATGACTCGCCTTCGCCGTCGTCTCCTCTGCCCCTGCTCCACCAAAGGCAATTTGCAGCTTGCCCAACCGGTTGACAAAGTTCTGAAACTCCAGCTTCTTCAGCGCCGGAATCACCACGTCGGGGTCAAACCCCTCCAGCTTGCAGGTGGCCAGGTCGATGGGCAACTCCACATCGGTGACGATCTTCGCCATGTAGCGAGAGTGGTAGGCCGACTCTCTGCCCTCAATCAGCTTTTTCTGGGTGGCACCCTTGATGTTGCCGATGTCGGCGTAGATGGCATCGAGATCGCCGTACTCCGCCAGCAGCTTGGCGGCGGTCTTAGCCCCAATCCCCTTTACCCCGGGGATATTGTCAGAGGAGTCGCCGCACAGAGCTTTATAGTCCACCACCTGGTGGGGGTAGATATCCAGCTTGGCCTTCACCTCTTCAATTTTGAACTCCTGGGCCAGGCCGTTCTTAGCGCCCTTGGCAAAGGCGTTGCCCAGGTGCAGCACGGTGATGCACTCGTCGGGGTCGATCAGCTGAAACAGATCCTGGTCGCCGCTGAGAATTTTGACGCAGAACCCTTCCCCCAGGGCCTTTGTGGCCAGGGTGCCGATCACGTCGTCGGCCTCAAAGCCGGGGGCGGTGTAGATATTCAGGCCAAAGTCGGTCAGCAGCTCGTTGAGGTTCTCCACATCCTCTATAAACCCCTCGGGCGTTTCGGGACGACCATCTTTATAGGTGGCGTCGGCCTCGTGGCGAAAGGTGGGCTGGGCCAGGTCAAAGGCGACGGCGGCGTACTGGGGCTTTTCCACCTCCATCATGTCGAGCAAGGACTTTAGAAAGCCGTAGCACACGCTGGTGGGAATGCCGGTGGAGGTACGCAAGCCGCCGTCGGCATTTTTAGCAAAGGCGTAGTAGGAGCGAAAGGCCAAGGAATGGCCATCCACCAGCATGAGCGTAGGCCTTTCGGCCTTAGAATTTTCGGCCTTAGAAGAGGGTGCTGCCACAGCGGTTTCCAGTCGTCGAAGGATGAGTACCTATTGTAAGGGGAGGGGCTGAGTCCCTATCGTAAAATGCACAGAATGATGGGCACGCAGGCTTTGCCCATCCTACGCCAGCTGCTTTTACCCATTATCTAAACCATCCATGACCTATCTCGACGCTACCGCTCAGTTCTATGCCGAAGTGGCTACCACCCCAGAGGTGGGCCTCTGCTGTGTGCAGAGCAGCTCCCTGACTATGCCGGGGCTGGTGATTCCAAAGCGTATGCAGGAGATGAACTACGGCTGCGGCACCACTGTACACCCGGCGGAACTAGTAAGGCAGCCCACGATCGCCTACGTCGGCGTGGGCGGTGGCCTGGAGGCGCTGCAATTCAGCTATTTCTCGCGTCGCCCTGGAGCCGTGGTCGCCATTGACCCGGTGGATGAAATGCGCCAGGCTGCTGCCGAGAACCTGGCCGAAGCGGCCCGGCTCAACGACTGGTTTGAGGCTGACTTTGTCACCCTGCTGGCCGGCGATGCCTTTGCCCTGCCCCTGCCCGATGCCTCGGTGGATGTGGTGGCCCAAAACTGCCTGTTCAACATCTTTGAACCCGCCGATCTGATGCAGGCCCTAAGCGAGGCCTACCGGGTGCTCAAGCCCGGCGGGCGACTGATCATGAGCGACCCGATCGCCACTCGCCCCATCCCCATCCACCTCCAGCAGGACGATCGCCTGCGGGCCCTGTGCCTGTCGGGGGCGCTCACCTACGACGGGTACACCCAGCACCTGATCAGCGCTGGCTTTGGCCAGGTGGAAGTGCGCGCCCGCCGCCCCTACCGGCTGCTCGACGCGGCCCAATACAACCTTGACCAGCACCTGCTGCTCGAAAGCCTTGATACCGTATCGTTTAAGGTGCCGATCGCCCCGGATGGAGCCTGCATCTTCACCGGCAAAACCGCCGTCTATGCGGGGGCTGAGGCGGCCTTTGACGACGGGGCGGGTCACCACCTAACCAAGGGTGTCCCCGCCGCTATCTGCGACAAAACCGCCCGGCACCTCAGCGGGCATCCCAATGTGCTGATCACAGAGTCGACCTGGCACTACGCGGGGGGCGGCTGTTGCTAGCCGGTTGGATCGCGGTGGGGGCAGAGGGCTACTCCCTTAGCACAACCCCCAAACCATAGGGTAGGCTAGGGGAATAACCGATATATCCCAAACCTATGGCCAATCTTGACCCCACCGTCACCCCCATCATTGAACGATCTAAGGCGGGCTTTAACGACTACGCCGAGCGCCTTAACGGCCGTGCCGCCATGGTTGGGTTTGTGGCCCTGGTGCTGTTTGAGCTAGTGACTGGGCAGGCGATTGTGACCTGGCTGGGGCTGCGGTAGGCTCAACGATCTGAAATTTGCTACACCCAGGAGTATAGACCTATCAAGGCTCTGTTCAGAAAACAACCGTGGATTGCCACAGCGCTCACTGTCGGTGCTGTGGATGGCCTGATCGGCGCTTCGGAAGAGAAAGTGTCGCTGGCGCTGTTTGGGCTCATTCTGGCGGGCGGGGCCGTGACTATGACCTGGGGCCACATTCAGCGCCACGCAGCTACATCTAACCGGGCAGCGGTGCTGCTGTATCCGCCGGGGCAAATCTACATTCCCCCATCCACAGGTCTGAAGGATCTACAGACCAACACCGGCGATGAATCTACCCCGTGAAGGGGGCACTTGGCCTGGCTACAGGAGGGGCAGTTGGCGCTGAGCAAATGCTCTAGCTTGCGCTGGCGGTAGAGGTTGACGTTTTGGCGTAGGTAGCCCTCGACTTCCACCTCAGATAGCTGATCGGCAATCAAGATGGCCTGGGGGACGCCCAGGGCCTGGCGGCTGAGGTTGATGTGGGCCAGATTGTCGCAAAAGCTGATCTGGGGCGCATGCACGACCACCGGCAGCTTCTGGGGCTGGCTGCGAAAGCCCTCGGGGCGCTGCTGGGCGTAGTGGTCTTTGAATTGCAGGGTGACGGTGCCGTCGGTGTAGCAGCGACTGCGAATGGATCGCTGAAAGGGCACCGTGAGAAAGCCCTCAGGGGTGAGGCTGTACCACCACGACTTGTGCCATCCCTGGTTGGGCAGGTTGAGAATGTGCTGAATTTCCTCAGGGGTAAAGCCCGATCGCGCCAGCAGAGCCTCGGCCTCAGTTAGGGGCACATTCTGGGCCAGGGTGGTCAGGTCGGAGTGGCAAAGGGTAATTGCCTGGTATTGCCGGTGGTTGCTCACGTCAGGCAGCGGGGGCGCTTCGGGGTACGACCCGGCCAGCACGCAGTTGATGTGCTCGAAGGTGAGTACGGCTTCCATGCGGCCCTGGTTGGGCAGGGGCACGCCGACATCGACGGTGACGGTGCCAATTTCGTGGGGATGGGCGATCGCAGGCAAACTCTCGGTCAGCAGCGATCGCAGAAAAGTATCATCGGCTACAGCCAGGGCCAGCTGCGGGTCAGCCGCCACCGGCAGAGTGGCCTGCTGACGTTGGGAAGACGGGGCGAGAAAAGAGCTAACCATCGGTAAACACTCGCCATAGGGGGATGTGTGCGATGGCCCTTGGGGCCAGTCTTGAACTGTCGTGATTGGGCGTCAATGGGGCCGGGCTAGAGTTAGCCGTTTAATCCTGAAGTTTTCACTGTTCTATCAATCAGTTCAGCCAGTGGGGGGGCTAAGGCTAAGAAACGTTGCACAGGTTCGCACAGCGCAACGTAAACGCTGCACTTTGTTACTGTTTTTGGTGCTTCCTGCATCAGAACCTCGCCGTAGGCCCCAAAAAAAGCGCTGCAACGGCAGCGCTTTAGGGTTTATCTAGGGGTTAAACACACACAACCAACCGAAAACTAAGCCTGAGCTGAGTCATCAACAGAGGCTGATTCACTATCGTCCAGCACTTCGATGTGGACGGGGATAGGGGCAGCGGCCTCCTCAGGCTGGCTAATTTTGCCGTAAACCAGGGCTACGAGGGAGCGCACTCCCCGCACCAGGGGCCGCACAAACCCGTAGCGATCGCCGTACTGGGTGGCCATATCAGCGTCGAAGCGATCGATCTGGGTTTGTATGTTAGAGAGCAACTGCTGGGCCCAGTCCACCTTGCGATCGTTGGCCAGGTAGCGCAGGTCGGCAAAGATTTGCCCCCAGGTGGGAGCAGTCGACTCAGTTTCGGCAGCGGCCTCAACTTGGCTGCCTCCGGCTTGGCTGGCTTCGGCTTGGACGGCCTCAGCCACAGCGTCGGCGACCGCTTCAGCGGCAGCTGCATCGGCAGCTTCGTTGGCCCTGAGCTGATCAATCATTTCTGACAGCGTTTTACGGCCCTGGGTTTCGATTTCGCTAGAGCCTTCCCTGAGTTCAGCCAATGCTTCGACGGCGGCTGCTTTAACAATGTCGCGAATGCGTTCTACGCGCTGGCCGCCCTCTTTTTGGGCTTTTTCCCACTCGGTCTTAACACGGTCTTGCACAGGGTTGGTCATGGGGCTTCTCCTAAGAAAAATGAGGTTGAAAGATTGATCGCCTAAGTCAAAATTGGGATCTCTGATTTTTTACAGATGGAATCCTGGTTTCTAGACTTAGATATGGTTTAGAGAACAGCAACGGAATCCACATCGATTACCGTTTTGCTAGTGTCAACGGCTTCTGTCCTGGCGATAGATTCGTCGACCTGACGCAGATTGCGCTTGCGATCGAGCAGGATTTGGGTGATTTCAGTAATGGCGATCGTGGCGACTAAGCCATCGTCGAGCCAACCCAACACAGGGAAGACATCGGGGGAAATATCAATGGGACTGACCAGATAAACCAGGGTGCCAAATAACACAACCCAACGGTATTTAGAGTTGCGCAGTAGCTGACGATACCAGTTCATAAAAGGCTTGCCAAAAAAATGTTTTGCCATTGCTCTCTCCTTTCGCCGACAAAACTATCTTGACAGAGCTAAAGGGTTAGCACAGGTGTGGCTTACCCGTGAAAAAGCCGTGTTTTCACACCGAATCGACCGTACAGCGAAAGCCGTAGCGTGGGTCGCGCTAGGTGCAGTCTGTACCAGCAAAGGTCAGATGAATTGACCCAAAGCTCAGATGTAAGGAGTAAGCAGGGATTAAACCTTATCGGAAATTGAGCTAGTAGAATCAATAGCAGGAGCAGCGACCAGGTAGATCCCATGAAAATGACTTATGCCGAGTTGCGGACGAAGTCTCGGATTCTATGCAGTTTGACAGGACTGACGGGTCAAGAGTTTG
>JBGSNT010000169.1:0-3683 GCA_041739575.1 Nodosilinea sp. | reverse complement strand
TCGCCGAAGTTACGGTGCGCGAGGGAGAT
The DNA here is from genome assembly GCA_041739575.1 of Nodosilinea sp. Classification (GTDB taxonomy): domain Bacteria; phylum Cyanobacteriota; class Cyanobacteriia; order Phormidesmidales; family Phormidesmidaceae; genus Nodosilinea. The sequence goes on along the minus strand of JBGSNT010000169.1, from coordinate 3,654 downwards.
ACGGTGCAGCAGGGCCAGGTGATTGCCCGGCTCGACGATCGCGAGGTCCAGGCCCAGCTGACAGCGGCCCAGGCCCAGGTGGCGGCGGCCCGACAGCAGGTCAGTCAGGCACAGCTCCAGATCAATGTGATCGACAGCCAGATTCAGGAGGCCCAGCTCACCCTCCAGCAGGCCCAGGGGGATAGCCTGGGGCGGGTGGACCAGTCCACGGCGGCGGTGGCGGTGGCGGTGGCGCAGCTCCGGTCGGCCCAGGCCCAGGTGCGGCAGGCCGAATCGGCCCTGGCCCTGGCTCGGGTCGATCGCGATCGGCTCGCTACCCTGGTGGGGGCGGGGGCCATTTCCCAGCAGCAGTTTGACCAGGCCCAGACCCAGCTCGAGGCTGCCCAGGCTACCCTGGCGGCCCAGCAGGCCGCAGTAGGAGCCGCCCAACAGCAGGTCACGGCGGCCCAGGGCACCCTGACCCAGGCTCAAACCAGCCAGCTCAACCCCGACATTCGCACGGCCCAGGTGGCCCGGCTGCAAACCCAGCGTGAGCAGGCCCAGGCCCAGCTCACGGCGGCCCAGGCGGACCTGGAGCAGGCCCAGGCGCGGCAGACCGAGGCGGCGGCGCGCCTCGACAATTTGGCCATTGTCAGCCCCATTGACGGCGTGGTGGCGACCCGTAGCGTCGAGCCCGGACAGGTGATTGCGGCGGGTACCCCAATCCTCACGGTGATTAACCTAGACGACGTGTTTATGCGGGGCTACATTCCCCAGGGGGAGCTGGGGCTGGTGCGGGTGGGGCAGTCGGCGCGGGTGTTTTTAGATTCGGCCCCGGACCAGCCCCTGGCGGCTAGGGTGGCGGCCATCGATACGGAGGCCTCGTTTACTCCGGAAAATATTTATTTTCGAGAGGACCGGGTGACCCAGGTGTTTGGCCTGAAGCTGAGCATCGCCAACCCCGCCGGCTTTGCCAAGCCGGGTATGCCCGCTGACGGCGAAATTGTGCTAGACCCGTCGAGGCCGCAGCCATGACCCGGCTAGCCGCTTCTGGGGCGATCGCCACCCAGTCCGAAGCCGCCATTGCCGTACATCAGCTGCGCAAATCCTACGGCGGGGTGGCGGCGCTCAAGGGGCTTGACTTCACCATCCAGCGGGGCGAAATCTTTGGGCTGATCGGCCCCGACGGGGCCGGCAAGACCACGACCTTTCAGATTTTGGCCGGGGTGATGGCAGCCACCGCCGGAGAGGTGTCGGTACTGGGCACCGACCCCCATCGGGCTCGGCTGAATGTGGGCTACGTGACCCAAAAGTTTTCCCTCTACGGTGACCTCAGCATTGCCGAGAACCTGCGCTACAGCGCCGGTCTGCGGCGGATCTCTGCGGCCGATCTGGAGGCGCGATCGCGCCAGCTGCTACAGCGGGTAGACCTGTACCGGTTTCGCGATCGCCTGGCCGGGCAGCTGTCGGGGGGCATGAAGCAAAAGCTGGCCCTCTGCTGCGCCCTGGTGGCCCAGCCGCCGGTGCTGCTGCTGGATGAGCCCACCACCGGGGTTGACCCGGTCTCGCGGCGCGAGTTTTGGGATTTGCTGGCGACGGTGGCGGCGGAGGGGGTGACGGTGGTGGCAGCCACCCCCTACCTGGACGAAGCCGAGCGCTGCCACCGGATTGCCCTGATCTACGGGGGTGAAATCCAGCAGATGGGCACCCTGAGCGAGCTACGCCGCCGCCTCGGCCTGAGCCGCATTGAGGTGCGGGCCACCCCCCTGGCGGCGGCCGAGCGCCTGCTTAGCCAGAGCGGCGGCGGCATTGTCGATATTCAGACTTTTGGCGATCGACTGGATGTCATGGTGAAAGAGGCTGAGGCCGGGGAGCGCCAGATTCGCGCCGTGCTGGCCCACCACCAGCTGCCCCTGACGGATCTGCGGCCCGATCAGCCCACCCTGGAAAATGTCTTTGTCAACCTGCTGCGCCAGCGAGGGCTGGACCCGCCCTACCTGACCTTTCCCAACCACCGGGCCGGCAAGGAGAAGGGCCGCACCGCCATCGCCACCTACCGCCTGCAAAAGACCTTTGGCACCTTTCAGGCGGTCAAGGATTTGGACGTCACCGTGCGCTACGGCGAGATCTACGGCCTGCTGGGGGCCAACGGGGCGGGCAAGACCACCACGATCAAAATGCTCTGCGGCCTGCTGCCGGCCAGCGGCGGCACCATGGAGCTGGCGGGCGAAACCAGTAATCTGAACCGCCCCGAGGTGCGATCGCGGATTGGCTACATGAGCCAAAAATTTACCCTCTACGACGACCTCACCATTCGCCAAAACCTCGATTTTTACGCGGGCGTCTACGGCATACCTCGGGCCCTGCGGCCGGAGAAGATTGCCTGGGTGCTGGCCACCTGTGGCCTGGAGGGGCGCGAGCAGACCCTGACGGGCAGCCTGCCGGGCGGCTGGAAACAGCGGGTCGCCTTTGGGGCCTCGGTAATGCACGAGCCGGATATTTTGTTCTTAGACGAACCCACCTCCGGGGTGGACCCCCTGGCCCGGCGGCAGTTTTGGCGGCTCATTCGCGACTTTGCCCAGCGGGGGACGGCCATTTTGGTCACCACTCACTATCTGGAGGAGGCCGAAAACTGCAACACCATGGCCTTTATGGTGGCGGGGCAAATTGTCGCCGAGGGTTCCCCCAGCCAGATTAAAGCCAGCCAGCCGGGGCAGCTGATTGAGCTGGTCTGTAGGCCGGTGCAGGCCGCCTCCGACCTGCTCAAGGCGCGGCTGGACAGCTGGCGGGTGTCGATTTTTGGCGATCGCCTGCACCTGGTGCTGGACCCGCCCGAAGCGCAGCTCCAGGCGGTGCGCCACTGGCTCCAGGGGGCGCAGATTGAGGTAGAGGCCGCCCGGCCCATACCCTTTTCCCTCGAGGATGCCTTTATTGGTATTGTGCAGCGGGCCGAGCCCTCGGGGGGGGCGCAGCCATGAGGCGAGTGCTATCCCAGTGTCTCAAGGAGCTCAACCAGTTTCGCCGCGATCGCATTACCGTCGCCCTGGCCTTTGTGCTGCCCCTGGCGGTGCTGCTGATCTACGGCTACGCCATTCGCCTCGAGGCCAAAAACATTCCCCTCAGCGTCCAGGACTTTGACAACAGCTTTCTCAGCCGCACCTACGCCGAACGGCTGTTTGCCACTAACCAGTTCATCCCCGTCCCCCTGGTCGACAACGACCCCCTGGCCACCCTCGATCGCGGTCTGGCCAAGGCCGCGGTGGTGATTCCCCCCGATTTTTCCCGGCGACTGCTGGCCCAGCAGCCCGTTACCGTGCAGGTACTGGTCGACGGCACCGACGTCAACAACGCCCGCATTATTCAGGGCAGCCTGCGGGCCACGACCCAGTTTTTTCTCCGCAGCAGCGGTCTGGTGGCGGCCCAGCCGGTGGCCCCAGTGGGGGTGCAGACGCGGCTGTGGTTTAACCCCGGTCGCAAAGAGTCGCTGTACATTGTGCCGGGCATTTTTGGGGTGATTTTGTGGGTGTTTCCCTCTATCTGGACAGTCATAAGTTTTACTTGGATCCAGGCTTAGAGCTAGGCTGTCAGAGGTAGTGTATCTGGGGGTTTCTGAGGGATAAGCTTGGCGGCTAGGAATTTAGGCAGAAGTAGAGAGGCCGGACTTCTGAGAAAAAT
>JBGSNT010000168.1:0-2194 GCA_041739575.1 Nodosilinea sp. | reverse complement strand
ACATGGATCGCTAACCCCTGAAACCCCCAGCTGACAAGCATTGCAGGCGATATGAAGCCATAAAACGCGCTTGATCGCCTCAAACCCTTGCTATAAGGGGCTTTGAGGGGTATCCAGGCAAACTTTTGTCAGTCAATCAGGCGCGGATGACCCCATTAGGATTGATGATGCGGGGATTTCAGAGGCGCTCGATGAAGACCTGGCGGGAGCGTTTGAGTAGGGATGCGCTATCTGCTGGATACGAATGTTTGTGTGGTGTATCTAAATGGGCGCTCAGCGTCGGTGCGCGATCGCTTTTGAAAAACACCGTGTCGAGCACAATTGCTTGCCAAACTCTCGACAGATTAGTGCTGAACCTAAAACAACGTTCCTTGAATGATGTCTGGCTCTGATTGTTTTGGCGGCCAGAAAACACCCAGCACAACCCAGGTGTTGTAAGGAAACACCGTCCCCATAAAAAAGAGCGTGTCTTTCTTGTCGCTACAAATCTCATCAAAAAACTTGCGCCGCACGTTCTGGGCTGCCCGTTCTTCATCTCCCAGCCGAGCCACTTCATTTAGCCAAAGCACCCCCAGTTCCCAGTCTTCAATCATGGCGTTGTGGGGTTTGTGACTGTCTTCGCATTCGAAGACGTAGCTGAACTTGTACGGTATTTTGCGGAGTGGCTTTTGCACTGGCCCAAACAGTGTGAATTGATCGAAGAGGTTTTGCCATTCCGGTTTCCACTCTGGGTCGGCAGGCTCAATTTTAAGATCTATGACTCGAGTCGGTCTCACAATGCCCAGGGATGTTTGCTCTGAGTCGTGTAACGCCCGCAGTTGCTTCACCGTGTAGGTCGGCATCTGGTCAATGATTTCTCGCCGTTCTCGCCAGCCATTTTTGGTAGAAAGTCGTTCACCCAGTACACGCAGAGAATCTAAGTTGGGTTTTCGGCTTTCTTTGCGGCGATCATTCCCGGCTCCATGGGGCAACAGGTCTATTTCGACCCACTGATATTTGCGAAACTGCTGATTTCTGGGCCTATAGCGATAATCTACTGGGTAAAGCCTTACCCAGTCGTAATTCTCAGTAATGCCAGCCGTGCATACAAGTTCTTGATATCCTCGCGACGGGTGAGGATAGGTCATCACTGTAATCAAAACCTTGGTCTTAATAGGCTGATTGGTCATGCCGTTCATCCGAGATGCTTAATTGGCAGCGCCATCATGCCCGTCAAATGCTGAGCCAGCACAGTACGGTGGCAGCTTTCCGGCTTCGCTTCCATACATACCAGCACGCTAGGTTTAGACTTCAATAACGTCATTGCGGTCTGTAGATCATCCCTGCGATCGATCAAACCGCAGCGGTATTCCTGAAAGAGAGCAACATAGCTATCGGTTGAGTTCAAGTCTGCGCGGGCGGAGCCTGGAATGCCTAGCCCCGGTAGATGCTGGTAGTCAATCTCCAAAGAGTTACACAGTCGCTTGAGTGTGCTCTTGTGAAACCCATAGCGACGAGAAATTGGGTTGTACCGAACATCAATCAATCTGCCAATGCCCGATCGCATCAGCAGATTCAAAAACTCATCTACCGTTTTGCCTTCGTAGCCAGCCGTGTAAATCGCTATGTCGGCAACGGGGCGCTGTTGTTGGCGCTTGCCAGGCAAATCGCTATTGACTGTAAACCACGGATACTGGGCATAGACCGTATCAATTAAATCTGAGCCAGACAGGTTGCCGTATCGCTGGGTCACGTTTGCAACATCTTGGGCAATAGGCTTGGGCAGAGTAACCGATTGCTCTCTTCCTAGGGCCGTTAGCTCCCAGGTTTTTGGGTCTGCCTTCTCCACAAAGCCATTGCGGATGAGCGTATCGGTTTCGCGGTTGAGGGTAAAGGAATAAGGACCAAAGCGATAGGGAATGAACTGGTAAAAGGTCTTGCCACCATGAGACGGCGTTTCTTGATTCAGCAGAAAAGCCCATTTCATCATTTGCAGGGTAGAGGCTTGGCCGCCAACCTGCTGCAATATTGCGAGTAGTGCTTTCTGCCGATGGAGCAATTGACTGCCTCTTAGTAGCTGGACAGTCATAAGTTTTACTTGGATCCAGGCTTAGAGCTAGGCTGTCAGAGGTAGTGTATCTGGGGGTTTCTGAGGGATAAGCTTGGCGGCTAGGAATTTAGGCAGAAGTAGAGAGGCCGGACTTCTGAGAAAAAT
>JBGSNT010000166.1:0-11437 GCA_041739575.1 Nodosilinea sp. | reverse complement strand
CTCAACGTGCTGGTGCTGAATGTGGTCTACAACCTGGTGTTTGGCCAGCGCTGGGCCTACCTGGCCAACCTGGTGGCGATCGCCATCGTGACCTTCTGGAATTTCTGGCTCAACCTGAAGCTGAGCTGGCGGGTCACCCAGATTAAGTAGCGGGTTTCGGGACTATTTCTGCAAGCCAGGGAGCCGGGGTGCCAGGCGCGCCAGACTCGAAGGCTGAAATATGCCAACTATTCCAGATTGCTGGGCTTCCTAGCTCCCCTGCTCCCTCGCGATTGGCAATAGTCGCCTCACTTACGCCACAGTCTACTAGCTAGCCTTAGGCAGGTTCAATGTAGTAAAAATCGGTCACAGGGGACCAGCCAAGCGGATTATTGACGTTGTCATAGGCGCCCAACACCGCTTGGCCAGTGACTGAACCGTCGCTACCCAGGGTCCAAACCGCATATTCAGCCGTTGTCTCGTTGATGAAGCCCAGGTCAGCAATACCATCGGCATTGGTGTCAGCACCACCGGTAAATACCCAACCCTCCCCAGAGCTACCGATAACCTTTTGAGAAATAACATTGGTACCATCGAGTAGCCACAAGCCATATTCATAGCCAACTATATTGCCGTTGTCGACAATTTCTCGACTAAAGAGCATGTCAGTTTTGCCGTCGCCATTGAAGTCGTTGAAGTCACCAGCATTTTTGGTGTTGTCAATAAAATCCCAACTGGTGTCGGTAGAACCAATGACGGCCTGACTGGTGGCCTGGGTGCCGTTGAGGGTCCACACCGCATATTGATAGCCGATGAGGGTATCGTTGACATCCAAGACCTCACCCTTAAAGACCAAGTCGTTGGCGCCATCGCCGTTGGTGTCAAAGGCGTAACTCTCAAACCAGCCTGGGGTGGCAATATCGACGGCCGCTTGGCTGGTGGTCTGGGTGCCATCAATCGTCCACACGCCGTACTGGGTACCGAGGAAGTTACCGTTATCGAAGACTTCCCGCGAAAAGACCAGGTCGGTGGTGCCGTCGCCATTGAAGTCTGCGGCATAGTTATAAAAGCCCCAATCATCGCCGGAGGTGCCAATCGTAGCCTGTCCGGTTACCTGGATGCCATCGATCGTCCACACGCCGTACTGGTAACCGCCGGTGGGGGTGTCGTTAATATCCAAGACTTCACGGGCAAACAGTAGATCGCTCTTATTGTCTTTGTTGTAGTAGCTGGCGTCCGCTACAAACCAAATAGGGGTGTCTGCATTGATGCCAATGGGTGCCTTAACCAGGAGCTCGGTTCCATCGGATAGCCAAATACCGTACCGATGAATCTCAGTACCATTAGAGAAAGAGAGTTCGTCAAACAGCGGGTCAGCAGCACCGTTGCCGTCAAAATCGCCAAAGGCATAATCGAGCCCGGTCCAGTTAGGTACTGCTATGCCAGTGGCGGCCTGCCCAATCACCTGGATGCCGTCGATCAGCCAGACCCCATACTGCGTGGTATTTGGAGCAACAGATTGATTAAACAGGATGTCAGTCGTGCCATTGCCGTCGTAGTCGGCGAGGGGGCGATCCAGCGACCAAGTTGAGCCACCGCTGCCAATGACAGCCTGCTCCAGAATGCTTAAACCGTTTAATGTCCAGACCAGGTACTCATTACCACCGCCTGGTAGGCTCCTTTCAAATAGAATATCTGTCGTTTCGTTACTGTCAAAGTCGTAGGGGACTAACTGGGTTCCAAATCCACCGCTACTTGTCATAGGTAAACTGTCCAATTAGAAAGAGGAAGTCGAAGATACACCCAACCATTTGCAACGACCGCAGATAAGTCTACTACGTGAAAACACGTATGGTAAGCCCTTAAGGAAAGGCTTAGACTTTCAAAAGTCTTGAGCACATCGTAGATATTACTGAATTTTCCCATTTTTTCAATGCCCCAGGCAGAAGCACGGCCCAGGTACTACTACTCAAACCCCTGGAGGGCTTCATGCCAAACAGCCAGCTCATACTGCCCCGCCCGCTGCACCAGTAGCCCTATTGCCCCGTCCAGGGCAGGGTTGGTCAGCCCTATAACTATTTGAGACGCAAATATATCGCTGTAGAGAGGGGCATTGTCCTGGCTTAAAATGATGGTTTTGGGGGCTATGCCCGCCACCGGCACCCCCCAGCCCCTGAGCTGGGCTACGGCGGCCTCGTCCCAGGTGATCAACCGTTCCGGCTGACCATCGCCAGTCAGGTCAATGCTGTGCTGAGCCAGGCGGGCCAGGGCCGGGGCAAAGTCGGGCGGAGGCGTTTGGCTACCCCACAACACAGCGGCCACCGGAGCAGCAATCGCATCTGGGTCAGGGGCCTGACGCTGGTTGGCGTCGAGCCACAGCAGTGCCCCTGGGGAAAACACCAGCGGCGGCAGGGGAGCAGCACTGGCCACCGGCCCGGTGGCCAGCAGAGTAGGGGCACCGTTGGTTAGGGTTAGCCCCCGCACCGTCAGCGGGGCCGGCACCCCGCTGGTAGAGCTAGCCCAGCGCAGCAGCTGAGGACTATTCCGAACCACCGGTTCGAGGGTCGACCAGGCCGCCGCCCCAGACCGATCGACCGGGAGGGCAGGTGGGCCCTGCTGCCAGCTCTGGCCCTGGTAAATGGCCCGCAGCTCGATGGCATACCACTGGCCGAGGGAGGCATCCAGCGATTGTCCCGGGGCGGCAAACCCAGCATTGGGGGCGGGGATCGGCTGGGCCTGGCCAATCATGGCACTCAGGGCAGACGGGGCGATCGCCGGAACCGGTCCATCCGCCGCAGTAGAGAGCCCCTGGACCTCACTGGCGGGGCTGATCGCGTCTGCGTTTTCGGCCTGGAGTCTAGCCTGGGCTGCCAGCAGCTGAGCCAACCGCTGGCGGGCCACGGCCGGTACCGGTTGGCGATCTAGCCAGTCGGGGGTAGCGCCATCCGCAGTGGTCGGCTGGCTGGGCTGGGCCTTCAGGACTAGACCGCCCCATACGTAGAGGGCCGGGGGCGGGTCGGGCAGGGCAGCAGCGACTCTGATTCGGCTCCACAGGCGGCCCCCGTCAACGCCGAGCCGGTTCAGCACCGCCGGCAGCAGGTCGGGGGAAGCTTCCAGCCGGGCCAGGGCAGCCTCCCAGCGACCGTCGATGAGCAGGGCCAGGAGCTGCTGGACCGGCGACGACCAGTCTTGGTTCGCCTGCTGGCGGGTAATGGCCGCATGGCGTTGGATCAGCCTGAGTTGGGCCTCCGCCGCCGGATCCCAGGCCGAAACCAGAGCAGTTTTCAAATCGGCCAGTTGCCCCGCAGCCTGACCCCACAGCCCTCCCCTGGCCAACCTTAGGGCCTGCTGGTAAGTCCCGGCCCTAGGCCCGGCATCGATCGGTACTCGCACCCAGGAAATGGGCTGTAGGCTCGGCCCAGGCCCAGCGATAATCTGCCATCCCCGCAGGGCCGGCTCCAGGTCTACGGTTTCGTCAACCACCAAATCGCTGGGGCCTTCGCCATCCAGATCAGCCCACTGGGGCGAGCGGTTAACCGGGCTGCTCCAGGCTTCCAACAAGTCTAGGCGCTGAGCCTGGGGGTCGACGTACAGCAGGCGTCCGTAGCGCAGCATCAGCCCCTGCTGTTGCCAGGTGCCCTGGAGGGTGAGCCAGATGCCGCCAGTGCCCACCGGCGGCGGCGGGAGGGGCACCACCTGAGTCGGCGAAAAGGTCCGGGGCACTGCGGCGGGCAGTTGAGGACTCCTCAACCAGGGGGCCATCACGGTGTCTCTGGGGAGGGGCGCAATGGGGAGAGTGGCGATCGCCCACCCCTCCTCCCCACCGGCCCGAGTTTGGATCAGGGTCAGCCCGGCGATCGCCTCTGAATCAGCCTCCAGCAGCGGCACCAGCAGCAGCCCGTTGCCCTCAGCATCGGGGTCACCCACCGCCAGCGGCTCGCCCAGGCGCTGCTGCTGGGCCATCTGCTCTAGCAAATCCGTTAGGGGAGTGGCGGGCAGGGTCACCGGCTGCGATCGCGGCAGCAGCGCCAGCCCCTGGGGCAACGCCTCCGGGTCCAGCATCAGACGCAGCCCTAGACGAAACGTCAACCCGATCAGCACCACCCCGCCGCCCACGCTGGCGATCGCAAGCACCCAACCCAACCCCCGCCAAAACCGCCGCGGGCCTGCTCCCACCCAGACGCGAACTGCACCGGGGGAAGCCGGTGCCTTGGGGCGACGAGACAGGCGGAAAGACATAGGCAAAGGCATAGCGCCAGGTTCCCCTGCAACTCTATCGCAGGATACAGAAATGCGATCCGCTTCCTCCCCCCCCGCCCCGCCCCCCGTCGCCCCACCGTTCCATCAATCCACCGATCCCTTCCCCCCTCACCGTAGAATTAAGGTTTACCCCTTCGCCAAATTTGCCCAATGCCCACCGACTATCTCGAACGCATTCTCACCGCTCGGGTCTACGACGTCGCCCAGGAAACCCCCCTAGACCTGGCCCCCAACCTGTCGGCGCGGCTGCAAAACCGCCTGCTGCTGAAGCGAGAAGATATGCAGTCGGTGTTTTCCTTCAAGCTGCGGGGGGCGTACAACAAAATGGCCCACCTGTCACCCGAGCAGCTGGCCCAGGGGGTGGTTGCCTCCTCGGCGGGCAACCATGCTCAGGGGGTTGCCCTAGGGGCAAAACAGTTGGGCAGCCGGGCCGTCATTGTCATGCCCACCACCACGCCCATGGTGAAGGTCAACGCGGTAAAAGCTCGCGGCGGCGAAGTGGTGCTCTACGGCGAAGCCTACGACGATGCCTATGCCCACGCCCTGCAGCTGGCGGAAGAAAAAGGGCTGGTCTTTGTGCACCCCTTTGACGACCCCGATGTGATTGCCGGCCAGGGCACCATCGGCATGGAGATTTTGCGCCAGCACCCCCAGCCCATCCACGCTATCTTTGTGGCGATCGGCGGCGGTGGCCTCATTTCGGGCATTGCCGCCTACGTCAAACGGCTGCGGCCCGAGATCAAAATCATCGGCGTTGAGCCCGTCGAGGCCGATGCCATGGCCCAATCCCTCAAGGCGGGGAAGCGTGTGTGCCTCAGCCAGGTGGGCCTATTTGCCGACGGCGTGGCCGTGCGCCAGGTGGGCGAAGAAACCTTTCGCCTCTGCCAGCAGTACGTGGACGAGATTATTCTGGTGGGCACCGACGATATTTGCGCGGCGATTAAAGACGTGTTTGAGGACACCCGATCGATTTTGGAACCGGCGGGAGCATTGGCGATCGCCGGGGCCAAGGCCTACGTCGAGCGCGAGGGCATCACCGACCAAACCCTGGTCGCCGTCGCCTGCGGCGCCAACATGAACTTTGACCGACTGCGCTTTGTGGCCGAGCGAGCTGAAATTGGCGAACATCGGGAGGCCATCTTTGCCGTCACCATTCCCGAGACGCCGGGTAGCCTCAAGGCCTTCTGCGAATGCATCGGCACCCGCAACCTGACCGAGTTCAACTACCGCATTGCCGATAACCACGAGGCCCACATTTTTGTTGGCCTAGAGGTCCAGGGGCGCGCCGACGCGGCCAGCATGGCCCAAATCTTTGAATCCAAAGGCTTAAAAACGCTGGATCTCACCGACGACGAACTCTCCAAAATGCACCTGCGCCACATGGTGGGCGGCAAGTCGCCCCTGGCCCACGACGAGTTGCTCTACCGCTTCGAGTTCCCCGAGCGCCCCGGCGCGCTGATGAAGTTTGTCAGCGCCATGAGCCCCGACTGGAACATCAGCCTGTTTCACTACCGCAACAACGGCTCAGACTATGGCCGCATTGTCACCGGCATTCAGGTGCCGCCCCACGAGATGGAGCAGTGGCAAGGGTTTTTGGATACCCTCGGCTACCAGTACTGGGACGAAAATCAAAACCCAGCCTACAAGCTGTTTCTGGGCTAAGGGCAACCCCAGAAAGTAAATGCCAAATCTGAACCGCATATCCCTGTCTCCATACAGGCCAAGCTGTAGGGACGTAGACGCAGCCCAGTCAGAGGCTTTATGGCATTCGCGCTAAGGAATCAAGGGTAACCAAACAGGATTTAGTACAAATCAAATTCTACGGGTTTAATACCCCCCGTTTCAAAAACAGGCAGTTTTGTAGGTGCAAACGGCGTTTGCCCTGACCAATCGGGGGCAGCCAAAAAAGAATAAAAAATAATCCGGCAAAAACTAGAACTTTTGGAATCGGAGTATTCTCAAGTGCATTGATGATCTCACCCATGTTTATGCCTAATAAGAAGTCTGGGTTTTGAATCGGTCGGTCTACAAAAATCGCTCCTGGCAGAGCTGGCGGAAGTGGTCGCCCCGTTGCTCAAAATTGGGGTACTGATCAAAGCTGGCGCAGGCTGGAGATAGCAGCACCACCCTGGCATTGAGGGTCGGAGCGATCTCAGCACTACGCTCCACCGCCCGATCCATGGTTTCAACAATCTCGTAGGTGCTGTACCCCACCGTCTCTAGCCGTTGGGCAAACTGCGGAGCCGCATCGCCTATCAGCAGTACGCTAGCGGCCCGCTCTCGAATCCGCTGCACCCAGGCGGTGTCATCGCCTTCCTTGGCTTCGCCCCCAGCGATCAGTACCGCTGGGGCCGCCACCGATCGCAGCCCCACCTCAGCCGCATCGTAGTTGGTGGCCTTGGAGTCGTTAATGAAGTCAATGCCTCGCCAGGTGCAGATGTGCTCGAGCCGGTGGGGCACACCGGGGAAGGTGGACACCCCCGCTGCGATCGCCTCCCCGTCGATCTCCGCCAAACAGGCGGCGGTGACCGCCATCAAGAGGTTTTGCCGGTTGTGGTCACCCACCATCCGCAGGGCATCGGCCCGCACAAGAGGCATGGCCTCAAACTTAACCCAGCCGTCTTCAATGTAGGCGCAGGGCCGCAGGGGCGCCAGGGTCGAAGACCGGTCCCTAGGAACCAACGCCCCCTTCCCCGCAGCGCTGGTCCAGTAGGCCGCCTCAAACTCCGCCGGCATGTGCTGGCGCAGGTAGGGGTCATCGCCGTTGAACACCGCCAGCCCAGAGCGATGGATCAGCGTTGCCTTAATCTGGGCGTAGTTTTCCACCGTGTAGTGGCGCTGCAGGTGGTCGGGGGTCAGGGTCGTCCACACGCCGATCTGGGGCGCCAGGGTGGGGGAAGCCTCGATCTGATAGCTACTCAGCTCGGCAATCACCCAGTCGGGCACCGTTGCCCCCAGGGCCAGTTCGCAGGCGGCGTAGCCGATGTTGCCACAGGCCGGGGCATGGAGCCCGGCAGCCTGAAAAATAGCGGCGGTGAGGGCGGTGGTGGTGGTCTTACCGTTGGTGCCGGTAATGCCGACCCAGGGGCGATCCTGCAAAAACCGCCAGGCCAGCTCCGTTTCGCCGATCACCTCCAGCCCATTGGCGCGGGCGGTCACCAGGGCAGGGTTATCCCACGGCACGCCGGGGCTGACCACCAGCAGATTGGTGCGGCTGTCGGGCACAAAGCTGTAGTCAAGCAGCACCGCAATACCCTCCCGCCCCAGCGCCTCCCGCTGGGCCACCAGGGACGGGCTCGAACCGCGATCGCTCAGCACCACCTGCCAACCGTTGCGCTTCAGCAGCCGGGCCGCCGCCACCCCTGATTTACCCAGACCAATCACATGGGCATTCTTCATGCTGATGCTACCCCTTGACGATCGCCCCAAAGTCTCCCAGCACCAGGGCATGGTTGCGCAGCAGCCCTAGCAGGTTGAGGCGGTTTTGCCGCACCGCTGGGTCTTCAGCCATGACCAGTACGCTGTCGGAGCCATCAAAAAAGTTGCTCACCACCGGAGCCACCCGCTCTAGACCCGCCAGCAGCTGATCGTAGTTACGGCTGGCCTGAGCCGCTTGGGTCTCCGGTAGGAGGGTTTTGAGGGCGGCCAGAAAGGCCTTTTCTGACCCGGCCTCTAGAACAGCCGGGTCAATCACACCGCTAGGGTCCAAGGTCTGGGTATCCAGACTGCCCTGGGCCGCCAGGCGGGTGGCCCGATTCACGGTTTCGTAGGCTTCCTCTAGGCGACCGCTGCGGCGCATCTCCTGCAGAAAGAGGGCTCGATCCTTACCGTCGAGAGGGTCGTTCAGGATTCGATCCCCCAGCACCGCATTCACCAGATCGTAGTCAATGCCCAGCTCATCCTGTAGCAAGGTCTGCACCCGCTGCAGGAAAAAATCGTGGAGCTGCTGCTTGAGGGTGGCAGGATTCTCCACCGTCAGGGCAGGATCCTGGGCGAAATCTTGCACCACGGTATCGAGCAGGCGGGCCAGGTTGAGGGGCAGGCCTGCCGCCCAGATAATGTTGAGTACCGCGTTAGCAGCCCGGCGCAGGGCGAAGGGATCGGAGGATCCGGTCGGCAGCTGGCCCGTGCTAAAGATACCCACCAGGGTGTCGAGGCGATCGGCAATGCCCACCACCTGGCCGACCAGGGTTTGGGGCAGGCTATCCTGCGCTCCCCTCGGCAGGTAGTGCTCCAGAATGGCGGTGGCCACGGCCTCGGGTTCACCGCTGTGGAGGGCATACTTCTGCCCCATCACCCCCTGCAGTTCAGGAAATTCGCCCACCATCTGGGTGACCAGGTCAGCCTTGCACAGGTAGGCGGCCCGGCGAATCTGCTGGCGGGGCTGGGCCCCCAGGTTCAGCTGATCGCAGAGGTGGTTAGCCACGGCACCGATGCGCTTAACCTTGGCCGCCATCGACCCCAGCCGCTCCTCAAAGGTGACGGTTTCAAGCTTAGCCACGTAGGCGTCGAGGGGCTGGGCCCGGTCAGCATCAAAGAAGAATTTTCCATCGGAGAGGCGCGCCCGGATCACCCGTGCATTGCCCTCAGCAATAATGGCGTCCTTGCTGGGGTCACCGTTAGAAATCGTGATAAACACGGGCATCAGGGCCAGGTCGGCGGCGCTCTGCTTGAGCGGAAAGTAGCGCTGGTGGCTCTCCATCTCAATGATGGCCACCTCCGGCGGCAGTTCGAGGAATTCGGGGTCGAACTGACCGACGACGGCCGACGGCCACTCTACCAGGTTGGTCACCTCATCGAGGAGCGCCGGGGAAATCATCGCCACCCCTCCCAGCCGCTTGGCGGCCGCCTCCACCTGGTGCTGAATCAGCAGGCGGCGAGCGGTGAGGTCGATCTCAACGTAGGCATTGCGCAGGGCTTCCACGTAGTCCTGCGCGCGGTGGAGGATGACCGGAGCAGGATGGAGAACGCGATGCCCATGGGAGATGCGATCGCTGTTACAGGCCAGCGACCCATTCTCCAGGGTGAAGGGCAGCACCTCGCCATCGATCAGCGCCACCAGCCAGCGGATCGGGCGCGGAAAGCGCAGGTCACCGTCACCCCAGCGCATAAATCGCTTACCCTCCAGGCCCAAAATCCACTGGGGAATGAGCTCGGTCAACAGGTCAGCGGCAGACCGCCCCGGAATCTCCTGATCGATAAAGACAAAAGCTCCCTTATCGGTGTCCCGCACCTCCAGGGCAGACACCTCCACCCCGCGCGATTTGGCAAACCCCAGGGCGGCCTGGGTCGGCTGACCCTGCTTAAATGCGGCCTGGGCCGGGGGCCCCTTCACCTCTTCTCGGCGGTCCGGCTGGCAACTGGGCAACCCGTCCAGCACCACCGCTAGGCGGCGTGGAGTGCCGTAGAGCCGCACCCCATCGGGCTCCAAGGCCAGCTCGGCCAGTTCAGCGGGAATGCGGCTCTGCCACTGGTGGAGGGCATTGCTTACAAAACTGGCGGGCAGTTCTTCGGTGCCAACTTCCAGCAAAAATGTCGCCATAGCGTGAGATATAAGTTGAGCGTGCGGTGGCCCTGAGGACCTTGTTCTTTCACTATTGTGCCGGGGCCAGCCCATCCCTATCGCTAAGATATTTGGCTGTCCGAATTTTTAGCTTCCCCAGTCTATCAAGCTTTTTGCCCAGAGCCGACGTATTGATAGGTGGTGAGATAGCCGTGCCCCTTGACCATCACCTGGCCCACCTGCTCAAAGTCATAGCGGTGTTTGAGCCGCTGGTGGGTGGCCTCGGTCACCTGAATCCGGCCCGGCGTTCCCTGGGACTCCATGCGGCTGGCAATATTCACGGCGTCGCCCCAGAGGTCGTAGCTAAACTTTTTGATCCCGATCACCCCGGCCACCACCGGTCCAGTGTTGATGCCAATGCGCAGCTGAAACACCTGACCGTCGGCCCTGGCCATGCGGGTGGCCTCATCCTGCATGGCCAGGGCCATCTCCATCACCGCCTCGGCGTGGTCGGCACGGGGCAGGGGTAAGCCCCCCACCACCATGTAGGCATCCCCAATGGTCTTGATCTTTTCAAGCTGATAGCGCTCGGCCATCCGATCAAAGGCCGAAAAAATAGTGTTGAGCCAGTTAACCAACTCCAGGGGACTAATTTGGGCCGCCAGGGGGGTGAAGTTGACGATGTCAGCGAACAGAATCGTGACGTCGTCAAAGCGCTCGGCCAAGGAACCCTCCAACTGTTTCAGCCGGTCCACCACCGCCCGAGGCAAAATGTTGAGCAGCAGATGCTCTGACTTTTGCTGCTCCAGGCGCAGGGCCTGCTGAGCCTGCTCCCGCTCCTGCATTTCCTGCTGCAGCTGCCGGTTTTGGGCCTGCAGAAGCTGGGCCTGCCGCCGCAGCGCCTTTTGCAGGTCGGTCAGCAGGGTGGTGGCCCGGCCCGCCGACACGGCCCGCTGGGCCTGCTGCCGCAGCCGTCGCTGCAGACGCTGGGTCGCCACCTGGGCTCTGAGGCGGGCGGCAACTTCTTCCATCCACAGGCTGCGGTCAATGTAGTCTGCCACCCCAAACTCAAAGGCCCGCAGTCGCCGCGCCAGGGCCTGGTCTTGACCGACCACCACGATGGCAATGGGGCGGGTGTTAGGTCGCTTTTTGAGCCGGTGGCACACCCGCATGGCAGCGGTGTCAAACTGATCCACCGCCAACAGAATCAGATCTGGCCGCTCAGCCTCAGCGGTCGCGATGATTGCCTCCTCGCTGCTCACCTGGCGCAGATCGTAACCCTCTGCCTTGAGGGTATCTAACAACTCAACCAGCGGCCCAAGGGTACTGTCGGCTACCGGTGCCACTAGAATGACGCCTAAGTCTGGCGAAGCTTTGGTCATGGAGCCCTGAAGCAAGAATGACAGCCTCCGTCGCAGTGGGCGCTGGCCCGGGAGGCGCAGAACAGTCGCCGTAGATTCACCCTGAGGTTAACAACGCAACAGCCTCGGCCCTGCATGGGCCTAGACTAGTCGTCCCGCCATACCCCTGAGTTGGGGCACGGTGCCTCAGTTATAGCTGGACAGTCATAAGTTTTACTTGGATCCAGGCTTAGAGCTAGGCTGTCAGAGGTAGTGTATCTGGGGGTTTCTGAGGGATAAGCTTGGCGGCTAGGAATTTAGGCAGAAGTAGAGAGGCCGGACTTCTGAGAAAAAT
>JBGSNT010000164.1:0-5278 GCA_041739575.1 Nodosilinea sp. | reverse complement strand
ATTTTTCTCAGAAGTCCGGCCTCTCTACTTCTGCCTAAATTCCTAGCCGCCAAGCTTATCCCTCAGAAACCCCCAGATACACTACCTCTGACAGCCTAGCTCTAAGCCTGGATCCAAGTAAAACTTATGACTGTCCAGTTAAGATGGGAAGGCACAACTTGCTCCCCTAGACCCCTTTTCAGCTATGGCTGCCCCGGCAATTCGCCCCGCTCGCATTACCCGCGTGCTGCCCGACTCTATTGCCGAAGACATCGGCTTTGAGCCAGGCGATGCATTGGTCGCTATTAACGGCCAAAAACCGCGAGACCTAATTGACTACCGCTTTCTCTGCTCTGACGAAGACCTCGCCCTGGAGGTACTGGATGCCCAGGGTAAAACCCACCACATTGATATCGAAAAAGAGGTTGACGAAGACCTTGGGCTAGAGTTTGAAACCGCCTTGTTCGACGGGCTGATGCAGTGTAACAATGCCTGCCCCTTCTGCTTTATCGACCAGCAGCCCCCCGGCAAGCGCGGCACCCTTTACCTCAAGGACGACGACTACCGGCTGAGCTTTCTCTACGGCAGCTACCTCACCCTGACTAACCTACTGTCCCAGGAGTGGGATCGGATTGCCTACCTGCGGCTGTCGCCCCTGTACGTGTCGGTGCACGCCACGGAGCCTGAGGTGCGATCGCGTCTGCTGAAAAATCCCCGGGCCGGTCAGATTCTCGACCAGCTGGCCTGGTTTCAGAAACAGCGACTGCAAATTCATGCCCAGGTGGTGGTGTGCCCCGGCATTAACGACGGCGATCATCTGGAGACTACCCTGCGGGACCTAGCCCGCTTCCATCGGGGGGATGTCCCAGCCGTCGCTTCGGCGGCGGTGGTGCCGGTGGGGCTAACCCGGTTTCGTCCCGAGGGGGATGAATTAAGCCCCGTCACCCAGGCCCAGGCCCAGCAGGTCATCGCTCAGGTGCAGACGCTTCAGGGTGAATTTCAGCAGCGTTTCGGCACAAATTTTGTCTGGCTGGCGGATGAGTGGTTCCTGATTGCTCGCCAGGAGGTACCGCCCGAAAGCCACTACGAAGACTATCCCCAGCTTGGCAATGGGGTGGGGTCGATTCGGCAGTTTCTGAAGCAGTTTGAGCAGTCGGCCCAGGCCTATCTGCCCGAGGCGGTGAGCCCGCCGCGCACCCTCACCTGGGTCGTAGGCAACGCCGTAGAGCATGCCTTTCAGCCCATTGTCGATCGCCTCAACCGGGTGCAGGGGTTAACGGTCAACCTGGCGGCCCTGGCCAGTGATTACTGGGGCCGCGACATGACGGTCACTGGCCTGCTCACCGGCCACGATCTGCTACTGGGCTTGCGCGATCGCCCCCTGGGCGATGCCCTGTTGTTGCCTACGGTCATGCTCAAACCCAGTGACTCAGGAGACCCTAAGGACACATTATTTTTAGATGATGTCAGCGTAGTCGAGGTTAGCCAGCGCCTGAACTGCCCGGTGCTGCCCGTCGATGACACCGATGCCCTGGCCAACGCCTGCGGAGGCGATATGCCCTCTAATACCTTTACCGATTTACAGCCCGCCGTTGGCTATTGGACACCCTCCTAATTGTACTAAACCGTTTAGTTTGTTAAGCTATTGGCGATGAAATGCTACTCAGCCTGTCTATTCTCTGTCCAGTGTTTGCTGTGTTAAGGGGGTAGATTAGGCCAAGGGTGGCTAAAGTTAGCCTCTATGCCGATATGCTAGAAAGCTGTGGCAGAAAACGCTAGTTTTTCCCGTTAGTGACTCAATTCCGTTGCTGATAGCTCATGGTGTCTATGCTTTACTCCTATCGCCGCTACCTGATACCGCTAAGCCTGGGTCTTACCCTATCGGGCTGGTCTGCTATGGGTTTGGCCGCTGAGTCCAGTCCCACAGCCGAGGAAAACAGAGCTACAGCCCAGGTGGGAGCTGCTCGTCAAGCTGATGATTCAGGTTCTGCCGCTCAAGATGCGATCGCCCAGACCACTGAGCCCCCTCTACTACAGCTAGAACCCGGGGAAGCGGCCCAACCCCTCCCCGCCGATGAGAGAGAGATGCCCGCCCCAGAACCGGACTCTACCTTACCCCAATCTGACCGGCCCACTGATCAGGGCTTTGAGACTCCACCCGACTATCTGACCCCTAGCCCTAACCCCCTGCTGGTGCCTACTAAGCCCAGCGAAGTGGAGATTGTCGGGACCCAGCCCCTGTCGTTAGAAACCGCCATTGAATTGGCCTACCAGAATAGCGAGGATCTGCGCATTGCATTGTTTCAGCTAGAGCGTAGCCAGGCTGGGTTGCGGGCCGAGCAAGCCCTATTGCTGCCCTCGGCGGATTTAAATGCGACTCTGGAAAATACCAACCAAACCCAGTTTGGGTTGGGCCTAGGGGATAACGCGACACGGCTCGGGGCTGGCATTAGAGCTGATTATGATCTGGGTATCTCGGGGGAGCGCTCCGCCCGAATTCGCGCGGCAGAAGATCAGGTTAGGCTGGCAGAATTGCGGGTCGAACAAACCCGCGAAGATCTGCGTCTGAATACCACCACGGACTACTACGCGGTGCAGGAAGCGATCGCGCAAATTCGTATTAACCAGACATTTTTGGACGAAGCCGAGCGCAACCTGCGCGACACCCAACTGCGGGAAGAGGTCGGGGTGGGCACTCGCTTCGATGTGCTGCGGGCTGAGGTGCAGGTGGCCAACGCCCGCCAAACCCTGACCCAGGCCACCAGTCAGCGCCAAATCTCCCAGCGGCAGCTCGCCCGTCGGCTCAACGTTTCCCCGTCTATTGATATCACCACTCTGGCGGTGGATATCGCTGGCAGTTGGCCCCTGTCGTTGGAAGAGAGCATCGTTCTAGCCTTTCAAAACCGGACTGAGCTGGAGCAGTTTTTGATTGAGCGCCAGATCAACGAAGAGCAACGACAGATTCAGCTCGCTCTGGTGCGGCCTAATTTAGGGCTGTTTGCCCAGTACGATGCCCAAACCTTGCTCACGGCCCCCACTGGGGTAGCGACGACGGAGCTGAACGATGGCTTTTCGGTGGGGGCGCAATTGAGGTGGCGCCTGTACGATGGCGGTGCTGCTGCGGCCCGGGCGGCCCAGAGCGATGCTGACATTCAAACTGACGAAGCCGAGTTTGAACTCACCCGTAACGACATTCGCGTTCAGGTGGAAGAGGCCTATTACACCCTGCTGGCCAATCAGGCCAACATCAACACCGCCTCGGTGGCGGCGAACCAGGCTCAAGAAGCCCTGGAACTGGCTACGCTGCGCTTTAACGCCGGGGTAGGTACCCAACTCGATGTGCTGAGTGCCACTCGAGAACTTGCTGAAGCCCAGGGGAACTTGGTATCAGCGGTGCTTGACTACAACCGGGCTCTGGCTCGCTTAGAACGGGCAGTCAGTAATTTAGATGATGCTGAAAGTCAGTAGACGATGCTGACAATGAATAAACCAGTGCCGTAAGAGTCGCCTGCCCGATGATGGCTAAACTCCATATTTCTTTCGAGCAGGTAGAATCCATAACCCAATTGGCGATCGCGAGCTATCCCAGCGAGGGTTGCGGTCTGCTGGTTGGGCAGCGGATATTTGCTGCTGGCGATGATCTGGCTCAAACCGATGAAGTGTATCGAGTTGTGAGGGCCGTTGTTGCCACCGAGAATGCCTGGGAGCTCTCGCGGCTGGACTATACCGATTTTCAATCCGCCGGTGAAACAGACCACAGTGACTGCGATCGCTACTGGATTGACCCAGCCGATCTGCTAGCCGTACAGAAATCAGCGCGGCAGCGGGGGCTGGAGATCATCGGCATTTACCACTCGCACCCAGACCATCCGGCGGTGCCCTCGGAGTGCGATCGCGCCCTGGCTTGGCCAGTTTATTCCTATGTCATAGTGTCGGTAATCGCAGGGCAGATTGTCGACCTCAAGAGTTGGCGACTCGACGACGACAACCAGTTCCAGCCCGAGCCTGTGAAGATGATTGGATCATCCACCAACAAAGCTCCATTCTTGTCCTAAGCTGAAAAGATGTGAAAAACGGTCCTGCCCCAGACCGTTTTTTGTTTTTGCCGTCACAGTTGCTCCCCGGAGACCATGCTCAACCCTAATCTGGACGAAATTCAGCTTAACAAAGAGGAGTACGAGCGCTACTCCCGCCACATTATTTTGCCGGAGGTGGGCCTCGACGGGCAGAAAAAGCTCAAGGCCGCCAGCGTGCTCTGCGTGGGCACTGGGGGATTGGGTTCACCTCTGCTGCTGTACTTGGCCGCCGCTGGCATTGGCCGCATTGGCATCGTTGACTTTGACACTGTCGATCAGTCCAACCTGCACCGTCAGGTGATCCACAGCGAGTCGTGGGTGGGCAAGCCCAAAATCGAGTCGGCCAAGAGCCGCATTCTCGAAATCAACCCCCACTGTCAGATCGACCTCTACGAAACTCGCCTCAGCGCCGAAAACGCCCTGGGCATTTTCGAACCCTACGACGTCGTAGTCGACGGCACCGACAACTTCCCCACCCGCTACCTGGTCAACGACGCCTGCGTGCTGCTCAACAAGCCCAACGTCTACGGCTCGATCTTCCGCTTTGAGGGGCAGGCCACGGTGTTTAACTACCAGGACGGCCCCAACTACCGCGACCTGTATCCAGAACCGCCGCCGCCGGGGCTGGTGCCCTCCTGCGCCGAGGGTGGCGTGTTAGGGGTGCTGCCTGGCATCATCGGCGTCATCCAGGCCAACGAAACCATTAAGGTCATTTTGGGCACGGGCAAAACCCTCAGCGGTCGCCTGCTGCTCTACAATGCTTTGGAAATGACTTTTAGGGAACTGAAGCTGCGCCCTAACCCGGTGCGCCCGGTGATCGACAAGCTGATCGACTACGAAGAATTCTGCGGTATTCCCCAGGCACGTATGGAAGCTGAACAAGAACAGGCCAATCTGCTCGAAATGACCGTCACCGAACTGAAGCAAGTGCTCGACAGCGGCGCCGACGACGTACTGCTGCTGGACGTGCGCAACCCCAACGAGTACGAAATCGCTCGTATTCCTGGCTCGGTGCTAGTACCCCTGCCCGATATCGAAAACAGCGATGGGGTAGAGAAAGTCAAGGCGCTACTCAATGGTCATCGCCTGATTGCCCACTGCAAGATGGGTGGGCGATCGGCTAAGGCCCTGGGCATTCTCAAGCAGCACGGCATCGAGGGCACCAACGTGAAGGGCGGTATCACCGCCTGGAGCAAAGAGGTCGACTCCTCTGTGCCCGAATA
>JBGSNT010000214.1:0-13830 GCA_041739575.1 Nodosilinea sp. | reverse complement strand
CCAATATAGTCGCGCCCCTCTTCGACCACCACCATGGTGCCGTCGTTGAGGTAGCCGACGCCCTGGGAGGGCTCCTTGCCTTCCTTGAGAATCTTCAGGTCAATGTCGTCACCGGGCAGGTAGGCGGGGCGAATGGCCTGGGCCAGGTCATTGACGTTGAGCACCTCTACGTCCTGAAAGCTAGCGACTTTGTTGAGGTTGTAGTCATTGGTGAGCAGCATGGCGTTGAGCTCCTGGGCCAGCTTCACCAGCTTGGCATCGACGGTGGGAATGTCGTCGAAGTCAACGGAGTTGATCAGCAGTCGATTGGGGTAGGATTCGCGGATGCGGTTGAGCACGTCGAGGCCGCGCCGCCCGCGATCGCGCTTTTGGTCGTTGCTGGCATCGGCCACCTGCTGGAGCTCTTGCAGCACGAACTGGGGAACCAGCAGCTGGCCCTCTAAAAAGCCCGTACCCATCAGTCCCTCAATCCGGCCATCGATAATGCAGCTGGTGTCGAGCACCTTGGTTTTGCTGGGTTTGAGGGTGCCCTCGGCCACCAGGGTCGATTCCAACGTGCTGGGGCTAATCAGGCGCAGTAGCGATCGGCCGTGGGTATCGGCCAGGTTCATGCCCGACACCGCAAACAGCACGCTACCCAGCACCGCCGTCATCGGCTTAATGAAGCCGAACTCCGCCGGAATGGGCAGTAAAAAGAGGGGCGCCAGCATCAGGTTGGCGATCAGCAGACCCAGCACCAGACCCACGGCGCGGGTCAAAATGCGGTCGGGGGGCAGTTCTTTAACCTGGCGTTCGAGCCGCCGGTAGCTGGTCTGCATTACCAGGCCCAGTCCGGTGCCAATCAGTCCGCCAAACACCGCAGTTACTGCGCCTAGCGCCTCAATATTGGTGACCTGCTGCAGAATGGGCTGCGGTAGCAGGTCAATACTATAGAATCCAATCCCCGCCCCGGCCAGGATGAAGGAAAATACGATGAGTGCGTCTAGCATAGTGAGTCTGCGTTCCGGGCTGTTGTATTGCAGCGGCTAGAGGCTAAGCGTTCTACCCCTAACAGTGTACTCCGCCAGATCAAAAGCAACTGGGGGAGACCAAGTTGGCAAAAGTATACCGCTAATGCCTCTCCCCCCACCCGTCCCATTGCCTCTGCAATAATGGTGGGGTTACTGCACTTGCGTTCTCCATGTCTTTGCCCTTTTTGCGATCGGCGGTGGTTCAGCTGGCGGCCTATACTCCCCACGTTGAGTCGACCCACGATCCATCCCCAGCCAGTCTCGACATCCTCGACACCAACGAGTGCCCCTACGATCTGCCCGAGGCTCTCAAGGAAAAGCTGGCCTGGCTGCTGCACCACGACATCGCCGCTAACCGCTACCCCGACGGTGGACATGGACCGCTGAAGGCTGCGATCGCCCAGTACGTTACCGAATCTGCGGACGGCGCTACCTTTGACGCCGACCATATCTCCGTGGGCAACGGCTCCGACGAGCTGATTCGCTCCCTGCTGATTGCCACCTGTGTGGGCGGTCAAGGATCAGTGCTGGTGGCCGACCCCACCTTTTCGATGTACGGCATCCTGGCGCGCACCCTGGGCATTCCCGTCTTCGCGGTGGGCCGCCGTGAGGCCACCTTTGAGGTGGATCTGGCGGCAGCCCAGCAGGCGATCGATCGGCCCGAGGGCGCTCCGGTGCGGGTGGTGTTCATGGTGCACCCCAACTCCCCTACCGGCAACGCCCTCACCGCTGCCGAGCTGGCCTGGCTTGAGCAGCTACCCGCCGAAGTTTTGGTGGTGGTGGACGAAGCCTACTTCGAGTTCAGCCAGCAGACCACCGTGAAGGCGGTCCTTACTCGCCCTAACTGGGTGGTCCTGCGGACGTTTTCTAAGGCCTTTCGCCTGGCGGCCTACCGGGTGGGCTACGCGGTGGCCAATCCGACCCTGACCCAGGCCCTAGAGAAGGTGCGCCTGCCCTACAACCTGCCCAGCCTCACCCAGGCGGCGGCGCAGCTGGCCCTGGCCCACCGACAGGAATTGCTGGCGGTGGTGCCCGAAATTCAGCGGCAGCGGCGGGAGTTGGCCAGGGCGATCGCCGATCACACCCCCCTGCGACTGTGGCCCAGTGATGCCAACTTCCTCTACGGACGCCCGCCGATCCAGCCCGGTCAGCCCCCTCAGGCAGAACTGGAGCGCTGGTTTAATCACCTGCGTCGGCAGGGCACCCTGGTGCGGCATACCGGCGGTGGCCTCAGAATTACCATCGGCACCCCGACGGAAAACCAGCGCACTTTGGCCCACATGCGAGAGGTGTAGAGGCTGCTGCCTTGCGTTACCTTCGACTCCGCTCAGGGAGCGCCAGACAACCCCGTCGGTTGAGCGAAGCCGAAACCGGTAGTTGAGCGAAGCCGAAACTACACCAGTGCCCGCGCTTGGCGAACGGTGAAGGGCAGCACTCCTACCAGCAGGGCAAAGGCCTCATCGGGCACCTGATCGACTATTGTCTGGTCGAAGTAGCTCTTGAACTGTTCGAGTATGAGCTGGGCGCGATCGAGGGGCACGGGCTTGTCGGTGAAGTTTTGGGTTAGCCGCACCCACTGGAGGCGAATTCTGAGAGCCTTTTGCTTGTCCTCAGCAGAGTCAGGGGCAATGAGAGAAAGGCTACCGAGGGGAATAACCGCACGGCAGTCAGCGTCAAGGCCACCGCCCACCGCTGCGCCGGGGCCAGCAAACTCGGTGTAGAACTCTTTGTGAATGATTAACCCGTTACGGCGACGGCTATTGACAACCCAAAGATCGTCCCCACGAATTTTGGCTAGAATGTCATCGTCTTCTGACAACAGGAGATTGGGCTCGAAGAAAGGATTGGACAGGCGGCTTACTGGAGTCACGGCATGGGGGTGGGCAGCAGGAGAGGCTGCAAAATACCTGGGCGAACGAGGGGAACCCCCATGTTCTGGCTCTGAGATATTTTGCTCAAAATTAGAGATCATCCCCGCCACATAATAGCGACAACAGCCACCGCGATAAAAGCCCAGACCGCTACGATTCTGTCAGAATTTCTGGGCCATTCAGCTACAAGCTCAACCAAATTAACGTCCAGAGATAGGATTTGGACCGGAGCAGAAACACAGCACCTGTGCGGAACATGGTCTATCAGGCTTTTATTCTAGGGTAAATAACTAGCTGCCCCCCGGAGAATTATTTAGCTGCGCTGAAGTATGGGTAAATTTCTTTGCCAGCAATTTGATGTTTCTGTAAAGTTGTCCGGTCGAGATAGACGGGATCAAGAATGTCCCAATAAAACCGGTCACCAGTGAAGCCCCATTTCCGCTCCCCTGCCCCTAGTCTTCCCGAACCTACGCCGCAGCCCACTAGTCGATCTGACTCGATACCGTCAGGGTTTTGCGCAGTAGTAGCCGGCAGGCCTGCAAGCCAACCCAGGAGGCTGGGGTCTCTTCCGTCTGGGCGACCCGGAAGCCGGCCTGGCGATACAGTGCCTGGGCGGCGATGTTGTCGGCCATGACATGCAGGTGCAGTTCATCGATATGCCATTGCCGGGCTACTTGCTCACAGGAGCGCAGCAGGGCGGTGGCCACCCCCTGGCGTCTAAACCCCTGCGCCACCGCCAAGTTTGAAATATATAGATGGCGATCGCCCTGCCAGGGCCAGGGCTGCCGCAGGGTGGCTTCTACGGTGCCGGCGATCGCCGTGCTGCTGCCGGTACCGTCATCTCTGGGTAGGGGCACCGCCGCTAGGCAGGCGTAGCGAGGAGACTGGGCCTTAAGACGCTGCTTCAGATCTTCCTGGATGCCTAGGCGAATTAAGGGATGCACCCACTGCCGCCAGCCTGAGCCGTCGTAAAAACTGGTGGTGAGTAAGTCGGTTAGCCGATCGATGTCCTGGAGTCGAGCGGCGCGGATCAAGGGCGGCGGTACTGTCGTGGCTGCCCAGGGGGATGAATTTTGGTCGACCTGTCCCATTTGTCCCTGAGGAAACGGCTGTGCCTAGCAATTGTCCCTGCCGCCAATATACCCTCCTGGCTTAGCGCTAAGGCTAGGATCTAGGATGGGGTTTTGCCCGGTCAGTATGTCTTCTACTTTGTTTACCCTTATTCTGGGCTAGCCTACCCCAGTACGGGCCTCTCGAGCTATGGCCAATTTCCCCTTTCTCACTACCTTTGCCCGTCACCGAGACCCCAAGCTACTGTGGCCTGTGGCGGCTGTCGCCTCGATCCTAGCCCACGGCGTTGCCCTCGGGCTGGTACGTATCCTCGCGCTGCAAACCCCCACGCTGCCCCAGGGGGCGATGGCACCCTTGCCAATTCAGCTTGTGGATCTGCCCCCAGACCAGCCTGCGCCAGCACCGATCACGGCGGATGCAGGCAGTTCAGCCACGCCCCCTGCGCCGTCGGTGGAGCGGGTGCCCCTAGTGGCTCAGACGACTCCTATGGCCGATTCCCCGACCGCTGCTCCGGCAATAGCGCCCTCGGTGAGTCGCCCCCCAGTGGCCCCAGCTCCCCGGCCGACCCCGGCCCCGGCGACCGCAGCCCCGCCAACGGTGGCTCCGGCCCCGCCTCGCCCTGAGCCCCCCCTTGCTCCCGCCCCTGTGGTGGAAAGGCCGCCCAGGGTGGAGACTCCACCGACCGGGGGGGGATCTTCGCCGGGGGCGGTTGCCGGGGGAATGTCTGGCGGCATGGCGGGAGATGGTTCTAATGCTATAGCCCAGGCTCCCGGCGGCACCGCTGGGCGAGGGGGGCAGGTAGTTCCCGTAGATATTCGCCTGAATCCCAGCGGCAGGGATATTCCTGAAACACCGCCCCAACTGCTGGGCTCGGTGGGCATTGAGGTGCGGCCCTTGGCCTCGGGTTGCGGCTTCGCTAATCTGGATGCGCTGCTGGCGGGGTTTACCTCCGCCTCGGTGCAAATGCAGATTCGAGTTGAACCCAGCGGCGATATCTCTGATGTCAGGCTGCTGCAGGGCACTGGCAACAGCGCTGTGGATGACTTGGTTGGCTGTGTGGTGAGGCAGCGGCTCAAGCTGCAACCGGCCACCTCGGCGGGGGTGCCCCAGCTGACCGATGCGTTTATTCTGGATGCTCAGGTGCAGTTTTGAGAACGGGGCAAGGCTGCTCGGCGTTCGGGACTAGAGAAGATGGCATACGAAGCGTGGGAGGATGTGGGCCCCGACCACTGACATCGGCAGCAGGAGCCCTCCCCATCGGCCTAGCTGGGGAGGGGGAGATGGGTGGTGTCGTTGAAACGTTTGATGCGCCACAGCTCGGTGTTGAGGCGGTTGGGGCCGGTTTGATACCAGCGATCGCGGTCCAGCCAAAACTCGAAGCAGGCGGTGTTGCCCATGGGGAGCCCCCAGGCGCGATCGCAGCCCAGTAGCCGAGCGATGATCTGCTGCAAAATCCAGTGATGGCTGATGACCAGAATGCGATCGCCGTTGCGGTGGTGGCTGAGCAACTGATCGACCACTCGCTCAGCCCTGGTTCTGCCCTGCTCGAGGGTTTCAGCCTGGGGAATGGGCTGCCAGTCGAGGCTGGTTTCTAGCCGTTGGCAGAGCTCGGGGTGGCGATCGCTGGCTTCGCCCCAGGTCAGGCCCGTAAAAATGCCGGCATCGTATTCCTTCAGGCCAGCCCAAAGGGCCCCAGTCAGCGCCGCCGGGGACGGATCTGCCTCTTCCCCAGAAGCCAGCGGAGGCACCCTCAGCCCTGCCTGGTTTAGGTCTTGGCAATTGATTTCCCTGACTCCGTAGCCCGTCGCTAGGGCCATCAGGGTTTCGGTGGCCCGCATCAGGGGGCTGCAGTAGAAGTGGGTAGGGTGCCAGCCGGTGACGGCTAGGTGCTGTCCGAGGTGGAGCGACTGCTGTCGCCCCAGGGCAGTCAACCCCGTGGAGCCGGCCCCTTCCATGCGGCCCTCGGCATTGCCCACAGACTGGCCGTGGCGCACCAGCAGCAGCTTGAGAACGGTCATGGGCTCTGGTTCAGCGGTAAGCTATGCCTAGAGTTTAGGGTGCTTTGGCGGTGACTTGACCGGCTGGGCTGTCCCAAACCTGTCAGTTTCGCTGTTCCTCAACCCCTGTCTATGGTCGGTGCGCTGTTTAAGGATTTGGTCAGTCAGCTACAGGCTGGTCTGTTGCAGGCTCGGGTTACCTCTAGCCCTGCCAACGACGATCTCTGCCCCATCCCCCCTGTGTGGGATTTGGCTGTGCGACAGCGGCTGCGGGCTTTACCCTATCCGGACCCCTATCTAGCCATCGTGGCGCAGCCGATCGCTGAGGCGGTGACCACCTGGCAGAGCACCCTCGATGCCCCCAATAGCCTGGTGCTGCTGGGTAGCCCCGTGGACGACACCGCCGCCGTGCTGGCCGCTGTGCTAAACCCAGAGCGCACTTCCGAGCTCACCGAGGGTCTGCACATACTGCGCCCTCTGCCCTGGTCCCTGCGCCCGGCCGATTCAAGCTCTATTAAAGCTCAGCTGATCCAGACCCTGACTGCGCTCAAGGAAGCGGAAGATGAGGATGGCGAAGACGATCCGGAGGATCTCTCCCGCCGCCAGCGGGTGATCGTGCTGCCCCCCCTAGAGCAGTGCTTTTTGCGCTGCATTGGCGGTTGGCAGGGCATAGAGTGGCTGCGCGATACCGTCAATGCCCAGCGCAACTACTTTTGGGTCATCCCCAGCAATACCTGGGCCTGGGCTTTTTTGAACCGGGTCTGTCAGGTGGAGGCTTACCTGAACCAGACCGTGGCCTTACCCCGGCTCGATCGCGATCAGCTTTGCGCCTGGCTCACTCCTTTGGCCACAGCCCTGGCTCCTGCGGACGGTCAGGAGCTCGCTGCGGAGCGCTCTGAGGAGCTGTCTTGGGGCACCTTTGCCGAACTCTGTGGGGGTATGCCCGAGGTGGCGCGAGCCCTGTGGCTGCGATCGCTGCGGATCCAGACGGCGGACCAGCCCGATCGCCCCCAGCCCCTGGATAACGACGAGCCGCTGCCGGTGCCGCTCCACCAGGTGCAGCCCATTCTACCGTCGCTGCCTTCCCTGGCCGCCGCAGACCACTACGTCATCCACGCGTTGATGCTGCACGGGGTGATGGCGCGATCCCATCTGGCCCTCAGCCTGGGGCAGCCCGAAAGCATTGTCCAGGTACAAGTCCAAATGCTTCGCCAGGCTGGGGTTTTGCGTCTTAGCAGGGCGGGGTTAGCCATTCATCCGGCCTATTACCCCCGGCTCTATACCGAGCTCAGCACCAACAATTTTCTCACGGAGGAGGAATTGTCATGAGTCTGCTGTCGCTCCCCCCTGACCTGGGGTATTACCTGGCCCAAATCGAGGATCTTCAAAACGCCAACAACGCCGTCAATGACCTGTTGCGGGAAATTTCTCTGCGGCGCATAGTCGACGCGATCCTGAGCCTGCTGCTGGCCTACGCCCTGCTGACGGGGGTGCAAAGCCTGGCCAACTGGACTTCGGAAAAGGTGCCCCGCCGATTTCGTCTGGGCATCAAACAGTCGATCCCGTTTTGGAAGGGCATCATTCTCATTGCCCTGATTGCCCATATTGTGGGGCTGTTTTTCAACCTGTCGGGCCAAAACCTGGTGGCCCTGACGGGCACTATCGCGGTGGCTTTGGGCTTTGCCTTCAAGGACTATGCGACCTCGATTATTGCGGGTATCGTGGCCCTGTTTGAGGCCCCCTACCGGGTAGGCGATCGCGTCACCATTGGGGGCCACTACGGCGAAGTGGTTAGCTACGGGCTGCGGGGCATTCGCCTGCACACCTTCGACGACGATCTGATCACCATTCCCCACAGCGTCACCTGGACCGACCCGATCGTCAACGCCAACAGCGGCAGCCTGGAAGCCCAGGTCGTCACCGACTTCTATGTGGACCACGAGGCCGATCTCCAGGCCATCACCGATATCCTCTACCAGGCCGCCTACAGCAGCCGCTTTATTCAGCTCAAGCTGCCGGTTCTTGTGGTGCTGGCCGAAACCCCCTGGGGCAGCCACCTGAAACTACGGGCCTACCCGATGGATATTCGCGATGAACCCGCCTTTCGCACGGATATTTTGCGGCGGGCCAAGGGGGCGCTGGCCGACCACCCGGTGGTGTATCCCAGGATCAAGCCGATGATGGGGGGTGAGGAATAGCCAGGCGTAAATCACCTGGGGGCCAGAGGAAGCCGCCGGGAAAACTGTCTACCGGTGCGGCCACAGCCCCTGGGGCGTGCCAAAATGCTAAGCAAATTGTTTTAAGTTGCGGTCTGTTTTGAGTATGCCTTCCTTTGCCCTTGGGCCCCACTTTCTAGCCTGCCGCTGCGGCTTCGATCGGGCCGATGGTCACCGGCTGGGGCTGTTTCTCAGTCTGGTGCTGGGGTTTGCGGTGGTGGAATGGCTGGTGGGCAGCTACAGCTACAGCCTGGCACTCCAGGCCGATGCTGGGCATATGCTGGCCGATGCGGGGGCCATTGGTCTGGCCCTCTCGGCCAGCTGGCTGGCGCGGTTGACCCTGGCCCGACCCCGTCCAGGTCAGCCTCGCCTGGAGGCGGCGGCGGCCCTAGTCAACGGTCTGGGGCTGCTGGCCATGGCGGGGTTCATTTCCCTTGAGGCTTGGCAGCATTTGAACGCCCCGGCCCTGGCCCTGGTGAGCCGGCCGATGGCGGCTACTGCCCTGGTAGGGTTGGCCATCAATGGGTTGGGGGTTTGGCTACTGCACGGCGATCGCCACGGGTCCTTGAATGTGAGGGGGGCATTTCTCCACGTGGTGGCGGATCTGGCCAGTTCCATTGGGGTGATTTTAGGAGCGGTGTGCATAGCTCTATTTCAGTGGTTTTGGGTGGACGGTGCCCTCAGCCTGGCGATCGCCTTGCTGATTGGCGGCAGTGCCCTATCGTTGATCTATCAAAGCTGGGGGCACTTGGCGGGGCCATCTACCCCCGATCTAACTGCCCTTGGCTTCCTCGAAACGGGGCGCACCGACCTGACCGCCCAAATTGTCGGGTCATCCCCTGGGGAGTCGGGGCGGCGCTGAGACACAAACCTGAGCCCTTAAGCTACAAATAGGCTACAAAACTGCGCCACATCACCTATTAGACTCTACTATGCATAGCTAGGCACTCTGTTTTAGGACTGTCTTTGACATCGACAAACTACGGGGCAGCCCCGCCGCTGTGTTTATGGGAGAAATACCATGGGTACCTGGGTTAAGGAAACCGATGAAGCTTTTTACCTCATGCAGGGAAACAACTGGATTTCTCGCATTAAAAAGAGTCCGTCTTCTGCCAACCCCAAGGAGCAGGTGCTGAACGTAGAGGGAATGCGGGAATGGTTTTTGCGATCGGATGCCCCCCTGGCTATGACCGTTGCGATCGGCACTGGGGCAGCGGAGCCCACCCAAGCGGGCGGCGGCACTGGGGTGGTTCCTCCTCCTCCGAACCCCGACCCCGATCCGAACCCACAACCGCCCCCCTCGGGCGGTGGGGACCCCTCCCCGAGCTCACCTAACGGCATGAGCGTGCGGGTGAAGAGTACGACCTATTTCAAACTGCAGCCCAAGCAGGCTAGTGAGCTGACCGATGCTGAAAAAGTCCTGGTAGCCAACAACACGACCCATACCATTCAGTACTACACCGATGTGGGCAATAACCATTGGCAGATGGAGCTGCGCGACCCCACCATTGGTGACAAGAAAAATACCAACTGGTACGTCTACACCCCCGATATTGACGTACTCACTGGTCAGAAGCTGCTGGTGGTGAGCGATACCCTGTTTAAGGCGGAACCCAAAATTTCGTCGCAGCTGACCGACGCCCAAAAGGTGTTTGTGAAAAACGGTACCCAGTTTAATCTGCTGGCCTTGGCCCCAGCCGCAGGTGACCACTATGAGGTAGAACTTGCCGATGCCACCCTGGGAGCCCAGAAAAGCGCCAAGTGGTACGTCTATAAACCCGATACGAAGGTGGAGGGCAGCCGCCAAACCTTAGGCGTGACAGGGGACACCATTTTCAAGTCGCGGCCAGTGCAGTCGAGTCAGCTCACCGAGGCTGAAAAGGTGCTGGTGAAAAAAGGCACGGTGTTTTTAATCAACTCCTACTCCCAACCGGAGGGCAACCATGTCAAGGTGGCTCTACAGGGAGCATTTCTGGGTCCCAAAAATCTCACCACCTGGTACGCTTACGTGCCTGACATTCAAATTTCGGGTACTGAAATTGGTAACAAACCCAACGATCAGGGGGTAGGGCAACCGGCGAATCCAGCGGATCGAGGCGTTGCGCTCAGCCTGCCGGGGTTTACGGGCACTTACTATTCCAACGACCCCATTCAAGCCAAGAACAAGTATGGGGTGAAGGGCAACTTTACCTGGGGTGAAGCCCTGCACGTCGATCGGTCTACGGGGGCCTATCGTCGCCCCGCCAACTCTGGAGTGGTCTACGGTGTTTTGCGGGTGACCGACGTCATGGAAGAGATTCGCAAAATGTATGGGGATAAACCGCTGCAAATTAACTCCTGGTACCGCGACCCGGCTACCAATGCAGCGGTGGGCGGTGCTTCCCAGTCGCGTCACCTGTCGGGGGATGCGGTGGATTTTGTCGTGCCTGGGGTGCGCTGCTCAGACGTATTCGCTCGACTAGATGGCTGGTGGGGTAGCCGGGGTGGTCTAGCGAGTTCTTCGGTGTTTACCCACATCGACGTGCGAGGGTATAAGGCCCGCTGGGACTACGGCTACTAGGTTCGGTGGTCCGTTAACTAGCTGGGGTATTCTGTCCGTTCTGCGTTGCCCTGGGGCTAAAGGTCGTCCCTTCAGACTTAGGGTTAGCTGCAGGGGAGCCGGACGATTTCTGCTGGGGGTGGCCCTGGGTTTGGCCCTGAGCCTAGGGGCTAGGCTGGGACAGGGGGCTGGTTTCCCTCCCCCCCCGGCGGCCTGGAACCCTGACCTATCGGACTTTTCGCTGGTACGGCCCTACGACCTAGGGATGACGTCGCTGACCCAGACCGGGGTAGAGGCGGCGGTTGAGTCGCTGCCGCTGACGCTGACGGGGGCGATCGCCCTGCCCCCAGGCGATACCCCAGTTCCCTGGGTGGTTGTGCTCCACGGCCGCCATGGTGGATGTCACTTTAACCCTGGTGCCACGAGCCAGTGGCCCTGTCAACCTGAGCCTCGCTTTGACCTGGGCTTTGCCTACCTGGCCCAGGCCCTAGCCGAGGCGGGCTACGGGGTGATTGTCCCCAACCTGAACGCCGCCTTTACTGAAACCTATGGGGCTAATGTCGACAATCGCAACCAACTGGCTGACCAGCGCAGCGGTCAAATTATCGATGCCCATTTAACCCGCCTCGCCCAGGCCCACCGGGGGGCGGCGGCGGGTTTTGGGGTTTCCTTAATCGGGCGGGTGGACCTGAACCGTTTGGCCATGGTGGGTTACTCGATGGGGGGTGGGGCGGCGGCGCTGAGCGCTCTGCAGCGGGCTGAAGGAGGAACGCCGACGGCGATCGCCGCTGGCCTAGGCCCGGTTTCCGCCCTGGTACTGGTCAGCCCCACCCGCAGCTACCCGATCGCCCAGCGACCCGATGCCTACCAGCTGCCGGATGTGCCTACGGTGGTCATGGCGGGGGGGTGCGATCGCGACATTTTTGACCTCAGCAGCCTCTACTACGTCGAGACTGCCCGCCAACAATCTCGCACAACCCCCGCCCTGGGGCTGCTGCTGCTAGGAGCCAACCACAACTATTTCAACGCCGCTGTGGCGGAGGATGACTACTACCGCCAGCCCAACAATGGGCCGCTGTGTGATCCCCAGCGATCGCGCGATCGCCTCTCCCGAGTTGCCCAAGAGAACTTTCTAGCCCAGTACACCGAGGCGTTTCTGCAAGCGGTCTGGTCTACCCCCGCCACCGATGCCGCCCTAGCGGAGCTGGGGCTATCGCCTCGGCGGGCGGTTCCGGCCCAAATTCTGGGGCAGTCGGTGCTCACCACCCTGATTGCGCCCACCGCCCAGCGCTACCCCGTGTTTAACGTCGATGCCGACTCCTGGGGTGACTACAGGGCCACCGATGCATTAGAAATCGTCTACTGCCCAGCTCTGGAGGCTTGTCAGCAGTCGGCTCGGCCCTATCCCCTCTTCCCAGGGCAGCTCACCCTCCGCTGGGCCACCCCGACGGAACGGCTAACCCTGCCGCTGCAGCGGGCCAACGTCAGCGCCTTGGCCAGTCTAGAACTGCGCCTCGCCCCTGACCCCGCCTGGGCTGTGCCCCTGAACCAGCCAGTCCTGGCGGTGGTGCTGGCTGACCGGCAGGGCGGGGCGGCACGGGTGGAAGTTTTCCCTACCGTACCGGCGCTGCAACAGTTTGAGGCCGATTCTACCTACGGTGCGACGGCACCCCTCTACCCCAGCGCGCTGCGGATACCCCTAGGGCAGTTCTATGGTGTAGACCTAACGGCGTTGGATCGGGTAGAGCTGGTGTTTGACCAGGCTCCCCAGGGCAAACTGCACCTGGCCAGCATCGAGTTTGTGGGACAAGGCAATTTTGGATTTTAGATTGGCGATTTTGGATTTGGTTCAGCTAAGACTTCAGCTGTAACCGCATACCCCGAAAATCCAAAATCCAAAATTCACCTAAATGCCCTCAAAGCATGGATGGTGAAACTCATAGCCCGCTGCCTTTAGCTTTTGGTTCGACACCCGAACGTTGTAGGGGCGAGCGCTCGGCTGGGACGGATCCCACTGCACGGGCTCAAGATTGTGGGCGGTGCAGACTCGGTCAATTAGGTCATGCCCCGTGGGAATTTCGTCCTGAACCAGATTGTAGATGCCGCTGAGGGCATGGGTCTGGGCAAAGGCGATCGCCCCCACAATGTCATCGAGATGTACCCAGTTGCTGGCCTCGTGGCCAGAGCCAGGCCGGGTTTGCCCCGCCGCTCGACCATAGATTTTGGCCAGTTCTCGCCCTGGGCCGTAGATACCCCCCAGGCGAAAGATGCAGACGTTTCGCTCAGGAGTAGCGGCATCCATTAGGGTTTTCTCTGTCTGTGTCATGATGCGCCCGTTGCCGGTGGCGGGTTTAGCGGTGTCGTCTTCCCGCACCCAGGCCCCCTCGTAGTTGCCGTAGACGGAGTAGGTGCTGGTAAAGATAATTTGCTTGAGGTCGGGGGCGCGATCGAGAACGCTGACGACGGTTTTGGCCGTATTCAGGTAGGTTTCTTCGTAGTTGGCCTGGCGACCGGCCCCGACGCAAATGAGCAGGGTGTCTTGGCCTTGCAGAAGCGCTGTAATTCCTTCTGGGTCTGACCCGTCGACCACCTGCACCGCCGTCGCTATCTTTTGCAGATCTTCAACTCGCTCAGGGCTGGTGGTTGTGGCAGTAACGTCAATTCCCTGGCTCATCCATAGCTGGGCCACGGCTTTGCCTACGTATCCACAGCCCAAAATTGCCGCATTCATGATTTTAGCCTCCTCAAAGCATCGGTCGCCGCGTTTTTACGGGCCTCTTTCTTGCTGCGCCCGTGACCAGTACCGTAGTGGGTATTGGCCACAAACACTTCAATGGTGAATTCCTTGGCATGGTCAGGGCCGCTTTCGTCTCGAAGCCGATAGTCGGGTAGCACCGAGTCGAACTGCCCCTGGACATATTCCTGAAATTCAGTCACTGGGTCACTGACCTGAAGGTCTACTACTCGGTCTACCAGTGGACTAAAGATCAATGTCACTGACATAAGGGGGTAGAAAACAGGCGCAAAGCTTGGTAGGAATGGATTGCAGCGTTTTTCATTCTGGCTATGGCCCGCTCTACCATACCGAATCAGAGTGTCATTCTCAAGCAACAGCTATTTCAGAGT
>JBGSNT010000144.1:0-10605 GCA_041739575.1 Nodosilinea sp. | reverse complement strand
TTTGCCTGGATGCCACTCAAAGCCCCTTATAGCAAGGGTTTGAGGCGATCAAGAGAGTTTTATGGCTTTGTCTCGCCTGTAATGCTTGTCAGCTAAGGGTTTCAGGGGTTAGCGATCCATGTTTTGTCAGTCAATCAGGGCGACGAGATAAGGATTTCGATTACCTATTCCATGATTAAGCCCGGATTTCTCACCAGGGTGTTCTGAGGGACGCCACCTCGCCAAATAAGGTCTGAATCTTGACTCAAGAAAGTGGACAGGTAATTTAAGCTGCCTTCAGGCTCTCTAGAGAAAGCCAATAGTTGTCTTCAAACTGCACCGGAGATAGGTAACCGAGGGTCGAATGTAATCGCTGCCGGTTATAGACCACCTCAATCCACTCAGCAATAACGGTGCGGGCAATTGTTCGAGTCGAGAAAATCCTGGGATGAATCAACTCGGTTTTGAGAGTGCCAAAGAAGCTTTCAGCTACCGCGTTACCCCGACGGTTCATGCCCCCCGTTATTGTAGCCTGCTGAAGCGCTATTTGGTCATCACCACTGGCATGCTGAGAGCTTCGGTCAGAGTGGAACAGCAACCCCGCTTGAGCGGGTTGGCGTCGCCCCCATGGCGCCTCTAACGCCGTCAGCACCAGCTCAGTGCGCATATGCTCCTGTAGCACTGCCCCCTTACCCTTAGTAGCCACCGTAGCAGCCCTGAGAGAACAATGCTATAACCGGGCTACACGCTTAGGACAGATTTAGGATATAACCCACCGGGATAGCTTGTGATCTAAAGCTCTTAAAGCGGTAACTATTAACTAAAACGGGCCTGACGGGATTCGAACCCGCAACTTCCGCCGTGACAGGGCGGTGCTCTAACCAGTTGAACTACAGGCCCATGAATTAGGCAATCTCTATAGTGCGGCCTGGGGATACTTTTGTCAAATAACTTTTAAAATTTTTCTTGGCTGTAGCCTGGTCTCCTACTCCAGGAACTGAATCACGGTCACCATGGGGGCCGGCAGGTGGTCAAAGCTGGTGGCGGTAGCCTCGATGCGGCGCAGCTGCCCCAGGGCCAGGCCGCAGGGCATGCCGTATTTGGCCTGCACGCGATCGCTGGCAATGGTCAGGGCGGTGCGAGAGCGATCGACGAAGTCGGCCAGCGGGTAGGTGGTCGCTGGGGCGAAGTAGTCCTTCACCACCAGGGAGGGGGAGTAGCAGGTCTCCTGATTGCCGTCGGGCCATTGGATCTGAAAGCGAATTTCGGGCATGGGGGGTGGGTGGATGGGTGAGTGGGTGGATGGGTAGGGGCAGACCTACGTGTCTGCCCAAATTTTGTGGTCGAAAATGCCTCATCCCGTCAGGGGCGCTGCCAGTCGGCGATGTTCCAGGTGCCGAGATCCCAGGGGGTGAGGTTGATGCCGGTGAGGCGATTGCTGACGCCGGAGGCATCGGCCCGGTGCACGATGGGCATGACGGCAGCAGATTCAACCAGTAAATCGTTCATTTGGATAAAGAGATCCTGTCGAGTCTCGGGGTCTAGCTCAGCCGCCGCCCGCTGCCAGAGGGCATCGAACTCGGGGTTGCAGTAGCGGGCATAGTTGCTCTTTGACCAGCCGTTGGCCTGTTGGGCAATTTCGTCGCAGGTGTAGGTCTGCATGTAGGAGCTAGGGTCGGGGTTGGTGTTGCCGGTGGCAAACATTTGCAGGTCGGCGGAAAAGCGCTCCAGGGTTTCACGGCTGGCCGGGTCGCCCGAGAAGTAGACACTGGCATCGATGCTTTTGAGCTCCACCTCGAGGCCCAGCTGCTCCAGGGATTGTTTGACGATCTCCTGGGTTTTCTGTCGCACCGGGTTCACCGAGGTTTGGAAGACGACAGTCATTTCTTGGCCGTCTTTATCGCGGGTGCCGTTGCCGTTGCTGTCGACCCAGCCC
The DNA here is from genome assembly GCA_041739575.1 of Nodosilinea sp. Taxonomy (GTDB): domain Bacteria; phylum Cyanobacteriota; class Cyanobacteriia; order Phormidesmidales; family Phormidesmidaceae; genus Nodosilinea. The sequence continues at coordinate 8,690 of JBGSNT010000144.1, read as the reverse complement.
GCCTCGTCGAGCAGGGCGGCTGCGGCCTCTGGGTCGTAGTCGTAGCTAGTGTTGCTAGAGGCAAACGGCCCAGGGGCGACTAGGAAGTTGGCGGTGGGCTGCCCGGTAGGGCCGTAGAGCTGGGTGGCGATGGTGTCGCGATCGATCGCCAGGTTAATCGCCTGACGCACCTGGGGGTCGCTGAAGAAGGGGTGAGGAAACTCCACGCTGGAGGTTTCGCCCGCGGCGGTGGCCTGGTTGGGGTCGGTAAAATTGAAAATGATCCGCTCGACTAGGGAGCCAAAGCTGGCTACCACCGTTCCCTGTCCAGCCGCTTCGAGTTGTTTGAGGATGGCGGCCTCGACCTGGAGGTTGTAGGCGTAGTCAACATCGCCGGTTTGCAGCACGGCCCGCGCCGCCGAGGTGGCATCGCCGCCGCCCTTGAGCTCGACCCGGCTAAAGGCCAGCTGGTCGGCGTCGCGGTAGTTGGGGTTGGCCTCGTAGACAACCACGTCGCCGGGGGTAAAGCTCGCCACTCGGTAGGGGCCGGTGCCCACGGGCATGAGGTTGCCGGGGGCTTCGCGCCCGGTGGCATTGTTATAGGCTTCAAAAATATGCTTGGGCAGCACCATGCCCTCGGTGCCGGTAAACACCAGGTACCAGGCCGGGTTTGGCTCTTTGAAGGTAATTTTGACGGTGGTGTCGTCTAGGGCTTCGACGCTGGCCACGGCTTCGTAGGTGCCCGCGTTGACCGTGGCCACCTCGGGGTTGACGATGAATTCGTAGGTAAAGGCCACATCGGCGGCGGTGAAGGGAGTGCCGTCTGACCATTGCAGGCCTTGCTTGAGTTTCCAGGTGACGGAGGTGCCGTCGGCGGCTACGCCGCCGTTTTCGAGGGTGGGTTCTTCCGCCGCTAAAAACAGCACCATGTTGCCCTCAGCGTCGAAGCTGGCCAGGGGTTCAAGGGTGATGCGACTGGCCTCGGAGTCTTTGAAGCCGCTGGAGAAGTGGGGGTTGAGAATGGTGGGGGCCTGCCAGTAGAGCATCCGCAGGGTGTCGTCAGCTGCCGGGGAGGTCTCGGTTGTTGTTTCGCCCTGGGAGGGGGGCTGGGGGGCTCTACACCCGGCCAGTAGCAGTAGACAGAGGCCAGTGGCGGCAACGGCACGGACGTTCATTGGCAACCTTACGATCGACTAGGCAATAGCCTACAGGGTCAGGGGACGAAAAGAGTAAGCGCGGCTACTGTTGCCGGGGCCGGGGCCCTGTCTCCATCTCCGGCCATCCCCAAGATTTTGAACTTTCTCCGCCGGTCGGGTTTGGGAGTTTTGCTTAAGTTCAGCAAATGATGACATTGGCGCGATCGCTCCCCTAGCCCTGGCTTCTTGCCTCAACCTAAGCAAACGGATCTTGCCAATACCCCTTAAAATGATTTGGATTTTTCGTAAGCACCCCTGCAGCCTATGCCCCGCCGTAATGACATCCATAAGATCCTGCTGATCGGCTCTGGCCCGATTGTCATTGGCCAGGCCTGTGAGTTCGACTACTCAGGCACCCAGGCCTGCAAGGCGCTGCGGGAAGAGGGCTACGAGGTGGTGCTAATCAACTCCAACCCGGCCACCATCATGACCGACCCGGAGACGGCGAACCGCACCTACATCGAGCCGCTGACGCCAGTAATGGTGGAGCGGGTGATTGAGCGGGAGCGCCCGGACGTTATGCTGCCCACCATGGGGGGCCAAACGGCGCTGAACCTGGCGGTGACCCTGGCCAAAACCGGGGTGCTAGAGCGCTACGGCGTCGAGCTGATTGGGGCTAAGCTCGACGCCATTGAAATGGCGGAAGACCGCAAGCTATTTAAAGAGGCCATGGCCCGCATTGAGGTGCCGGTGTGCCCCTCGGGTCTGGCCGAAACCATGGACGAATCGAAGAATATTGCCAAACAGATCGGCAGCTTTCCATTAATTATTCGCCCCGCCTACACCATGGGCGGCACTGGCGGCGGCATCGCCTATAACCAGGAGGAGTTTGAAACCATCGCCCGTTCCGGCCTCGACGCCAGCCCGGTGTCGCAGATTTTGATCGAGCAGTCGCTGCTGGGCTGGAAGGAGTACGAGCTGGAGGTAATGCGCGACCTGGCCGACAACGTGGTGATTATCTGCTCGATCGAAAACCTCGACCCCATGGGGGTGCACACCGGCGACTCGATTACGGTGGCCCCGGCCCAGACCCTGACCGACAAAGAGTACCAGCGGCTGCGGGATGCCTCGGTTAAAATCATCCGCGAGATCGGCGTGGAAACTGGCGGCTCGAACATTCAGTTTGCCGTCAACCCCGACAACGGCGACTTCATTGTGATTGAGATGAACCCGCGGGTGTCGCGCAGCTCGGCCCTGGCCTCAAAGGCGACGGGCTTTCCGATCGCCAAGTTTGCCGCCAAGCTGGCGGTGGGCTACACCCTCAACGAAATTTCCAACGACATCACCAAGAAAACCCCGGCCAGCTTTGAGCCCACCATTGACTACGTGGTGACGAAGATTCCCCGGTTTGCCTTTGAGAAATTCCCCGGCACCTCTAACACCCTGACCACCCAGATGAAGTCGGTGGGCGAGGCGATGGCGATCGGGCGCACCTTCCAGGAGTCGTTTCAGAAGGCGCTGCGATCGCTGGAAATTGGCCGGGCGGGCTGGGGCTGCGATCGCGCCGAAAAGCTGCCCAGCCTCAACGAAATTCGCCCCAAGCTGCGCACCCCCAACCCCGATCGCATTTTTGAGATTCGCCACGCCATGCAGCTGGGCCTCACCGTAGACGAAATCTTCGAGCTGACCGCCATCGACCCCTGGTTTCTCAACCAGCTCTGTGGTCTGCTGAAGACCGAAAAATTCCTCAAGCGCACCCAGCTGACCGAGCTCACCTACGACCAGATGCGGGCCGTTAAGCGCCAGGGCTTTAGCGATCGCCAGATTGCCTACGCCACCCAGACCAGCGAAGACACCGTGCGCCAGTACCGCAAGGGCCTGGGGGTGATTCCGGTGTACAAAACCGTCGACACCTGCGCCGCCGAGTTTGAGGCCTTTACCCCCTACTACTACTCCACCTACGAAGATGAGACCGAGGTGCTGCCCAGCGATCGCCCCAAGGTGATGATCCTCGGCGGCGGCCCCAACCGAATTGGCCAGGGCATTGAGTTTGACTACTGCTGCTGCCACGCCTCCTTTGCCCTACGGGACGACGGCTATGAGACCATCATGGTCAACTCCAACCCCGAGACGGTGTCCACCGACTACGACACCAGCGATCGCCTCTACTTTGAGCCCCTGACCAAAGAAGACGTGCTCAACATCATCGAAGCCGAAAACCCGATCGGCATCATCATCCAGTTTGGCGGCCAAACTCCGCTCAAGCTCGCCGTCCCCCTCCAGCAGTACCTCTCGGGGATTGAATCCAACCCCTCCGTGGCGGCCTGGAACCCACCCACCAAAATCTGGGGCACCTCCCCCGACTCCATCGACATGGCCGAAGACCGAGAACGTTTCGAGGCGATTCTGCGGGAGCTGGATATCAAGCAGCCCCCCAACGGCATGGCCCGCAGCTACAACGACGCCCTCAAGGTGGCCCAGCAGATCGACTACCCCGTGGTAGTGCGGCCCAGCTACGTGCTGGGGGGCCGCGCCATGGAAATCGTGTATTCTGACGCCGACCTGGAGCGCTACATGACCTACGCGGTGCTGGTGGAGCCCGACCACCCGATTCTGATCGACAAGTTTTTGGAAAATGCCATCGAGGTGGATGTGGATGCGATCGCCGACCACACCGGCGCGGTGGTGATCGGCGGCATTATGGAGCACATCGAGCAAGCGGGCATCCACTCCGGCGACTCGGCCTGTTCGCTGCCCACCATGACCCTGCCCCCCGAGGCTCTCGCCACCATCCGCGACTGGACGATCAAGCTGGCCAAGCGCCTCAAGGTGATCGGCCTGATGAACATTCAGTTTGCCGTCAAGGGCGACCAGGTCTATATCATCGAAGCCAACCCCCGCGCCTCCCGCACGGTGCCCTTTGTCTCGAAGGCGATCGGCCACCCCCTGGCCAAGCTGGCGGTGCGGGTCATGTCGGGCAAAACCCTGGCCGAACTGGGCTTCACTACAGAAGTCATCCCCAACCATGTTTCGGTCAAAGAAGCGGTTCTCCCCTTCGACAAATTTGCCGGCACTGACGCCCTGCTCGGCCCTGAGATGCGCTCCACCGGCGAGGTCATGGGCATTGACGCTGACTTTGGCAAAGCCTTCGCCAAGGCCGCCCTAGGGGCCAACCAAAAGCTGCCCCTCACCGGCACCGTGTTCATCTCCATGAACGATCGCGACAAGGCCGCCGTCATCCCCGTGGCGAAACAGCTAGCGGAGATGGGCCTCCACCTGATCGCCACCTCCGGCACCCGCGCCGCCCTAATGGATGAAGGGCTCGCCGTCGAGCTGATTCTCAAGGTCCACGAGGGTCGCCCCAATATTGAGGATGCGATCAAAAACAGCGAGATCCAGCTGATTATCAATACTCCGGCGGGCAGCACTGCGATCGAGGACGATCGCTCCATCCGCCGCACCGCCCTGGCCTACAAGGTGCCGATCATCACCACGATTGCGGGGGCGAAGGCGACAACGGCTGCGATCGGCTCCCTGCAACAGCACCCCCTCCAGGTAAAGTCCCTTCAGGAGTATGTGGGGATGTAGAAATTACAAAAGGACTGTAAGTTTCGCTGATTCAGCAGCTAGCATAGTAAGTACAGTAGCTCAGTGAATCCATATGGCTGATCCAATCAAGCCCAAAGCTCAAGGTTTGCGTCCAGCTCTAAGGAGTTCTAAGAGTCGGCCAACCGCTACTGTTACTTCGCCGATCCTTCCAGGTGAGCCTGGCAGAATTCTTTGGGATGGTTCTGAGTGGCTAGCAACTTCAAATACTTCCAATCCTATAGACATTGGAGAAGTAGTAAAGATTGTTAGTAGGCAAGGTGGAACCTTAATGGTTCAGCCTCTCTCTAAAAGTTATCCTGTTCCAGTAAAGGTTTTTTCCCCAGTCCGATCAGGTAATACTAACAGCAGTATCTCCTCCTTAAGTGAAGGTATCGTGAGTGCCGCTGGAGCAGCAGCACGTCTTTTTTCGACGACGCTGAAGAGCATTGCTGGTACTGGCAGAAACACTCAAAATGACAATGATGCAGCCCATGGTGATTCTCTTGATTTACCCATTGGATCGACTGCCTATATAGCCGACATAGAAGAGCGTCTCCAAGATGTTGAAGACTCCATCAGCGCTTTGCAAAAAGTGATTGTGCCTTCACCTTCACAGTCAGCCACCTGGATTCAGGACATTGAAGGCTCATTCAAGGATGACCCCGCCTTTGAAGACATTTTCGCCTACGAGAGAGCCATTCATGAAGGTGACGAATCTCTTCCCAAAACAGGGGCTGATCTTGTTGCCTACTGGGAAAAGGTTGGAGTGATGAACTCTCGCCCTGATATTGATGACAGCCAAGAGTATGCACGCACACTGCGCGACCAAGCTGAGCATCGTGAGCGGACTTAGGTAGCGAATGTACTTGGTTGACACAGATGTCATGATCGACATTCAGCGGGGCTATAAACCAGCAAGAGCCTGGTTTGCCTCTCTTTCGGAACCGCCAGATATTCCCGGCTTCGTGGTGATGGAATTAATACAAGGAGCTCAAAATAAGCAACAGTTGCGCGAAGTGCTACAGCTTGTAAGACCATTAGACATTGTTTGGCCTACTGAATCTGATTACACTCGCGCCCTATCTACCTTTACAAGTTTTCACCTGTCCCACAAGGTTGGTCTGATTGATGCCTTAATTGCGACCTGTGCTGTCGGGCGCAATGCAATCCTTTGCACATTTAATGTGAAGCACTATCGAGTCATTCCAGGCTTGAGCCTTGAGCAACCTTACACCAAAGATACTTAACACTGCTTCGGGCCAGGCCAGAGTAGAGTATTCGGTTCTCAACCGGACATCTCTAACAAAGGAAGCTATTGTCTAGAAGTTAACCTGAGTTTTGGGGTTTGCTACAGGTGCTTGATTATCTTCACGCCAAACTCCCGTAGTAAAAAGGACATTTCAATGGCAACTGATGCTTCTTTAGAAGAACGTATGGCAGCTGTGGAAGAGACAATCAGTGAATTGCAAAAGCAAGTTGCAGCACCTCAGGGCACAAGCTGGGTTCAACAGATCACTGGCTCCTTTAAAGATGATCCTGTGTTTGAGAAAATTCTTGAATACGGGAAGGCTATTCGTGCAGGCGACGAGACGCTTTTAGAGCAAGGAGGCTGAATAGAATGGCAAGTCTAACTCTGAGTGACGAGCAAGTTATTGAACTTGTTAAGCAGCTTTCCCCTCAACAGCAGGCGGAAGTATTTAAATACCTCATCCTTCAGCAATGGAGTGCCTGGGGCTCGCTCTCTAGCTATGGGGTCGAGAAAGCTAGAACAGTTGCCCAAGAACGTGGCCTCACTTGGGATGCCATGAGCGAGGCAGAGCGCGAAGCTTTCATTGACGACGTGTTGCACGAAACTTGATGCAGTACATCGCTGTCTTTGATACCAATATTTTAATTTCTGCCTTGCTATCCAGCAGCGGCACTCCTTTTCGGTGCCTGGCATCGGCAAAAATAGGGCAGGTTCAATCTGTCACCAGTCAAGACATTCTGGATGAGTTTTCAGAAAAGCTGGTGAACAAGTTCAAGTTCTCTGAAACAATGGCTCAAGCGGCGGCGAGTGAAGTACGGAGCTTTTCTCGTGTAGTGAAGATTTCAAAGACACTCAGAGCAGTACCCAATGATCCAGATGACGACATGGTTATAGAGTGTGCATTACTCAGTAGGGCTACCCACATCGTCACAGGAGACAAGCATCTTTTATCGTTGGCTAACTACCAGGATGTTGCAATTGTAAAAGCCACGGATTTCTTGACGTTGATATCCTCTACGACGACATAGCAATTTGCAGAGGAAGCTTAATTAATAGTGCCATGTAGGGCTGGTTAAGCCCTAGAGTTTTGCAAGAACTCTAGGGCAACTGTTATTTAGCCAGTCGTCACCCCTCGCCTGCGGGTCATCATGCTGAGGTATTCGTCGCTGAGGCTGGTGGGCTTCGACATGGACTCGTGCGGAATTAAGGAAGCGGTGAGAGCCCTTTTTTCAGGCACAGAGGTTAATCGTGCCCAAAATTCGCGGTTTACTGAGCTGAATGGATCTGTCACAGCATTGCCCCAGGCATACCGAGATTCGAGCAATTCACCGCTGCTTAGACGGTGCAGCCCCGCAGAAATTTTTCGATATAGCCGTATTTATTGCTCTAAAGCTCAACTATTTAGGTATAAATTGAATCAGACGTTGCCCTAGCTTCATCTTGTTCCCGGTGCAAGCCAGGGCGATCGCTCCTGAAATCTGCATTTATCCCTGCATTCTTCCGTTGGCTCAGTCTCTCCCCACGCCTCTATGGATAATTCCCCTGATTCGGTCGAACAGCCCACTGTGACTCCTGCTGCCATGGGCAGCGGGGAAGGGCGATCGCCCCGGCGCCCGGTTTCGTTTACCATTGGCGGCAGCGCCAGTAAAGCCGCTCCACCTTCAACCCCGGCCCCTGTCCCACCGCTCAGCCCAGGGGCTGACCCATCGCCCCAGCCCGCTGGCCCTTCCCCTCAGCTTGCCCCTTTTGCAGTGCAGGGGCCACCCTCTCACCTGCCTTTGCTACCCCGGCGTAAGCGTCCCACCTTTAGCCGCCATCGCCACGATGCTAACCCCGCCCTGGCGGTCAAAGTACTCCAAGACATTCAGATGGCCGTAGATGCCTGGCACCAAGACCTCAGGCAGACCGTGCAGCGCATCCAGGCACTCTATATGGAAGGTCCCATGGTCGATGGCTGGCTCGAAACCATCGATGAGCAGCCCATCCCTGCCGCCGAATTAGATGCCGCCCTACTCCGCCACGGCGACCCCGAGGTGCTATCAAGCTATGTCGATCGCCTCTGCCAGTCGATGGACCCCGCCCCTGCACCTGTGGCCCCCAGCAGCGACCTGGCCCGCCCCGGCTACCGCCTGTGCAGTCTCGACTCCGATGGGCGGGTACAGCACTATCCCTGTCCGCCCGAGCAGGTATCTACGCTGAGCCTGGCGATCGCCCGTCACCAAAAGCTTCGCCAATTGCTCGATCACAAGCAATTTTTAGAAGCCAAGCTGAAGCGCACGGTGGAGGTGATGACCAGCAGCCGCGACACCCTGGGGATTGCGCCGACGTGCAGTTCAGAGCCGGAGGTGGGGGAGGAGTAGGGGGGCGATGAGTGGGAGAGTGGATGGGTAGGAGAGTGTGGGAGTGAGGGCGTGGGTTGGTTGATGGGCTTGTTCTGAACTTGATGTTGGCGAACCCTTTCTAAGGACAATTCTGTAAACGAAAATACCCGAGAATTTTGATTCCGCTCAAGGGCGCAGGCCCTGCGCCCCTACCGAAGGCCTCTTCTTTCCCAGAAGCCCCCTTAGGTAATTTCTGAGAAAGAAGATACCCCCATGTTGGGGCGCAGGGCCTGCGCCCTCAGGAAGCAGCAAAATCCTTGGGGATTTTCACTGCCAGGATGGCCCCTCGATGGAAAAGGGTGATTTTTCTGGGCCTGACTTACCAGCCCCAGGTGCCGGGGTCGCCTTTGAAGGGGC
>JBGSNT010000113.1:0-8484 GCA_041739575.1 Nodosilinea sp. | reverse complement strand
CTAGAGCCTCAATTAACCAACGGTGTAGATGGGTTTTCCCTTACTTCCCTGGAGCAATAGCCGTCTCCCTAGACCCACGAGTCTGCGGCCACGATAGGTATCATTCAGATGCCTACTGACTTTTCGGATAGGCTCTTAGTGATCAGCCCCGCAATGTTTAGGGTGGCAAAGCGCGCGCGATCGCGCGCCAGCACCTTAGAGGTCAGCACAATCACCGGCACGTCCTGGGTCGCCGAGATGGCTCGCAACTGCTCAAACAGCTCAAACCCATCTATATCAGGCATCGAAATATCCAGCAAAATCGCGTCGATCGCCCCCTGCTTCGCCAGCCGTAGTGCCTCTGCCCCCGAGGCGGCCCCCAGGGTTTGCCAGCCGCCCAGATCCTCCAGCGCCGCCTGCACAATATCGCGAATATCGGCTTCGTCATCCACGAACAAAATTCGCTTAGTCATGGCCATTCTCCCGAGTCAGGGGCAGGGCAACGTAGAAGATGCTGCCCTGCCCCACCACACTCTCGACCCAAATGCGGCCCCGATGCTGCTGCACAATGCGCTTGCAAATGGCCAGCCCCAGCCCAGTACCACCCCGCTGGCGTGAGTCAGAGGCATCCACCTGCTGAAACTGGTCGAAGATGGTCTCTAGCCTGTCGGGGGGGATACCGCGACCGTGGTCTTGAACTGTAACTATGACTGAGCTAGGTGGTGAAGAGGCTTTTGCATCTTCACCACCTAGCTCGGCCCTGATCCAAACCGTTCCACCCGATGCCGAAAACTTAATAGCGTTGCTGAGCAGATTCGTGAGCACCTGAATGATTGCATCTGGAGCGGCCCAGAGGGTGGCGGTGAGGGGGGTGAGGGCAATGGTGATGCCGGCTTGGTCGGCGAGGGGGCGCACGGCGTCGATCGCCTGGTAGAGCAGATGGGCAACGGCGCAGTCTTCTTTTTCGAGCTGCACTTTGCCCGACTCAAGACGCTCAAAGCTGAGAATGTCATCGACCAGGCGCACCAGGCGATCGCTGTTGTTAATCGCAATATTGAGCATGTGTTGGGCCTTTTCGGGGCGGCCTTCGTAGACCCCGGCCCCCAGCAGCACCAGCGCCCCCTGAATGGAGGTGATCGGGGTGCGTAGCTCGTGGCTGACGACGGAGATAAACTCATCTTTCATGCGGTCGATGGCGAGGCGATCGCGCATGTCTTGCACATGGCCCACGGAATACAGGGGCTTGCCCTCGCCATCGTAGATGGGGGCGGCGCTGATGACCACCGGAATCGCCTCCCCCTGCTTGGTGAGGTAGCGTTTTTTGATCTGGTGGGTGGCTGTCTTGCCACCCATCATGCGCTGAAACCCGGCCCAGTCGTCGGCCCGGTCGTCGGGGTGGGTAATGTCTTTGAAGTTGAGCAGCAGCAGCTCTGCCTCGCTGTAGCCCAGCAGGGCACAGTAGTAGGCGTTGGCCAGCACAAACTGCCCCGTGGTCGACACCAGCGAAATGCCGTAGGGGGCATCGTCAAAGGCGCTGCGAAATCGGGCCTCGCTGTGGCGCAGGGCCGCTTCGGTAAGCTTGCGCTCGGTGATATTTTCCACGGTACCCACCACCCGCGCCACCTTCCCCCCGTCGTCGAGCAGTGGAAATGCCTTGGACCGCAGCCAGCGCAGTTCGCCACTGGGGGTGAGGTAGCGGTACTCCTGGTCAAAGTTGTCGCCCTGGCGCTCTCGGGCTAGGGCGGCAAGGATGCGATCGAGATCGTCGGGGTAAATGCGCGCCAGCCACTGGGCTTCACTGTCGGGGCCATAGTCGGGCTCAATACCGCGAATCTCCCAGTAGGCGGGGTTGACGTAGGCATAGTGGCCTGCTTCGACATCGTAGACAAAGAAACCTTCCTCCACCGCTTCTGCCAGTTGGCGAAAGCGGGTTTCACTCTCCTGGAGGGCCATTTCGGCTTGGTAGCGACCGGCTTCGCCCCGTACCCGATCGCTAATGTCGTGCAGCACCGCAATCACGCAGTCTTGCCCCGCCAGGGTTTGCACCTGCGCAGAGAGTAATCCGGTTTTAAGCTCCCCCAGTTTGGTGCGTACCAGCAATTCCAGATTGCGTACCTGGCCCTGACGGCGCAGTTGCTCCTGGTAGCGTCTGCGGTCGGTCGGCTTACCCCATAGGTTGAGCTCTAGGGTGGTACGGCCAATCAGTTCGGCGTGACCATAGCCCAAAAATTCCACTAGGCTGTCATTGACCTCTAACAGCCGACCTTCAGCCAGGGTGACAATGGCCACTGGGTCGGGGCTAATGCGAAAAATCGTGGCAAATTTGGCTGCTGCTTCCCCCTGGGCAGTTTGGTCACGCCGAAACGATCGCCGCTGGAGTAGAAGTACCTGGGCGATCGCCCCCCCCAGCGTCAGCAGTGCCAGCAGCATGATCGGGCGGGCCCCGCTGTACCCATCTGGGTAGACCAAACAGCCTACCAGGGCCACAGCACTGGCTATAGCCAGCACCAGCGGCACCGCCAGCAGCCAGAATCCACTCATCCCTTGGCGGGGGCGTTTAGGTAGGGGAGTGGGCATAGGAATCAGCCCCAGAATATGAGGTCAAGGCAAAAGGGCGCAATGCCATTGTGCATTAGGTCGCCTACCCTAGCGGCATCGTGAGCGATCGCTTCAACTCCTCTAACCGCTGGGCCAGCAGGGGGCTGGGCTGGCTCAATTGCAGCAGTTGCTCAATGTCTTCGGCCACCGCCGCCGCCTGGGTGTAGCCAAACAGCCCCAGCCCCCCCGCCAGTTTGTGGGCCTCAGCCCAGGCTAGCTGCTGCTGTTGGGGGCTAACGGTACCGGCCTGGAGCGATCGCTGCACCTCCTCTAGGACCAGCAGCCGGTCCTTTAGGGATGACCGAAACCGCTGGGTGGCCTGCTGTACCGCTAAATCCAGGCGCGGGGATGCCTGAGGGTGAGCGGACTCTGGGGTGGCCTCTACCGCTGAGATAACCGCTGGGGCGGGCCCTGGCTCAGCGGCTGCCCCTAGGCCGACGGTGACCGGCGGGCAGGGAGCAGGTTCAGTCTTCAGTCGATAGCCCAGCCCATAGACGGTCTCAATCGGGTCAAGCACCATCCCGGCCCCCCTCAGTCGCTGGCGCAGGTCCTTGATCAGGTTGGTAATCGAACCTTCGACGGGGGTATCGGCCATGGGCCACAGGTGATCAATGATGGCACTGCGGGTCAGCAGCCGCTGGGGATGGCGCAAAAACAGCTCCAGCAGCTCGTATTCCTTGGGGCGACAGGCTATGGGCCGCTGGCCGTAGGTCACCTGGGTAAGGGCCGGGTCTAGGCGGAGGTCGCCCCAGCATAGCACCGGCGGGGTAGTGCGATCGCTGCGGCGCAGCAGCGCCCGCACCCGGGCCAGCAGCTGAGCGGCATCGCAGCCCTTGGTCAAAAAATCGTCGGCACCGGCATCGAGCCCGGCCACAATATCGTCAGAACTATCCCGGATGGTGAGCATCAAAATGGGGGTGATGCTGCCCTGGAGGCGCAGGCGGCGGCAGACCTCTAAACCGGTCATGGAGGGCAGCTGCCAGTCGATAATCAGCAGGTCGTAGGGGCAGCGGCTGGCCCAGTCTAGCCCGGTCGCCCCGTCGGCGATCGCATCGACGGCATAGCGGTGGGCGGTCAGGGTGGCGGACAGAAGCTCACTGGCCGATGGATCGTCCTCTAACAACAGAATTTTCATCGTGAGAGGCTGATATAGGAAAAATAAGGGGGCACTAGGATGCCCCCTACCATACTTTGCCGATTGGCCGGGTACAATCCCCTGTACCGACAATGGTAACCCTTTAGGAATCTCTATCCCTGGAACTTGGTCAATTCCCCCGGCGAAATAGTGTCGAGCACCGTCTCGGGGGTAAAGTAGCCCAGCGCCTGGATCACCCGAGCAATGCAGCCCGTCCAGCCGGTTTGGTGGCTAGCGCCAATGCCTGAGCCATCGTCGCCGTGGAAGTATTCGTAGAACAGAATCAGATCCTGCCAGTGGGGGTCGGTCTGAAACTTTTCGGCCCCGCCGTACACCGGTCGCCGCCCGTTCTCATCCTTGGTGAAGATGCTGACCAGACGCTCACTGATGCACTGGGTAATTTCAAACAGCGTTTTGTGGTCGCCCGAGCCAGTGGGGTACTCCATGGTGAAGCTGTCGCCGTAGTAGCTGTAGAGCTGAAGCAGCGCCCGTAGCAGCAGCAGGTTGACCGGCATCCAGATCGGGCCCCGCCAGTTGGAGTTGCCGCCAAACATGCCGGAGGTCGAGTCGCCGGGCACGTAGCCCACCTTATACTCCTGCCCTGCATGGTTGAAGACGTAGGGATTTTCCAGGTGATGGCGCGACAGCGAACGAATGCCGAAGTCGCTCAAGAATTCGGACTCGTCAAGCATGCGGCTGAGCACCTTGCGGAGCTTGTCTTCGTTGAGAATCGACAGCATGAGGCGATCGCGCACACCGTACTGGTTAGGCAGGTGTATGTTGCCCACCAGCTCGGGATGGCGCTTAACGAACAGGTCTGCCCGCTCCTTAAACCGGGGCAGTTGCTCAAAGGCTTGGCTAGGGAATACCGCCACTGCCATCAGCGACAGCAGCCCCACCAGCGATCGCACCTTGAGCCGGGTCGAGTCGCCTCCGGGCAGGCGCAGCACGTCGTAGAAAAAGCCGTCCTCTTCGTCCCACAGTTCATCCTGGTGGTCGCCGATGCGATCCATGGCTCCGGCGATCCACATGGTGTGCTCAAAGAACTTGATCGCCAGATCTTCGTAGAGGGGGTCGTGCAGAGCCAGCTCAATGGAGATCTGGAACATGCGCTGGCTAAAGAACACCATCCAGGCGGTGCCGTCGGCCTGCTCTAGGCGGCCCCCGGTGGGCAGCGGCGAGCTGCGGTCAAACACGCCAATGTTGTCGAGGCCCAAGAACCCGCCCTCAAACAGGTTGTTGCCGCCCTCATCCTTACGGTTGACCCACCAGGTGAAGTTGATCAGCAGCTTTGAAAAGGCGTACTTGAGAAACTCCAGGTCGCCTTTACCGCCGTTGCGCTCGCGATCGCGCACGTAGATCTCCCAGGTGGCAAAGGCGTGCACGGGGGGGTTCACATCGCCAAAGTTCCACTCGTAGGCCGGAATTTGTCCATTGGGGTGCAGGTAGTCTTCCCGCAGCATCAGCAGTAGCTGATCCTTAGCAAAGTCAGGGTCAATCAGGCTGATGGGAATGACGTGGAAGGCCAGGTCCCAGGCGGCGTACCAGGGGTATTCCCACTTGTCGGGCATGGAGACAATATCGTCATTCATCATGTGGAACCACTCGCTGTTGCGCACGTGGCTTTTTTCCGAAGCCGGGGTCCAGGGGGTGACGTTGCGCTCGCGCAGCCACAGGTCGAGGTCGTAGTAGAAGTACTGCTTGGTCCACATCATGCCGGCTAGGGCCTGGCGCATGACGTTGGCGCGATCGCCGTCGGCCATAATCTTGGGGGGAATGACCGTAGCGTAGAAGGCATCGGCCTCCTGTACCCGCGCCGCAAACTGGAGGTCAAAGTAATCGCCAAAGGGGTTGCCCACCTCCGCTGGAGAGCTCTTGCTCAGACGCAGCTTGACCACCGTGGTTTCGCCAGCCCCCACCATGAGCTGATAGTGGGGGGCGACCTTAGTACCCACCCCGTGGGGGTTGACCGCCTCACCCTGGCCATTCACCACGCAGTTGTGGATGCCGTCTTTAACGTAGGGGCTGGGGTTGGGGGTGCCAAACAGTCGCTCGGCGTTGGTTTCGTTTTCGGTAAACAGCAGCGGCACCCCGGCGTCGCAGTAGAAGTAGTAGTCGGTCAACAGCGACGCCAGGGTCGGATTGGTAATGTGGGCCTGCACCACGCCATTGCCCAGGGCCTTCAGCTCAGGTTTATCGCCAGTTTCTGCCCACGACCAGGTGTTGCGAAACCACAGGGTCGGCAGCAGGTGCAGCGGGGCGGCCTCGGTTCCCCGGTTGGCTACGCTAATCTGAATCAGCACATCTTCGGCGTCAGCCTTGGCGTACTCCACAAACACATCAAAGTAGCGATCGTCGTCGAAGATGCCGGTGTCGAGCAGCTCATACTCCAACTCGTAGCGATCGCGGTGGGCGTTGGTTTCGACCAGGTCAACGTAGGGGAACTCGGCCTGGGGGTACTTATACAGGTACTTCATGTAGGAGTGGGTGGGGGTACTATCCAGGTAAAAGTAGTACTCCTTCACATCTTCGCCATGGTTCCCCTGGCTGTTGGTCAAACCAAACAGCCGCTCCTTAACAATGGGGTCGTTGCCGTTCCACAGGGCGAGGGCAAAACACAGCAGATTGTGGTCGTCGGTAATGCCGCCAAGACCGTCTTCGCCCCAGCGGTAGGCCCGCGATCGCGCCTGGTCATGGGGAAAGTAATCCCAGGCGTTACCGTCGGTGCTGTAGTCTTCTCGAACAGTGCCCCACTGGCGCTCGCTCAGGTAGGGGCCCCACTTTTGCCAAGGGGCAATTTGAGCACGGGTTTCATCAAGTCGTTTGGCTTCTGCGGTCACGGTGCTTTTCCTGCCTGACGAAGGTAGCTAGATTGTTGCCCGATCCCCAAGTTCAGCCCAATAATCCTCAAAAAAATTTAATCCTCTGGGGTCGGTTGCCGTCTATACTCCCTCAACTTCCTATGAATTTCCTATGGTTAGACCGTAGATCAAGGATAATGGGCCCAGCCTAGCTAAACCTAAGGTCAAACCACGGCGGTTTAGAACGGTAGGGTCTCTTATCCTTTCAAATTGCTCTAGGCTTGGGCGCATTCTATAGCAGCCGTTAGGTTCGTTAGAACATTTTGAGGCTCTCCCTTGGACTCGGCGGTTGCGAGCCCAAGCGGGTCCAAGGCTCTGCTGATTTCGTCAACCTGTTATCACCTATCGGGCCAACGCTATATGTTTGACTTTCTGCGATCGCAGCCCTCTAGCCCCAGCCCCACCCAGATCGCGCGCTACTGTCGCTGGCTGGGGTGGACCGGGCTGGTGCTGCAGTCCCTGCTCGGGGTGGTGCCGCTGCTGGTGGTAATCGCCCGCATTTTGGTCAATCCGCAATGGCGGGATGTGCGATCGGCTTGGGGCCTGTGGCTAGCGGTGATGGGCCTGGGAATTTTGCTGTTTAGCATCTACTGGTGCTTCCGCTACATCCGCATGGCGCGGCGGCTCGAAGATCCCGACCTGCGCCCGGCCAAGTCGGCGGTAAAGCGCAACCTCAAGCTGGGGCTGCTGAGCAATCTGGTGCTGATGGCGATCGCGGTGCTGTTGGCCCTCTGGCGGGTCACGCTGCTGAGCCTTCAAATGCTGACTATTCCCCAGGGAACCACGGTGGTCAGCCCTGGCGCGGCGGCGGTGCCCGGTGGGCTAATCACACCCTCCAGCATGATTGCGATTCAGGCGATGGTGAGTGCGATCGCCGCTGGCCTGATCGGCGTCGTCATTGCCCTGCTGCTGATCTACCAGGTCAGTCGCCACCGCACTTCGCCAGATCTATTCATTTAAGGCCCATCATCTGAGTTGGCCTCAGATGATGGGCCCCCTACGATCGCTCAGACTCACCAGATGACGGGACCAGCCCATTGGCCAACCAGGGGGTTGCCATTACCTAGGTGCTCGGCTGCTAAACCGTTATGTCGATGCAGCCAGCCCATCACTGCTGAAGGGTTCGGCGTCATGACCCGGAAGTGCCTCTAGACAAGAGTTCCAGCGGCTGTCGGGTAGCTTGTGAAGGGGAGAATGCTATATTTGGCTAACGGCCCATGTTCTTGTTGAGGCTAGATTGTCCCCATGAAAACTACCGTTATCAAAACAAAATTTGCCCCTTGGCAATCCGGGTTTGTCGTAATTTTAGCGTTGCTGACCCTGGGTTCCGTTTCAGCCTATGCCCAGGAATCGTCAGCCCCGTCTGAGCCACCGGGAGCGGCGGATTTACTCCAGGATGATGGCCAACCCCTAGAGGACAGTCTCCAGCCAGCGGCGACCCCAGAAGAGTCGCCGCTAACGGAGGACATCACCGAACAGAACCAAATGGATGCGGTGACTGAAGAGATGGATCAGCAGTTAGGTGAGGCAGAAGCCAAGCCGTCGGATGTGGAGGGCGTCAGTCAAGATTCTGCCGATGAGGCGTCAACCCTGGGGGGAGACAGCTATATTCCCGACGCCGGGGATGAGGAGGCCGAGGTAGAACTGTAATCCAACTCCATCGGGGTGGCGCCCGCCGCCCAGGGCCGCGCCCATCCTTGGGGCGGCGTTGACAACACAATCCTCCGGGGGGCAACGGATACCGACCCCCTGGAGGATTGTGTTTTGGGGTCTAAGAGCCTATCCGAAAAGTCAGTAGGCATCTGAATGATACCTATCGTGGCCGCAGACTCGTGGGTCTAGGGAGACGGCTATTGCTCCAGGGAAGTAAGGGAAAACCCATCTACACCGTTGGTTAATTGAGGCTCTAGA
>JBGSNT010000107.1:0-6236 GCA_041739575.1 Nodosilinea sp. | reverse complement strand
GCTGGCTCATTAATCTCTGCCGAGGGCTAGGCTGTACCACGATCCCAGAGGGCGTTCGAGACCTCACTAATCGCATTGGCAAGGTCTTTGAACTCCTCTCCTTTGGTTTTTCCTCTGCTTAAAATGAATCAACCCTGAGGTTTTGCCAGGGGCAGTGACCTGGCGGTGCTGGCGGCAATCCACGCGGGGAAGACCATTGACCAGACGAGAGTTGTATCTGGCCCGGTTTTCTACAGGTTTTTAAACGCTCACAGGTCGGGATGATGCGCTCCACTTCGCTCCGCTCCAGGCTGAGCTGAGGCAGCACTTGCGCCATCGCACCTTCTCTACCTTCTAGCTAAGAACAATTCTGGACACGAAAATACCCGAGAATTTTGATTCCTCTCAAGGGCGCAGGCCCTGCGCCTCTACATGGGGGTATCTTCTTTCTCGGAAGCTACCTAAGGGCTAGAGCGTCACGGGCGACTCCACATACACCGTCGGCTCTTGCATCGTGAACTCAATGCCGTAGCCCTGCAATTCGCTGACGATGGTGTCATTGGCCAGCTCCAACAGACGCTTGCGCAACTCGAGCGAGTTTTCACTAGACCCCAAAATAAAGAACGTCACGCGGGCGCGGCTGGCGGCAAAGCCACCGTTTTTCGATGGCTCTGTCGCCGTTGGAAAGCTGATATTTGTGCTGCCGGGGTCAATGCCAAACAGCGACTCGGTGCTGCGGGTGACCACCTGTTTCACCAGCGCCGCATCCTCTTCGCGCAGGGGCCGCAAAAAGTCCATGTACAGCATCACCATGACTTTCTTGGCGCGGCTGACGTTCTCAATTTCTTCGTTGACCAGCTGCGAGTTAGGCACAATAATCAGCGTGCTTTTGGCGGCGGTGCGCAGCTTGGTCGATCGCAGCCCAATCGACTCGACCCGGCACAGCTGGCGATCGCCCTGGCGGATATATTCGCCCGGAACAAAGGGGCGATCGAGATAGAGCACCAGGGTACTGAGCAACTGCTCCAAAATCTTTTGGGCGGCCAGCCCCAGGGCAATACCGCTAATGCCGAGGCTAGCAATCAGGCCGATCAGGTTAAAGCGCTGGCTTTGGGCAAAGGCCAACACCGCAATAAAGCCAATCAGCACATTGGCCAGGGTCTCAAACACCAGCAGCAGTTCATCGACCTCGCGGCCCAGACGGCGCACCATTTTGATGCCATACACCCTGACAAACTGGCGAAACAGGCGAGAGGCCAGCCAGGCAACGCTCAGAATTGTGGCCAAATCAACCAGGGGACGAAAAAAGCCGTAGAGACCGGTTGAGGCCGCCTGTAGCCATACCATCGACAGCGACACCAGCAGTAGAGTGCCTGCGGTCTTCACCGCCCCCTTAATCGGCACAATCAGGTTGTCGTAGACCGTAGCCCCCTGCTGGGGCGAGAACCGCTGAATCATCAGCCCCACTAGCCCCGGTGTGTAGCGACCGACTAGGATCGCCAGCAGCAGCGCTACCAAAAACACCGCCATAGGCGGCACCGCTAGCAGCTGAACATCGACGGTATTGAGGAGGTCGTTGAGGGTCACAGGCGGGGGCACAGGCGGGGGCACAATAAAAGCAATGGGGCGGCGATGGGTTGGCTATACGGTGATCGGGGCATCGACGTACACCGTTGGCGCTTCGATATCAAAGGCGATGCCGTACTGCTTCAGCCGCTGGGTGAGTTGCTGGCTGGCAACATTGAGCAACTGGCGGCGAATCTCCATAGAACTGTCGCCTGACCCCAATATAAAGAACGTGATTTGGGCCTGGGATAGCCGCCCGCTATCCAATTCGCGAAAGGCAATGTCGGTACTGCGGGGGTCGATGCCCGACAGTTCTTGGGTGCTTTCTAAAATCACCTGGCGGATCAGGGCCTGCTCTTCGGCGGTGACGGCTCGATACAGGTTGAGGTAGGTAATGGCCATCACCTTTTTGGCCCCCGAGAAATTTTCGACGGTGGACTGGATAATAACGTTGTTGGGTACGATCGCCAGCGACCCCTTGCCAGCGACCCGAATTTTGGTCGATCGCAGCCCAATCGCCTCGACCCGGCCAAAGGTGCCGTCGGGCAGACCAATGTAGTCGTCTACGCCAAAGGGATGGTCAACATAGATCACCAGCCCCCCCAGCAGTTGCTCCAGCACCTTTTGGGCCGCGAAGGCCACGGCAATGCCGCCCACTCCGAGGCTAGCGATCAGCCCAAAGATATTTAGGCTGTGGGTTTCGGCAAAGGCCACCACCAAAATCAGCACAATACCAGCGTTGGCAAAGAACTTCGCCAGCACCAAAATTTCACTGTTGCTCTTGCGCCCCTCCTGCAGAGCGGCATCCAGTAGGTAGGTGTTGAAGTAGGCCCGAAAGCTGTCCGCCAATAACCACCCCAAAACCACCGTAAAGGCCAGGGTAAGGGGAATTTCCAGGTAGGGATACCACCGTATATGAAGATCGCGTTTGAGGATGAGGTAGGCCACCAGATCAAGCAGCGCCAGCACCAACACCACTTGCAACAGTGCCTGCTGAGACTGAATCACCAGGCGGTAAAACTTGTCGGCCCGGCCCGCGACGAAGCGGCGCAGCAGCCAGTTCACCAGACGAGAGAGCAGATTACCCGAGAAGAAGGCCAGGGCGGCTATCAGACCGAGCAGACCCAGCCAAAAAATTGATGAGTGCTCGCCGGAGAGGCGAAAAATTTCAGTGTAGAGTTCCGACATTGGGAGTAGGGAGATGGTTAACTCTGGCTCACCGGGAAAATCCACCAGCGCGCTCTGCTAGAGATAGCCCTAGCATCGAGCATAGCCGCAATAGCGGATGACTACGCCCCTCGCTAGGGGGATCTTGGGGCGATCGCCCCAAGATCCGGTCTTTGCCCATCCCACACTGGTTGCCCCAGGGCCAAAGCCTGCCATCGCGGTCCCTTGACCTGGGGCGATTCTAGCCTGAGCTATGGCCAGATGGATCGCCTCAAGGCTGGGCCCTAGACGCCTGGGCCGCCTGCAAAATAGTCTCGAGCAGTCCCGGAAAGGCGGCTTCTAAATCGTCGCGCCTGAGGGAATTCATGTGTTGGGTGCCCTGCTTGCGACAGTGCAACACCCCGGCCTCGCGCAAAATTTTAAAGTGGTGCGAGAGAGTTGACTTCGCTACCGGCAAATCTAAATCAGAGCAAGACAGTTCGTCGATGGCGGCCAGTCGCTGTACAATTTCGAGCCGCACGGGGTCGCCCAGGGCGTACAAAACCCCCTCCAGGGCAATGTCTTGGCAGTTGGGATGGTGAATGGGTCGCATAGTTGCATTATGCCACGGAGAGGACTATAGTTTAATTGTTCGATTCTTTCGAATTATTGGAATTCGCTCAGGGAGCGGAGGTATTCAGAACCGACGAACAACCCGGCATTGCTTCCCACTAGGATTCTGATCGGTTGGACGGAGCGACGTGTAACCCAACCGACAACTCTAGAAAATTCAGTCTGCTGTCCAGGCTGCCTGAGCCTCAGGAATTGCCCCCTGCCATCCTGCGATCAGGCCCTGCCTTATCCATTCCCCAAGGAAATTACTATGTCTACTGAAAAAAACCTGTTCACCCCCATTCAGCTCGGTGCCTACGAACTGCCCAATCGCATTGTGATGGCCCCCCTTACCCGCAATCGGGCGGGCGCAGGCAACGTGCCCCAGCCCTTGAATGTGACCTACTACGAGCAGCGGGCCTCCGCTGGGCTGATCATCACCGAGGCCAGCCAGATTGCGCCCCAGGGGCAGGGCTACCCCGCTACCCCCGGCATTCACAGTGCCGAACAGGTCGCCGGGTGGCAGGCGATCACCCAGGCTGTTCACGCAAACGGGGGGCGCATCTTTTTGCAGCTCTGGCATGTAGGCCGGATTTCTCACCCCTCTTTGCAGCCCGATGGGGCGCTGCCGGTGGCCCCCAGCGCTATTCAGCCCAAGGGCGACGCCATGACCTATGAGGGTATGCAGCCCTTTATCACCCCCAGAGCCCTGGAGCTGGCTGAAATTTCTGGCGTTGTTGACCAGTACCGCCAGGCCGCCAAAAACGCCCAAGAGGCGGGTTTTGATGGGGTGGAAGTGCATGGGGCCAATGGCTACCTGCTCGACCAGTTTTTGCGCGATGGCACTAACCACCGCACCGATGCCTACGGCGGGTCCATCGAAAATCGGGCTCGCCTGCTGCTGGAGGTCACCCAGGCCGTAGTGGATGTGTGGGGCAGCAGTCGCGTCGGCGTGCGACTATCCCCCAGCAGCACCTTCAATGACATGGCCGACTCTGACCCCAGGGCCACCTTTGGCTACGCCGTTCAGGCACTCAACTCGTTCAACCTGGCCTACCTGCACCTGCTGGAGCCCAGCGAATCTGACCTTCGCCACGGCGGTACTGCCATCCCCACCAAAGAGTTTCGCCCCCTGTATGACGGCCTGCTAATGGTCAACTGGGACTACGACCAGGAGTCGGGTAATCGGGCGATCGCCAGCGGCGATGCCGATTTAGTCTCCTACGGCAAGCTGTTTATCGCCAACCCCGACCTGCCCAAGCGGTTTGCTAAAAATGCGTCGCTGAATGAGCCCAACCCCAACACCTTCTACGGCGGCGGGGCCGAAGGTTACACCGACTACCCTACCCTGGAGGAAGCGGCCTAGGCGGCTTGAGCACTTGATTTAGCTCGACGGTGGATCAGGCCTTCGGATCGGCGAAGGCCTGATCCACCGCGATGGCTGACTAGACTGCATCAGACTAACTGGGCGAAGTTGCGTCATCCTTCCGGCTCCCTTGTTCCCTCGCCCCCCTGCCCTTAGCCACAGTCCTCTAGCCCACGCCGCAGTCTCCTGCCAGCGATTCACAGGCGCAAAAAAGCTAAAGAAATCGCTGGAAGATGAAGCCTGCTTCTATGGTGGTGGGGTTGCCAGACGGAGCGATCGCACCCATGCCCCTATCTACCACCCCATTCAACTGGGCCGCTCTGCAAAACGGCTCTGACATTCGCGGCGTCGCCCTCGACGGCGTGGCCGGGGAAGCCGTTAACCTCACCCCCGCTGTGGTCACCACCCTGGGCAAAGCCTTTGCCACCTGGCTGTCCGCCGAGCTGAGCATTCCTGCGGTGGATTTGGCGATCGCCGTCGGGCGCGACAGTCGCCTCTCTGGGCCAACCCTGATGCAGGCTGCGATCGCAGGCATGACCGCCCTGGGCTGTCGGGTAATGGATGTGGGCATGGCCTCGACCCCGGCCATGTTTATGAGCACCGTGCTGCCCGACTTTGCCTGCCACGGCGCGATCATGCTCACCGCCAGCCACCTGCCCTTCAACCGTAACGGGCTCAAGTTTTTTACTCGCCAGGGCGGCTTGGGTAAGGGAGATATTTCGCGCATTTTAGACCTGGCTGAGCAGGGTGGCTTTGCCGCCGCCGCCCCCGGCCTGGTCGAGCATCGGGATCTAATTGCCGCCTACTCGGCGGGGCTGGTGCAGCAAATTCGCCAGGCGGTGAACCATCCCCAGAACTTTGACCAGCCGCTGCACGGGCTCAAGATCATCGTCGATGCGGGCAACGGGGCGGGCGGGTTCTACGCCAGCCAGGTGCTTGAGCCCCTGGGGGCTGACACCACGGGCAGCCAGTTTCTCGACCCCGATGGCACCTTTCCCAACCACATGCCCAACCCCGAAAATGAGGCGGCGATGGCTTCGATCTGCCAGGCGGTGATCGCCCACGGGGCCGACTTTGGCATTATCTTCGACACCGATGTCGATCGCGGCGCAGCGGTCGATCAAGCTGGGCGCGAACTCAACCGGAATCGTTTGATTGCGCTGATTGCTGCGATCGTGCTGAAAGACCATCCCGGTTCTACCATCGTCACCGACTCGATCACCTCCGACGGGCTGACGCAGTTCATTGAGAGCGATCTGGGCGGCATTCACCATCGCTTTCAGCGGGGCTACAAGAATGTTATCAATGAAGCGGTGCGGCTCAACGAGGCGGGGCAGGCGTCTTGGCTGGCGATCGAAACCTCTGGCCATGGGGCGATGAAGGAGAATTATTTTTTAGACGACGGGGCCTACCTGGTCAGCCAGCTCTTGGTGGAACTTGCCAAAACTCGTCTGGCTGGCCAGCGGCTTACCGACCTGATCGCCCCCCTGCAAGAACCTGCCGAAAGCGAAGAGTTTCGCCTCAAAATCTTAGAGGCCGACTTTAAGGCCTGCGGTACCAGCGTCAT
>JBGSNT010000065.1:0-4637 GCA_041739575.1 Nodosilinea sp. | reverse complement strand
GCACCTGGGCTGACGTGATCAACCGGGCCAACCTGGGTATGGAAGTGATGCACGAGCGCAATGCTCACAACTTCCCCCTCGACCTGGCTACTGCCGAGGCTCCTGAAATCATCGGCTAGTCTCTGACTTAGTCCATTGATTAATTAGCAAAAAGCGTTCCCAACTGGGGGCGCTTTTTTGTATCTAACGTATTGTTGAGTTATACGAAATCCGATTTGGCAAACCCCGATTCATAATCAGGAATCCCGTAGGGGCGTAGCATGCTACGCCCCTACCAACCGGGGGTATTCAGTCAGGATTTTTTATTACCTTATGCCTGGGGCAACTCAATCGATCGCAGACAGACAGTCGGGGGGCCATGTCCCACAGGGCCCAGCCTGAGACTCTGGGCCTTGGCCATAGGCCATGCTGACAGTCGTAGAATCGGGAAAGGTTGACCGACAATGACGGTTGGGCCAGACCATCAGGCAGCGCCGGTCTTCTGTAATTGAAATGGGACAGTGCTGAGCTTAGGCATTGACCAAAATGCCGATGCCCAATAGGGCGATGACGGCCCCCGTCACCGCCCGAAGGCTCACTCGATCGCCTAGGACTGCCGCCAAGGGCAATACAAACAGTGGACTGGTCGAGGTCAGTGCCTGGGCTACACCGGTGGCTGCGTACTTAAGGGATGTCTGCTGCAGGTAAATAGCCAGGTAGGTTCCCAAAAATGCCGCTAAGGCCACACCGGCTAGCAGTCGGAGCGATCGGAGAGGTCTCAGCTGCCCTGCCACTGGTCCCTGCCAGCGCAAAATTCCCAGAATCATCACCAAGCCACCCCCCAGCCGCAGCAGCGTACTCCAGAGAGGGGCTACATCGGTGTCCGCCAGCACAGCCCGCGACATCACTGCCCCCGTGGCCTGCCCCAGGGCCGCCAGCACACCCAGCATGACCCCCCGAGCAGTCGGGGCGGTACCGGGCACCATCGGCACCCGCTCAGCAATTACCCACACCACCCCAGCCAGGGTAACGGCAATACCCAGCCAGGCCTGCACCCCTAGGCTCTCCTGCAAAAATATCAGGGCCAGCACCGCCGCCAGGGGTGCCGCCAGGGTTTCGAGCAGCAGCGCCCGCCGGGGGCCAAGGCAGTTGATGGCGGCAAAGTAGGCCGTATCCCCCAGACCAATGCCGATTACTCCACTGAGGGACAGCAGCATCACCGCCTTGGTATCTAGCCCCGCCCTACTCTGCCCCAGCAACAGTAGGGTGAGGCCTAGAAGCACTAGGGCGATGCCCCCCTTGGCCAAATTCAACACCAGCGGTGACAGGGATTTACCCAGTCGCCCAAACATCACCGTGGCCACCGCCCACAAAAAGGCCGCCATAAGCGCCGCTAGTTCACCTCGCATGGGCATTCCGGTTGGTTGTAATAGAGACTCCTTAGGTAATGCCACCATACAGGAACCAAACAGAATCTTTATACTGGGCCGCCAGGATTGTGCTGATTTTCGCTACCTGTCGTGTAATAAGGAGACAAGACTGTCTGACCAATTCGCGGAAAAGTAAGTTATGCGTGTCTTGGCGCTAGCATCTTGCGGTGGACTCCTGGCTCTGGCTTCCTGCAGTGCCAAACAATCTAGCTTGCCTAACCAGGGTGGGGTCCTTCCCGAAGGGGATGATGCTCCCCAGGTTAAACCTCAGCCTGGTCTCAGGGTCAACCCTTCAAGCCCCCTGGCCCGCCCCGAGATTCTTACCCGTCAGACTTGGCAACGACCAGCCGTGAAGTCAGCCCCCCAGACGAAGGAAGCTCAAGATCAGATCCAGGCCCAGGCCCTACAGATTCGAGCCCGGTTACAGCGACTGCGCGACCAGAGGGGCGCTCAGCTCGGATCGAATATCCCGGTAGTAGCGGCTCCAGTCCCCGCCATCCAATCGCTAAATCTCCCCAAACCCCAACCAGCAGCGCTCAATACCGGTAATCCAACAGAGACCCCGACGCTAAATCCCTTACCCTCCACCGTCGACAGGGCCGTCAACGGGGCCACAGATCATACCCCTGCGATAGTGGCGGATCCTGAGCCCCAAGCAGCGAACATAGCGCCCAGCGCCACTGCGACCGACTTGCCCCCCTTGGCTGCCGCCAGTCTGGCCCAGAGCTACCCCATTGCGCCGCTGCGGCACCAGGGCTACAGTAGTCGCTCCCGACAACCAGCACCTGTGCTAACCGGGGCAACCCCTGCCCCTGGTGAAGGCTCCTCGGTAGCGGTTACTGCCTCCAGGCTGCATGGTGAAACGCCAGGAATTCAGTCGCCCCCTGGGGCCCTGACGGCCAGCCCAGAGGCGATCGCCGCTCCCCCCGAGACCACTCTCACCGCTGCCGCCGTCCCACCTGAGGTCGCGGCCGCAGTTCCCTCAGCAGGAGAACTAAACTCAGAACCTGGGGTCACTCACCATGCGGGCAGCAGCATCTCCGTCCCCATCAATATCAGTGCCGAGGCGGCGGCGGAGTCTGCTCCCAGGGAAATATCGGGAGGCCATTATGGTCAGGCTGTTACCCTCAACCCAGAGCCGCCCCTGGAAAATTTGCCCCCGGTATCCAGGGGGACGACCGGGGCAGAAACGGCGATCGCCCTACCCGAGAGCCTGCCGTTAGGTTCCCCATCCCCTCGGCTCAGCCGGACTGCCCCCCGGCCAGCACCGTTAGCCCCGGAGAGGTCCCTCAACGCTGAGGTTGCTAGTTCCAGGGTGCTAGTCGCCGACCCGCCGTGGTTATCGGAGCTCCAGAGGGTAGCGTCCCCCATGGGTGCTCCTATCGTCGCAGACAAACTAGCGAGCTCGGCCACACCCCCGGTCTTACATTCTGGCGAAGCGTTGACAAAGCCGGTTCATCTTGCGTCCAGCAGTGCCGATGAATCCCAGAGCTTAGCCGCCTCCTGCCAAGTAACCAGGGATATCTCCCCAACTCCTGAGATCGATAGCTCAGGCACAGCCCCACAGTTCAGTCGGGTCACAGTGGCGGATCTTGGCCTGGCCCCCAAGGCTGGCCTAAAGCAAGACCCCTCAACCCTAGACCCCTGCATTAGGAATCGCCTGCAGGCTGTAAACCCTGCCCCCGAGGCCGCCAGGCCGAACGAAACCTCAGGCGAGAGACCGCTCCATCCCCTGATGCCATAGCCTGTTGGCAGACTGCTTGCCCCCAGTGGCTCGGCCTATGGCCTACAACAGCGGCGAGGGCTTAGGGACTATGGCTTGGAGTAAATGGGCCGGGGAGCTTGGGGCCAGGGAGCAGATCGACCTCCACCCCTAGGACCGAACTGGCAATAGGCTGCTAACTCAGGCTATGGTGAGTCGGGTTGGGCTGCCTTGGGGAATGCACAAGCGATGAAACTACACTGCGAGACCCAGGGCACTGGTTTCCCCATTCTCTGCCTGCACGGGCATCCGGGATCGGCCAAGACCATGGCGGTGTTTACCGAAGGGTTACGCGATCGCTACTCCACCCTGGCCCCCGACCTACGAGGCTACGGCCGCAGCCAAACGCGATCGCCCTTTGACCTGGCAGATAGTTTGAACGACCTGGTGGACTTGCTCGATGCCGAGGGTATAGAGCGGTGCCTGGTGCTGGGCTGGTCCCTGGGGGGCATTTTGGCGATGGAGTTAGCCCTGCGCCACCCCGATCGCGTCACTGGGCTAATTCTTATAGCCACCGCAGCACGCCCCGTAGGCGCCCATCCCCCCACCTCTTGGGTAGAGCTCGTCAACACCGTCGTGGGATCGATTTTGAATGTGATTGCCCCCGGCAATGCCCTGGTAAGACGGGGATTAGGGCCGCGATCGCTCTACCGCTACCTGCTACGCCAGCACACCCCCCACGCCTACCATCGCCTGGCCAAGGAAGGATTTTGGGCCTACCTGGGTACCTCCCCCCTGGCCCACCGCGCCCTTAACCGAGCCCTGGCCAATCGCTACAACCGCTTGCCCGACCTGGGAACGATCGCCGTCCCCTGCCTGATGCTGTGCGGGACAGAAGACTGTCATATCACGGCAGCCGCCAGCCTGGAAACTGTCACCCACCTCACTCGGGCGGAGAGCCACTGCTATCCAAACACAGCCCATTTGCTGCCCTGGGAAATTCCAGAGCAGCTGTTAAAAGACATCGATAACTGGATTAAAAGCCACAGTACAGAACTGGAAATCAGCCCCGGCTAGGCGTAAACCACAGAGGACCTAAGGCTGACCGCTAAAGACAGGGGTCGCAAACCCGCCCACCGGATTGTCCCACTCATCGGTAATCGTGAGCTGGTCGGGGTAGCGGCAGTACTGCACAGCGGTTTGAATACTTTGTGCCCCTTCTTGCTCTAGATCTTCAATGTAGCCGCCCCTGGCCGCGGTGGCCTCAGGCTCGCTATCAAAGGGACCAAAGTAGTAAGTGCAGGAGGGCTGGGATGTCTTGATTTCAACCCACCATGCCTTACCCTGGCCAAAAATATTCTCTAAAAATCGACCCAAAACATTACCCATAGATCAATGTCACTGACATAACCTGAATCAGGCCGCCAGCTTAGCTTTGAGAACAGAGCGAGGTTGTCGCATGCGTGGAAAGGGTTTGGGTCTTCGCTTGACGACTCTAGGTTCTTGGCGATGGGGACGAACCGGTA
>JBGSNT010000058.1:0-1806 GCA_041739575.1 Nodosilinea sp. | reverse complement strand
CCTGACTGTGCTGAGGACCGATGGGACAATGAGACCTGCTCGGCATATCGACCCCTCATCGACTAGTTTAGACCCTAGGCAAGCGACACGGAGGTTGCATGAGTAAAGACCAGCCTAATAGGCTCTAAGTGATCACCCTAGGTGCTGGCCTCTGCATTGAGGCAGCCACCAACTTTGTAAACGGATGGGGTGATCACAGGCGGGGCAGCTTAGGGTGCGTTGCGCTCTATTATGCGATGAGTTAAGTCATTTAGTTGGTTTGTAGCTCACACTAAACTGACCAACAAATGCAGCCATTGACTATTTTTGCAGTTCGGCAATGATAGTTGCTGCTGATTGGGGCTGTAGCTTACCAAAGTGGAAGGCAGCGATGGATGCCTTAGCGTCTTCAGCAATTTCGCGGCGGCGGACTGCAATCAGACGGTTTTGAATGATTTCAACCAGCATGGCCTGTTGTTCTTGCGTCAGTTGGCTGACGGTGTTGAGGGCGTCTTCAAGGGATGCGGCCATAGAGGTGGGGTGGCGTCTTGGTCAGTAAATCAATTCTATTGCACCTGACTTGTGGCCTACCTATAGACTGGAGATAGGCGTTCAATATTGGGGCCAACGCTATGTTAACTAATGATTCTCAGCCGCCGCCATCTGCTAACCCTGGTGGTATTGAGCCGCAATTGAAGGCGATCGCTTACAGTCTTGACTGCCTTATTCCTGGGTTTTACCTTTGGCTAGGGCCAGTTAAGGTGCGCTTGGGTGGCAGTTTGCCAGAGAAAGACTATCCAGGCACCATCCACAGTAAGGCAGGTGTTGCGATCGTGCTACCGGGCTATCGCATTTTCAGCACGTATCAGGGCGACTATGACCCTCGATAAACACAAGCTAGACGGGATTCCACAAATCACTTCGAAAATATTGCCCGTCGAAAAATTTGAAGCTTTGCTCATAGACGAAGGCTATCAAAGGGTAGGTTCAGCCCCCGCCCAAGGCAACCGCATCAAGGTCTGGTGGAGCCATCTACAGCACAGACGCATCGAAGCTATCTACAGCCCAGACGGCAAAATTGCTATTACTGCTTATCACCTGGATTAGCTTTCTGCTCCGCGACTCAAGACACTCAAATGGACCTACGTAACCCCTGCCATTGCAGCGATTATGGAGCCTGGCTATTGTCGGTACAATGCCTATGATCGCGTATGTCTAATACCTCATGGTAGGAGCTTGGGCAAGCTAGTCATAAATCTGTATGACGCTATTGGAGTATATAGCTATGAGCCGTATGAGAATTACCTTACCTCTATTGATACTTATTTGTCTGAGCCTCTTGAATGCATGCGGTGGCTCAGCCATCACAAAATGCCAAGAGGACAGTTATGCAAGATTTGTAAGTACAACAGGAGAAAAGCCGAGCAGAGAGGAAATGACCAGGATCACTCAAGCATGTGTTGAAAAGGTAAAACAATAATAAGGTGAAGATAACCATCGATATGCACGCCCTACGGCCTGATTTTGGTTGGCAACCCCGGTTTTAGGATCGCATTATTCGCAACGATAAAGAGCTACATGCCGTTAGGTATTACATTAAAACCAATCCAGCCCGGTAACAGTTTCATTTACGACTCAGCAAACAACACCTGCTGAAAATATTGGCGGTAGAGTTCGCAACTGATCTGCCAGCCCTCGGCTGAACCCTTGACCAGCCCGGTGCCTTCGAGCTGGTAGGCCAGCATGGGGTCTAGAAAAATGGCCCCCTCACCCATGACCAGCGATCGCAGTGGTTCCACCAACTGGGGCTGATTTACCGCAGCCAGC
>JBGSNT010000005.1:0-24273 GCA_041739575.1 Nodosilinea sp. | reverse complement strand
ATGGATCGCTAACCCCTGAAACCCTCAGCTGACAAGCATTGCAGGCGATACGAAGCCAGAAAACGCTCTCGATCGCCTCAAACCCTTGCTATAAGGGGCTTTGAGTGGCATCCAGGCAAACTTTTGTCAGTCAATCAGGGTTCAGTGTCCTCTGCGGTTAACCCATCAGGTTTCTACTATGTCGTCTACGCACCTTAAACGGGAACCCTTTCAACCCCGGCTGGCCACGCTCCTAATGCTTGGAATCATCCTGCTGGCCGCTGCGATCGCGATCGCCTGGTTTGCGGGTAATGGAGCCATCACCGCCATTTTTGCCCAGCTGGATCAGCTCCAGCAGCACCCGTCGGTCTGGGCCATGACCCCGATGGCGGTGGCGCACTACTTTTTGTACTGGGCGGCGGGGCTGATGGTCGTGGTGTGGGGCCTTATGTGGGTGTCGCCCCAGCCCACGGCCTGGTCGCGCATCACCGTAGTGGTGATTTTAGGCGTGCTGACAGTGCGGTATCTGATCTGGCGCACCACCTCAACGCTGAATCTGAGTACGCCCCTAGACGGGGTCTTTAGCCTGGGGCTATTTGCCCTGGAGCTGCTGATTTTGTTCAGCGGTCTGGTGCAACTCTTTTTGCTGCTGCGGGTGCGCGATCGCAGCCAGGTGGCCGAACAGCTGGCCCAGGTGGTCAGCAGCGGCGCATATCAGCCCTCGGTGGCGGTGCTGATTCCCACCTATGACGAGCCCGAATTCATTCTGCGGCGCACCGTGATTGGCTGCCAGGCGATGGAGTACGCGCCCAAAACGGTCTATCTGCTCGACGACACTCGCCGCCCCGCCATCCAGGCCCTGGCCGAGGAACTGGGCTGTGAGTATCTGACCCGGCCCGATAACCGCCACGCCAAGGCGGGCAATCTCAACCACGCTATTCCCCACACCCAGGGCGAACTGCTGGTTCTGTTTGACGCCGACTTTGTACCCACCAAGAACTTTCTCACCCGCACCGTGGGCTTTTTTCAAGATCCTAACGTGGCGCTGGTGCAGACTCCCCAGAGCTTTTACAACCCAGACCCGATCGCCCGCAACCTGGGCCTAGAAGATGTGCTCACCCCAGAAGAAGAGGTGTTCTATCGACAGATTCAGCGGGTGCGCGACGGAGCCGGAGCCGTGGTCTGTGCGGGCACCTCCTTCGTGGTGCGGCGCGCAGCCCTGGAGGACATTGGCGGCTTTGTCACGGAGGCCGTCAGCGAGGACTTCTTTACCGGCATTCAGCTAGCGGCGAAGGGGTATCGTCTGGTCTACCTGAACGAGAAGCTGAGTGCGGGGCTGGCCGCCGAAAATATCGCCGCCCACGCCCTCCAGCGGGTGCGGTGGGAGCAGGGCACGCTCCAGGCATTTTTCATCCAGTCCAACCCGGTCACCATTCCCGGCCTGAAGCCGATCCAGCGGCTGGCCTACTTTGAAGGGTTAATTCACTGGTTTAGCAGCATTGCCCGGGTCGGCTTTTTGCTGATGCCGCTGGCCTACGCCTTCCTGGGCGTGATTCCCCTGCGGGCCACGGAGTCGGAGCTGCTGTACGTCTTCGTACCGTTCTACCTGGTTCAGCTCAGCGTGTTTTCCTGGCTCAACTACCAATCGCGCTCGGCCCTGCTCTCAGACGTTTACTCTCTGGTGCTGGCGTTTCCCCTGGCGCTGACGGTCTTTCAAGTGATGGTGCGCCCCTTTAGTAAGGGCTTTAAGGTAACGCCCAAGGGCACATCGAGCGATCGCTACCACTTCAACTGGGCCCTGGCATGGCCGCTGGTGGTGGTGTTTGGACTCACTGCCCTGAGCCTGTGGGTTAACCTGGGGCATTGTTTGATGACTATGGCGAAGCCTGGGGATCACTGGCGAGGCCTGGGCATTGGCTGGCTCTGGAGCGCCTATAATTTGCTCATGCTGGCCCTGGCCCTGCTGATCTTGCTGGACGCCCCCCGTCCCAGCCCCTACGACTGGTTTAATGTGCAACGCATTGCCAAGGTTTCGGCCTCTGGAGCAGGCCTGGGTGACCTGTGGGGCGTGACCACCATGATCTCAGAAATCGGAGCCGAGATCTCGCTGACCAAATCGGGCCAGGTAGACCCGGCCCTGCTGATGGCTCAGAGAGTGGAGATAGACCTGGTCGATGAGACTCTTCTGCTATCCGGAACGGTGACCCAAAGCCGTTTACAGGACGGTGTCCCCGTTCTCACCGTGGAGTTTGCCCCCCTAGCGCTGCCCCAGGAGCGGCAGCTGACGGAACTGCTGTTTTGCCGTCCGGGACAGTGGCACAGTCGCTGCTCGCCCAATGAGCTACAGTCTCTGTGGCTGATTCTTAAATCGGTGTTTCTGCCCCGCTTTTTGTTTGATCGGCAGGTGCGGCCCAGGCCCGTCCTGGTGAGCAAGGGCTAGGACGAGGAAAGGCATAGGCTACCTCTAGCTCCTTTTCACGCAGCAGCTCTAGGGCGGCCTTTAAGCAGTTTACCCGCCCTAGTAGGACGATGAGGACAGCCAAAAGCTGACTAAAAATCCGGCAATGGTGGAAAAAGTCACCGAGCCACCGCCCATTTCGTAGGCTTCGGGCATCATGGTGCTGGCAATCATGGCCAGAATTGCCCCTCCGGCTGTGGCCTGGGCTACGGCCAGCATCCAGTCGGTGGCCACGTTGACCATCAGGCCCCCCACCATGGCGGCCAGACCGCTGAGCAGCACAGCCCCACCCCATAGGGCCAGAATGCGCCGGGCCGAGGTGCCCGCCTGACGCATGCCCATGGAACTGGACATGGCTTCAGGAATGTTGGAGATAAACACCGCCATTAAAAACGATCCACCGCTGTGGCCCATGCCAGCGTTAAAGCCAATCACTAAGGATTCAGGAATGTTGTCGATCAGGGTGCCCACCAGAATGGCTAGGGGGGCAGAACTCTGGGCCAGCTCTTTGAACTGCTGTTCGGAGATGGGAATATCCACTTCGACACTGTCGAGCACCTGCCGCCGCCACTGGTCATCGTCGACCAGGACGGGCTTAGCGGTAGACTGGGTAGTCTCCCGCAACCGGCGGGCCAAGATGCGGCTCAGCCCGCTGGAGAGCTGAGGGGCGTAGGTCAGCATGGCGTCGAAGTCAACCTTGTCGAGTTCGTAGAGCTCCATGGGGGACATAGCCCGCACCGTGGCCGATCGCTCCTCCCCAGTGAGCAGGGCCATCTCCCCAAACATCTCCCCCGCCCCGAGGGTGGCCAGGCGCTGTGGCCCTTTCAAAATTTCGGCCTCGCCGGCCACAATCAAAAACATCGAGTCGCCGGGGGCACCCTCAAGGCACAGCACCGTACCTGGCTCCACATGGAGCGGCTTGAGCAGCGGAATAATGGCCTGCATTTCGCTCGGGGAAAGGCTGTGGAGCACTTCAATGTGGCCAATGCGATCGAGCACCTCTGAGGCTTCGTCTTGGCGGTGGTGGTAGAGAAAGCGCCGCGACGACGAGGAGTGGCGAATAAAGCCCCCCTGGTTGTCGATATAGTTGACGATGACCGTAAACAGGGTGCCCCCCAGGGAAAAACCCACCACCAGGGGCAAAAAGCCGCTGCTTTGGTAGGCGGGCAGGGTAATGTCGAAGGCAATAGCGGAGAGCAATGTGCCACTGCCAAAGGCCATGATGGCGGCGGTGAGCGATCGCGCCGGACGCCAGGCAATTCCTAAAATGGCTCCTACCAGTAAACTCGAGGCACCCAACAACCCTTGAACTAGCGCGACCAGTGGAACGCTCATCAATGAAAAAACCGAGCATTATGACCAGGGTACTGCACAATGCTCTGCTTCCTGGCAAACTAGAGCCTAAGGATTGTTCATTATCCATAGTCCATTTGCCATGAATTCACCCGCCCAGCGTCGTCGTCCTAGTCCCGGTGCCCGAGGGAAATCGCGTCCCCCGGGTCGATCGTCAGGGCGACGACCGTTTACGGGGCTGTGGCTGTTGTGTGGGCTACTCTATGGGGCTACCGGGGTGATTGTGGCCGCCCTGGCTAGCCCGTGGGTTTGGGCCATAGCGGCGGCAGGTACCCTGTTGCAGGGGTTAGCCCTGGCAGGCCCCCAGGCCCTACAGCGCTTTCGGTGGTTAACCGCTACCCTGCTGGCGCTGATGGGGCTGCTGGGTAGCTGTGCCCTGGCGGTGGCCCTGTCCATAGCCTTAAACCAGCTGGGCAGCGATAACCTGGATGACCTGACCCTGAGCCGGGTGGTCTTGGAGGTGGGGCTCTACAGCCTGCTGGCCGTAGGTCTGGCGGCACTGTGCAGCCTGGCCACCGCCGCCCTGGGGGATCGTCTGCTGCGCCGCCATCCGGGCAGTAGGACCAGCCTGATCTTGATGACCACCTGTCTATTTGGGCTGATCTCGGGCGGGGCGATCGGCCTGGCGGTGAAGTTGATCTAGTAGAACGGCGATCTAGCTACGACAAAGCGACCCACAGGCCTGGCCGAATGGGCAATTCCTCTCAGACAAGAACACATAATGGCCAGCCAAAGGCTAGTCTAGCCGCTGCAAAATGTGCTGGGTGGTGAGCAGGGCGGTGAGGTCTACAAACCCACTACATCGACCGCGCTGGGCCGTCATGCCGAGGGCGATCGCCGCCGCCTGGGCCGGGTTGCGCACAAACCGAGGCGAGGTATTGACATAGACCACCGCGCTGGTGGCCAGCTGGGTAAACCGGCTGCGCTCAGAGTAGGTTTCGGTGGCGATAGCGCTGGCATGGTCGCTGCCGTAGCGGTTAACCCAAGCGGCAGCGGTCTGCACATCTTCTACCGAGCGCAGGGCCACGGTTTTACCGAGGAAGGGGCGACCCCAGTCGGCGGCAGCAGCAGATTTCACCTCCGGCAACTCGGCCCCCAAAGCGGCATCGGCTAGGAGTTCAAAGTCGTGATCCCAAAGGGTGTGGCAAAGCTGGACCAGGGCCGAAGGGCTGCAGTTGCGGTTCACCAGCACCTTTTCAATGGCATTCACGGCATCGGGTTCGCCCCGGTGGCTGTCAACAATCATGTGGGTGACCGCATCCAGTTGGCCCGTGGCCGACCAGTACAGATAGCAGTTGCCCATAGCCGTGGGCAGAACCGGCACCCCCGCCTGGCGGACCACCTGCTGTACCAGCTCGGGTCGCCCATAGGGAATGACTAAGTTGACACCAGAGTCCTGCAACAGCCAGGTGCGGGCTACATCCCCCTGGTCTTCGGTAAGGGAAAGAATACATTGCTCGGGCAGCCCCACCCGTTCCAATGCGGCATGCAGGGACTGCAAAATGGCCTGGTTGGTCTGGCTGGCCTCGTTGCTGCCCTTGAGAATTAGTCCGTTGCCGGTGCGCAGGCAGAGCCCGGCCATAATTGCCGCCAGTTCAGGAAATGCCTCGTACACCAGGGCCACGACTCCCAGGGGCACGACCTGGCCGTAGCCGGCCACCGCCTTACTCAGGCGACTGGGGACGGGATGAATAAGCCCTCGGGGATCTCCCAGGGAGGCCAGCCTTCGGAGTATCTTAGCGGTGGTTTGCAGCCGCTCGGGGGTGAGCTTGAGCCAGTCGAGCACACGATCGGGCACCGCCATGTCAAGACTGGCTTCCAGATCGAGGGTATTAGCTTCGAGAATGGCGTCGCGGTTGGCGTCGAGCTCAGCAGCAACGACCTCCAGCAGCTTACTCTGGGTGTCAGCCCCAGCGGTTACCAAATCATAGCTAGCTTGGTGAACCTCATCTACGGCGGCGCTAAAGTCGGCCTGGGTGGCTAGGGTTACCATAGACCTAACGCCGCGACGCCAGCCAAAACAGGCTAACCACCGCCAGCGATACGCCTAGGGTGGTCAGCAGCCGCGCCGCCGAGGGGGTTCCCTCAGGGGTCTGCAACGTGGCTAGCAGCAAAAAGAACACCATAATGCCAAAGGCCGCCAGCACCGCCAGGGGCAAATAGCTCACGCTCAGGGAGGAGCGATCTAATCGCCACTGTTGACCCGTCCAGCGCCAGACCCGCTTGTAGGGGTAGTGGGTAGATAGCTGCTCAATCACATAGCCATCATCCTGCACTACGAAGATCTGCTGGCAGCGATCGCAGCCAAACGCCTCAGTCAAGACAATGGGCTTGATACACCCATTACGGCGACAGGGGCAGGGATAGTCGGCGTTTTGGTCAATCTTCTGGCTTTTATAGGTACGCACAGCTCAGCCGGGGTGAGAGCGGATATGGGCCAATACAGCAAGTTCAGACTGAGGCCAGGAAAATTCTAGCAGGCCAAACCTAACCTCTGAACTAGGGCAAATTCAACCCCTATCATTCTGACACATTAACCAAAACCTCCCCAGAAAGACAACTGCCCCGAACCGGAGCGGCAAGCCGACCCAGCCAAGTTCGATCAGGGCCCATTGAGATTGAGTCTCTGTATCCTGTGGTGCTTGAATTTTCCAGGATAAACGTGGTACCTAAAGACCTAGTCAATGCTTGTGTGCAGCCCCATTAGGCCCCATGGATAGGATTGTGCTATGACGACCGATCGCCTGGAGATGGCCGTGAAAAATTTTCACCACGTCAATCAAATGGTGGAGCGCTATACCCGCCTCTGCCGCGCCTACGTCAGCCTATCGGAGCGGTTTTACCAACTCGATGTCGACCACATGACCCTCAAAGGGCAGATGGTTCCCCTGCTCAAAGCCCTCAAGACCCACCAGGCTAAGCTGCGCACCGTAGAGGCTGAAAAAACTGCCCTCCAGGCCGCCCTTGACCAACAGCAGACCCAGCTGCAAGCAGCTCTCGACCAGCAAGCAGCCCAGCATCGACTAGAACAACAGCAGTTGACCACAACCTATGAAGAGCAGCTCCAGCAGCTTTCAAACCACTTAGCCGAACTAAAACCCCTAGAGCAGTTGCTCAGTGCCGAAACCAACCAGGAACTCAGCGCCGCCGAAGATCAAATGGAGTTGGTCGAAACCACCCTCCAGGAGATTAAGCAAGACAGTTCCCCCGACCTGTCCAGTGAAGAAAAAGCTCTGCTCGCCGCCTATCGGGCTGATCCCGAGTCATTTTTAGTAGCTGCCGCCGATAGCCCCGTGGGTACCGCAGTGGAGGCAGAAGAACCCGTCGCGTCCCTGTGGCACTACTATTACGACGAGAAAATTCCCGATGCTGCTGAAATCTAGCTACCCCAGAGCCAGCTAGCGGCCTCAAGCTAAGGGACGTGCGTCAAAATAAATTACCGGAAGCGTTCATCACCGTAGGGTGCATAAGGGATTCGCGCTGAAATAAGATACCAGCTACACGAGCTAATCCATCCTGGATTCCCGCCTTCGCGGGAATGACGCCTGGACTTTATTTGTTTTCAGAGCCCTAACGCTAGGGCGAGGCTTAGCCAACGCGAAGCATGCACCAACTGTCAAGACACCAGCTTGCTGACTAGCCAGTTGGCCAACCCCCCTCCGTAGGGGGCACAGATGCGGTGAATTCTCTCCGTGGGAAAGCGCTGATTTTGAAAACAGATCAGGTTGCCGTAGACCCCATTGGGGTAAAAGGGCGAAGCCTGCTCCAGATCGAGGGACTGTAGATCAAATACCTTGGCCTGGGTACCGGCGGCATAGTCGATCATGATACTAAACTCGTAGCCCCGCCCCTGAAGGGTTTTAAGGCAGGCCATAGTACCGGCCAAAAATTTAGGTGCCCAGCCCTTGGCGCCTTGGGCGCGGCTGCTGCCACCGCCATACTCAAACATCACCACCTGGGGCAATAACTCCAGAGGCAGATCGACAAATTGCTGTATGACCACCGGCTCCCACCCTTCAATATCGAGCTTAAAGGCCGTGATGCGGGTAGCGGCGACCTGCTCCAGCAGCGTGGCCAAATCCAGGGTAGAGACCAATTGGGTAGTGCCAGAGGCCCCAAACCAGTCGGCGGCCAGCGAGCTAAAGTTACTGTTGGCCAGGTTGGCAAACTGGCCCATGTGAAGAGTTTGGGTGCCGACCCGATCGGACAAACACTGTTCAATGAGCTGAATCGGGTACTGCCGACACACCCCCCGCAGTTTGTCGGTGGGGGAGGGCTCTACGGCAACGGTGGTAAACCCCAATCGGGCAAATAGTTCGCAGTAAAAGGCAAAAGTACCAACCCCCACATCCACACATAGCCCCTGCCGCTGTGGGTCAAGGTCAGGCAAAAGGCTCTCAAGCAGGGCCTGACAGCAGGCTTCAACGCGCATTCAGTGAGCTCTGAAGAAAAGGATGCCTTAAGCGTAAAGCATTTGGGCCAGCTGGGCATTTTAGATTTGGTGGGGAAGTGGGAGGCAGCCACCACGGCCACACAGACAAAACACCCTCCCAAAGCCAACCTGGACAGCGCTAATCTAGTACTGCTGGGCAGAAAAGTTGAGCGATCATTCCAGTCCCCCTGGCGCCTCTGCACCCCTGCTATTGGCAATAGTCCCTCGACTTACGCCGCAGTCTACTAGGGAGTAGAGAATCCTAGGGAGTAGAGAATTCTATAGACCTGAATAACTATACGAAATATGCAAGAACTCTATTCAATTGCCCTCAAAGCACTAATTTTAGTTGAGCGCAAGCTAAACATCGTGGTAGTCGGCGCTAATGACGGCAAATATAACGACCCATCCTACGACTTCAACATGGGTAGGTCTAGCAGTACCAGCGTGCTGCTAATTGAACCAAACACCGATTTACTTCCCTATCTAGAGGAAAATTACGCTTCGCATCCTCGTCACCGTATTGCCAACTGCGCAATCGGTCCAGAGGGAATGCTTACTCTCTATACGATCAAAAAAGAATCGTGGGACAGCTATACGCCCGATTACGCCAAGGGTTGGCCCCGGTACAGAGCCGCCACGGGCATCACATCGGCCAGTAGAGAGCATATTGAGAAGAACCTGGCGGCCCATACAGATATAAATCCCAATGAAGTTATTGGCGTTCTAAATGTACCTTCTAAAGCACTGGGAACGCTTCTGAGCGAATTAAACTGGCCGACTCCCATTGATGTTCTACAGATTGATGCAGAAGGCTACGATGATGCCGTGATACAGGCCTCTAGCTTGCCAGTCTCTAGACCTAAGCTGATCTACTTTGAGACCTGCCATATCCCCCCATCCAGGCTCAAGAATCTAGTAAGTTATCTGTCTGGTCTTGACTATAAAACCTACACCATTGGTGAAAATAGCCTCGCCGTTGACAGCGGCCGCAATCCGTTGTGCATCTACCTGAATGGCGTAATTCTCATGGCCTACTGGATGCAGAAACTCAAGACAATATTGCTCGCCAGATAGCCGCTGGCTCTGACAGAAAATTGGCCTAGGAGACTGCGGCGAAGGGTTTAGCGACTATTGCCATGGAGGAATAAGCTGTTACGCATTTAAATTGCATATCGATTTTTGTAAAGCCCTTGCTGTACGGCCTTTAGGGCGATCAGCCTAGCGTAATTTAGATGCCTAACAGCTTAGGGCCAAGCAGGGGGCCTTCATAGGCGAGGGCAGTCCCTAGAACCATAGAGGAGGCCAGAGTTAAAACCCTGGCCTCCTCTGTGTCGTCTTAAACAGAGACGAACCCCCAGACTCTAGCAGTCATAGTAGAGAGCCAGTTCGTAGGGGTGGGGGCGCAGGCGCATGGGGTTGACTTCGTTGTCGAGCTTGTACTCGATCCAGTTGCTGATGAAGTCGGTGGTAAACACGCCAGTGCTGGTCAAGAATTCGTGGTCAGCTTCCAGAGCCTTCAGAGCATCGAGTAGAGAGCCGGGGGTTGAGGGAATCTTCGCCAGCTCTTCGGGGCTGAGGTCGTAGATGTCAACATCCAGCGGGTCGCCGGGGTCAATCTGGTTTTTGATGCCGTCGATACCGGCGCAGAGCATGGCGGCAAAGGCCAGGTAGGGATTAGAGGTGGCATCGGGGCAGCGGAACTCCAGACGCTTGGCCTTGGGGTTGTTGCCCGAGAGGGGAATGCGCACCGAGGCGGAGCGGTTGCCCTGGGAGTAGGCCAGGTTCACCGGCGCTTCGAAACCCGGCACCAGACGCTTGTAGGAGTTGGTGGTGGGGTTGGTCAGCGCTAGCAGGGCGGGGGCGTGCTTGAGAATGCCGCCGATGTACCACAGGGCCATTTGGCTGAGCCCGGCGTACTGGTCGCCCGCAAACAGAGGTTCACCGTTGTTCCAGATCGACTGGTGGGTGTGCATGCCCGAGCCATTGTCGTTAAACAGGGGCTTGGGCATGAAGGTGACGGTCTTGCCCCACTTCTTGGCGACGTTTTTGATGCAGTACTTGTAGATCATCAGCCAGTCGGCGGCTTCGATTAGCCGACCAAAGCGGATGCCCAGCTCGCACTGACCGCCGGTGGCCACTTCATGGTGGTGCTTCTCGATGGGGACGCCCAGCTTGGCCATGGTCAGCAGCATTTCGCTGCGCATATCCTGGGAGGTGTCGGTGGGGGCGACGGGGAAGTAGCCCTCTTTGTAGCGGGGTTTGTAGGCCAGGTTACGGCTGATCCCGAACTCGTCCTTCTCTTCTCGTCCAGTATTCCAGCGGCCTTCGACACTATCCACGTAGTAGTAAGCGGAGTGCTCGGTTTGGTCGAAGCGCACATCGTCGAAGATGAAAAATTCCGCCTCGGGGCCGAAGAAGGCGGTGTCGCCCAGGCCAGTAGACTTGAGGTATTCAATTGCCTTGGTGGCGATCGCCCGTGGGCAGCGAGAGTAGAGTTCGCCCGTGCGGGGCTCTTTGATGGTGCAGATCATGCTCAGGGTCGGCTCCGCCATGAAGGGGTCGATCCAGGCGGTGTCGGGGTCGGGCACCATCATCATGTCCGACTCGTTGATGGCCTTCCAGCCGCGAATGCTGGAGCCGTCGAAGGCTACCCCATCGGTGAAGCTGCTCTCGTCGATCTGGCTCTTGTGCAGGGTGAGGTGCTGCCAGATGCCGGGCATGTCAATAAATTTCAGGTCGATTAACTCAATGCCGTCATCCTCAATCCATTTCAGGATGTCTGCGGGGGTTGCCATGAATTACTCCTTAGCCTCGATTAGCGTTCTAACTGCGGGATCCTGGGGGAACAGGTTACTGATGATGCCCTAGGTCGATCCACATCGCCCCCAGGGACGAGACCTTACCGATGGGCCACATTTCATACCGCCCTAACGGCACGAACATACTGACACGACGGACTTTGCGGACACCAACTCATCTGAATCATCCTAGGGAGAGGGGTTCGCCTGATTTGTATCACCTACTACTTTTTGTCAGGGAAGGCTGACAAAAGCAACCTGGGCGGACCATGATCGGACCATGATGTTTTGTAACAATTCACTCAGAAAGCTGTGACTTCAGTGGGTTGGGGCAACTCAGGGGTTAAGCCCCCGTGGTAGACTTCATTCGAGAATAAAACCTGGTATTTGAAGGGTTTAGAGCCTCTAGCCAGGGGTGCGCAGCCTGGGTCTGCCACCGTTTATAAAATGCTGTTTGCCAAGTGAGAGTTGGGAGAAACCACCAATGCGGGACGCTGTCACCACGTTAATTAAGACCTACGACAACACCGGGCGTTACCTCGATAGCAACGCCCTCGGCTCCATTAAGTCCTATTTTGACAGCGGCCTCGATCGCATCAAGGCGGCAGCCGTGATTAGCGCCAACGCCGCTGGCATCGTTAAAGAGTCTGGCGTCACCCTATTCGCCCAGGTGCCGGAGCTGATTCGCCCCGGCGGCAATGCCTACACCACCCGCCGCTACGCCGCCTGCCTGCGGGATATGGACTACTACCTGCGCTACAGCAGCTATGCCCTGGTGGCCGGCAACCCCGACGTGCTCGATGAGCGAGTGCTCACCGGTCTGCGGGAAACCTACAACTCCCTGGGGGTGCCCATTGCCCCCACGGTGATCGGCATTCAAATTATGAAAGGTATTGTCAAGGCCAAGGTGCAAGAGGCGGGCGTCGCCGATCCCTCGGTGGTCGACTATCCCTTCGACTACATCACTCGTTCCCTGAGCGAAATCAGCATCTAGGGGAGGTTCTGGGGATAGGTGGCCGGCAGCGGCGCTGGGTTCGTGACGGCTCCTCCCCTGGCCCTAGGTATAGACTTTGGCACCTCCGGGGTGCGTGCCGCTGTGGTCGATCCGCAGCGGCATCTCTGTTGGGACTATCGGCAGGGCTACCCTGACCTGCCGATGCCAGAGAGCTGGCGACAGGCGCTCTTTTTGCTGCTGGCCGCGATGCCGGGGGCGATCGCCCAGCAGGTGGCACGGATCGCCATCGACGGCACCTCGGCTACGGTCATTTTGTGCGATCGCGACGGAGCAGCGCTCACCCCGCCCTTGCTCTACAACTACCCCTGTCAAGGGGCTCTAGGTGTTATTCGTGCCCTCGCCCCGGCCCACAGCCCCGCCGCCAGCGCCACCGCTAGCCTGGCCAAACTGGTGGGATGGCACCAGAGCCTACCGGCTCCGCTTTGGCATCGGGCCACCTACCTGCTGCACCAGGCCGACTGGCTCAGCGCCCAGCTGCACGGCCAGTGGGGCCTCAGCGACTACCACAACAGCCTCAAGCTGGGCTACGACGTGGGTGCCCTCCGCTACCCTGACTGGATGCTGGGGCAGCCGTGGAGCCGATTGCTGCCTCGGGTGCTGGCCCCGGGGGAGGTGGTGGGGCCAGTGACGGCGGCGATCGCCCGCCGGTTTGGGCTGTCGCCCCAGTGCCAGGTGGTAGCGGGCACCACCGATAGCATTGCGGCATTTTTGGCCAGCGGTGCCGCCGCCCCTGGAGATGGGGTGACCTCACTGGGCTCAACCCTAGTCCTCAAGCTGCTGAGCGATCGCCGGGTCGACGCCGGAGAGTTTGGCATCTATAGCCACCGTCTAGGCCACCACTGGCTCGTCGGCGGGGCCTCCAACAGCGGCGGTGCCGTGCTAGCGCAATTCTTTGACCCAGAGACCCTGGCTGCCCTGAGCCAGCGCATTGATCCAACGGTACCGACGGACCTTGACTACTACCCCCTGGTGCAGCCCGGTGAACGCTTTCCCATCAACGACCCGGCCCTAGCCCCGCGACTCACCCCCCGCCCTGGGGATGACGCCGCTTTTTTGCACGGCCTACTAATGGGCATCGCCCGCATCGAGCAACTCGGCTACCAGCGCCTAGGGCAGCTGGGCGCTTCCCCACTGCAACAGATCTACACTGCGGGGGGCGGGGCCACCAATGAAACCTGGCGCCAACTGCGGGCCAGCCTGATGTCAGTGCCAATCAAAACAGCCGCCTCGACCGAGGCGGCTGTGGGGAGTGCCTATTTGGCTCTGGGCTAACTGACCTACAGGTCGAACTGGTTGCCCCGGCGGTACTGCATGTAGGCGGCGACAAAAAGCCCGGCCAGGGTGACGGGAATAAGCCCTAGAACAATGCCACTGAGTAACGGCTCAACCACGGGTAAACTCCTTATCTTCAACACAAATCTATAGGTCAACCATAGCACCAATCCCGGCCTGGAGCAGGCTGTAAATCCCTTCCCACCCTTGACTTGGGCGGGCTGGAGCAGCGATCGAGACAGCAACGAAGTATCAATTAGCACCCCAAAAAGCTGCAAGCACCAATATTCGCAGCAGTTTTAGAGGATGTCACCAGCGATAAGTCGAGCCCTAAAAACTGAAGGGAACTGTAAAACTCTGTAGAGAGTATTTTGTTTTCTGTGCAGTTATTGAAAAAGGGGAGACGATTGTGTACAGTGCTTCTGGATTGTCTGAGGAAATAGTTCAGATTGTTCTTTTACCAGAGATTCCGGTAGTTGCCTGCAACTTTTTTCATGCGTAGTACGGGCAATTCCTAGGGAAATAAATGCCTGAGTGACGCAGGCTTTTGGGTCGTTTTGGTCTATCCAGGGCAATCGAGTAAGCAGAAATAGAGCTCTTCGCTTCGCCTCTGTAGTTTTGTGATTCTTTAGAATTTAGGAATGGTTTCATGCTGACTTATCTTCGTCAACTCACCGGTCGCGCCTTCCAGGTTGTGGCGACTGGGGTTTTGGTTGCGACTCTAGTGTTTCTGAGCCTACCTGGGGTATCGTCCCAGGCCTTAGCTGGGCCCAAGGGCACCCTGACCGAAACCATGGATCTCAAAATGACCAAGGCCGCCCAGGAATTTGTGGAGTCTATTCTGGATGACTACTCCGATGCCCTAGAGGGAAGCTTCTCTGATGCCCTCAAGCCCCTCAAGTCGGTGACCAAGGATCTGACTAAGCAACTGGGCAAAGCAGCGGTGGCCCCCGATTCCATCAGCGCCACTACCCTAGGGCCAAAAATTGAAGGCGCTAAAACAACCTTAGAAACCGCAGCGGCGTCCTTTGATACCCTAGTGGCCGATACCGCCAAATTCAAATCGACCCTGGCCCTCACCCCCAGTCAGCTGAAGGAGGCCATTGACACCCAGTTGGGCACCAAATTCGACGACCTACAGGCAGCGTTTGAGAACGTGTCTGGGGCCATTGCCACCCTATCTAAGGACACCGCTGGCCTGGACTCGGCTGACCCTGCCGCCGCCGCTACCAGCTTGACCGAGCATGCCACCCTGCTGGCCGAGGCGATTGAATCGGCTAAGACCGTCATCTCTGCCTTTGGTGAGTCGACCAAGTAAAGGTTCTATCCCTGGATCGATGGCTCCCCAGGCTTACCCTGGGGAGCGTAAACCAAAAACGGCCCTCTAGTAAAAGAGGGCCGTTTTTTTAGACACCAGTGGGGGGAGTAGGTCGCCCCGATCGCTGGAGCGCCAACTATCGAACCTTGTCATGCAATCCATATAGGCTGTGTTTGGTATCTACAGATACGGTTTTGTTAGTATACCTATGTAAGCAAAAAGGAGACGCTATGAAAACTCAAACCTCTAAGACCTGGAATACCGAGCAGCTTGTGCACGCCAGTGAGGCCCTGGGCAGTGCCTACATTCCCGGCAT
Organism: Nodosilinea sp.; assembly: GCA_041739575.1. Lineage (GTDB taxonomy): Bacteria > Cyanobacteriota > Cyanobacteriia > Phormidesmidales > Phormidesmidaceae > Nodosilinea. The sequence goes on along the minus strand of JBGSNT010000005.1, from coordinate 9,329 downwards.
GAATAAGACTAAAGCAGCCAATGGCGATCGCTGGACAGCCCAGCGCCACATTCAAGCTTCTATGATGATGGGCCAGGCCTATCTATAGGATCTGCCAAAGTTAGGCATAACCTGGAGCACCGTCTACCTCCCCGGCGCTAAGGCGCGGTAGACAGCCATGAGTCAATAGCCTCTCCCCAGAATTGGGGCGGGGCTATTTTTGTGGTGATCTGGGCTATGGGTGGGTTTGGCGGTACCGGGTGCAGGCCGCCACTAGGGCTTGGGCGACCTCTGGGCAACCGCCCCAGTGCAGATGCAGGTACGAGGCGTGAACCTGGTGCAGATTCCAACCGTCTACTCCGTGGGGCTGGGGGGCACCGTAGCGCTTGAGCTGATAGGTGGGATGTGCTGACGGTTGATCGACCTGAGACCGATGGAATTCGTGCCCCCATACTACTTGGCCCGCCCGTAGCAGCGGGCTGGTCTGTTGGGCAAGGCCTTGGCGGTAGCCGAGGGTAAGCCGAGGGGTCATGCGCACGGTGGTGGGCAGCATCCCTACCATCGGCCAAGGGCGGTCATCTAGATCCACCAGGGTGGTGGCCAGATACATCAGGCCGCCGCACTCGGCATAGGCGGGCAGTCCCTGGTGCAGCAAGGCTTTAAGTCGCAACCGGAGGCTTCTGTTAGCCGCTAGTTCGGCGGCAAACATTTCGGGAAAGCCGCCGCCGAAGTACAGCCCGTCGATATCGGCGGGTAGATCTTCATCTTTCAATGGACTCCACGGAACGAGTTCAGCGCCTAAGGACTTGAGAATGTCGAGGTTGTCGGGGTAGTAGAAGCTGAAGGCGGGGTCTTGGGCGATGGCGATTTTGGGGGAGTGAGAGGGGGGATGGGAAGGTTGGGGGGATGGGGAGGTTTGGGGGGATGGGGCGTGGAGGAGGGGGGCGAGGGTGGGCCAGTTGAAGCAGGTGTGGCCGATTGTGGCGAGGCGATCCAGAATGTCTGGCAGCTGGGGCAGTTCGGCGGTGGGGACGAGGCCGAGGTGGCGATCGGGTAGGGCGATCGCATCCTGCCGCCGCAGCACGCCGAGAATGGGCAGATCGATGCTGGTCAGGGCGTCGGTGAGGAGTTCGAGGTGGCGATCGCTGCCCACCCGGTTCAGCACCACCCCAGCGATACGCACCCGCGGATCTAGGCTGCGATAGCCGTGGATAATCGCCAGCACCGATCGCGACAGGCGGCTGCAATCGACCACCAGCAGCACCGGCAGATTCAGCAGTCGGGCAATGTGGGCGGTACTGGCCACGTCAGATAGACCGGAGGCCCCGTCGAATAGGCCCATGACGCCTTCGACCAGGGCAAATTCGGCATCGTGGCAGCGGTGGGCAAAGCAATGCTGCACGTAGGCTTCGGAGGTCAGAATAGGGTCAAGGTTGTAGCAGGGGCGACCCGTGGCCTGGCGGTGAAACATGGGGTCGATGTAGTCTGGCCCCACTTTGAACGACTGCACCCGCGAAGATTTCTGCGCCAGGGCCGCCAGCAGGGCCAGGGTGATGGTGGTTTTGCCCACGCCGCTGCGCTCGCCCGCTACCACTAGCCCACCCGAAACGACCTGTGTACTCAACCGCGATGCCTCTAGCGTGAATAAATTTAGCGCCATCCTATCTTGACCCCAGTCGCGCCCCGAACGATTTGCAATAGCGATAAAGATTGCCTCTAAAATTGAGCTATGGATATTCAACTGCTTGGTGCTAATCTGGCCGACCTGGTACGGGCCTTGAGCGGAATTTTAATCAGCACCTGCCAACTGCTGGCAATTTTTGTCATTTCAGTCGGCGTTATTCGAGCCCTGTTGATTTTCCTGCGGTCTTCGCTATTTCAACCTCAAACCACTACGGCCTTTCAACGCAGCCGCCTGGCGATGGGGTACTCCTTCTCCCTCGGGCTGAGTTTTCTGGTCGGGGCCAGCATTCTAAAGACCATGCTATCGAGCCAGTGGGAAGATATCACCCGTCTGGTGATCATCATCGCCGTGCGAACCGCGCTGAATCTATTGCTAGAGCGGGCTATTCGCAACAGTCAGGCCATCGACGATGCGCCCCTAGATCTCCAAATCAGTGAGAAAGCAACTGCCCCTGAAACGGCGATCGCAAATCCATAGCTATATCCCCAGTTTAGCCACCGTAGCTAACGCCACGGTGCTTCTCACCTCTACCCTATGGGCCTGGTCTGGGTACCTTGGGTAAAGAATAGTGGTCGGCAGCCGATGAAGTCACCTTCGCTACTGGAGCAGGCCAAGGATGGGGATGCGGCGGCGATCGCGTCTCTACTGACCCAGGCGCTCAAACCTAAGGGCATTGCTGTGCGGGGCGATCGCCAAAGCTATTGCCTACAGCTCTGGTTCACGGGCAACCCGGCCCCACCCCAGGGGGCAACGGTAGCTTATGCCCGCCGCTCGATCGCAAAATTGCAGGTGCCCTCCATCGGTATTCTGCAACTATATGGGGCACAGGTCGGGGCACCGCAGCCGCTGTGGGCAGAGGAAATTGCGCTGCTGTCGTCTGCTCTGGCTGCCCCTGAAGACAAGGTTTTAGCTGAGCCTGACAGCCCAGCAGACATACAGCCGCAGTCAGTCGAGGAGCTTGATCCAGGGGAAGCAGCGCCGATAGCGATCGCCCGCGCCTACCAGGAACTAGGGCTAACGGGAGGAGAACCGCTGCCCCAGGTGGAGTCGGTGTACTTTCGGCGGCGGGCGGAGTTGCTCAGGAAGGGCGATCGCGCTGCCCTAGAACCGCTCAAATGGGCCTTCAAAGTGCTCAAAACCCATCTCGAGCAGAGCGCCACCCCGACCGAAACACACACCCATCTAGCCTTAGACGAGGCCGCCCCAGGCCCCAGGGCAACCCCAGTCAGGCGATCGCTGCCCCCCCCGGCCAACCCTCGCCCCCAGGCACCTGCCCCGGTGGATGATACCGATGTGCTGTCCTTCCAAAACCGCTACAGCAACGGGCTGGTTTTTCCAGTGCTGCTGCTGCTGGGGATGCTGATGAACGCTATGTCGATTGTGAATGCGCTACTTCGGGGCATCAAAATCTGGATTCACGAGCTTGGCCATGCCACCATTGCCTGGTTGTCGGGGCGGCAGGCCATACCGCTACCGGTTGGGTGGACGAATGTGAACCCGCAGCGATCGCTCTTTGTCTATCTCGGAGTCTTCACGCTATTGGGCCTGCTTTATTGGGCTGGTCGGCGCGAAGGCCAGCGCTGGCCGATGGTGCTGGCGGGGGTACTGGCCGTGGTGCAGTTTTCTATGACCTGGCTGGTGTCACCGGACACCTTTGACATGCTGCTTTCCTTTGGCGGCATCGGCGGCGAACTTTATCTGTCCGCCCTGCTGATGGTGAGCTTCTACTTCCCCCTGCCCCACTACTTCCGGTGGGATTTTTATCGGTTCCCCGTCGTGCTTGGGGCAGCCTTTTGCTTTTGGGGCCAAGTGTGGCTGTGGCAGCAAATTCGCCAGGGTAAGGCGTCGATTCCCTTTGGCAGCATGTGGGGCGACGTGGACCACGGCGATATGAACCAGCTGGTCAATGTCCACAACTGGACACCGGGGGACATCATTGGCACCTATAGCACCATCTCCCACCTGTGCCTGCTGGCAATTTTTGCGGTTTACGGCTACACCCTCTTTCGCCAGCACCGAGAACTATTTGTGGCCCTGGGGCGGCAGTGGCTTCCCTAGGTTATGGGTCCAGAGCTTGCTCAAACTCTCGCAGGGTTTGGCTTGAGCCGATCTGCCAGGCCCGCTTTACATAGGTCGAAATCAGCTCCTTCACACCTATGCCAGGGAAAACCTGGCTCTCATCCTGGGCAAGGTAGCGCCCTGCTACAAAGCGATAGATCTCCAGGCGACCGTCCTTGTAAATCCATACTTCTGGTACCGCAAAGGGGACATAGTCTTCGATGCGGGTAAACGGGGTCAGGTCGGTCTCAAGGGCTAAATCGGGTGGCGGGTCACTGTCGAGGTTGAGGCGGCGCTTACCCAAAACAGCTTGCCAGTTTTCGATATAAAAGCAGGCATCGGGTTCGACCCCAGACACTCCCCCTTTGCGTAGGGTGATTACCCCGTAACCCTGCCAGTCTTGCCCAGTTTTGCGCAGTAGTGTTTTGACCAGATCCGACAGGATGTCTGCCTGGTTGCCATGTTCAGGTAGCGGAGCCATCAGCAGGATTTGGGTATCTCGAAACCGTAGGCGCAGGGCAGCGCGATCGCCTAACCGATCCAGCAGCGCCTCATATTCTGCAAAGGTGGCCGGAAACTCTAGCCGCGTTCCGGCAGGGAGATCCAGCTTGTCTGGGGTAATGGTCGGCAGCATGGGGTAACCAAGGGCTGAGACCTCTATCTTGCCATGGAATCTTTTGTGGCAAGCGTGATGGGCGCTCTGTTGTAGTCGGGCGCAGGGGAGATGCGATCGCAGGCTTTTTCCAGCAGCGACTCAACCCAACCATGCTGCTGCGGCCTCGATGACGCCACCTGCAGGCGGCTGGGCATAGAGTCCTTCCAGCAAGGCTGTCAGGTCAGAGCGCAGATCTAATTCAGTCAGGGCGGCCCCTTGGCCTAGGGATACGGCTTAACTTGCTGACGCATTTCGTGCAGGCCAAACAATGCTGCGGCAAGGGTCAGCGGCAGAAAATAATACACCCCTCGATAGGCCAGCAGTGAGGCCAGCACCGCAGCGGGGGATAGTTGAGCCGATAGCAGCAAAATCACCACGGTTTCAAACACGCCCAAGCCGCCGGGCACGTTGCTTAACACCCCCGTCGCCATCGCTAACAGATAGATTTTCAAGAAGGCAAGAAAGGTTAACTCCGCCGTCTGGGGCAACAGGCTGTAGAGGGTGGCGGCGGCTAGACTCCAGTCGAGGCTGGAAACGGCAATTTGGGCCAGGGCAATGCTGAACCCAGGTAACTGCAGTCGCTGTTTTTTGATGGTCAAGGACCCTCGTACCGTACCACTCAGCCCTAGGTACAGCAGGATTGCCGCCGTCAAGACCAGCCCCAACCCGTAGGTGGAATGAAAAGGTAGGTGCAGCTGGGCCGGAATGTGAAACGGAGCCGCCACAAAGGAAACCCCGCCTACGGCCAACAGCCGGAGCCAAAAGCTAACGTTGGCAAAGGCAATCACCTGGGCGATCGCGATCGGAGAAATTCCCCAGCTCGAGTAGAACCGATAGCGAATGGCGCTGCCCGTCAGCAGGGCAAAGCCAATGGTGTTGCTAAAGGCGCAGCTAATAAAGGTGGTGAGGGCAATTTTGCCGTAGCCAAGCCGCTGGCGTAGATACAAAAAGCCCAGGCTGTCGTAGCCGGTCATGGCCAGATAGCCCAGAGCGGTAAAGGCGATCGCCCACCTGACCTGGACCGGGGGGAGCGATCGCAGGCTATCGACAATGTCTTGAAGCTTGTAATCTCGCAGCTGGTGGCGGACGACAGCGATGGAGATGGCCAGTAAAACCAGCCCCGTCAGGGGAGCTAGGTAGCGAGTTGTCAGATGGCGCAGTTGGGGTTTAGTCATGACGAGGCCGATAACGACCCGTATTGCCGATTGATTTTAGAGTATTCCACCTAAATCAACGTCCTGCTAATGCCCTCACCCCTGCCCCTCTCCCAAAGGGCGAGGGGTTCTGAATTCCTCTAGCCCCCCTTCTCCTTGGGGGAGAAGGGGAGGAGGGATGAGGGCTGCTAGGGGATGTTTTATTCCAGTGGCCTCAACGCTCAGACCCTCAAGATCTGACGTAATGGCTGGAGCCTGAGTTGAGGGAGCGCATTTGCGATCGCACGGCGTTCAGGTATGAACCATCCTGGGCGGTACTGGCGGACACATATCCGCCCTCAATCCCGGCATTCACCAGGGCTTGAGCATTGACCCTGTGCTGGGCATAGTCGTTTTCTAATTGCCCATGCCCTCGAATTCCCTGGGCCTGAAGCCCCCCTTCATAGGCTAGATTGACCAACTGAAATGGATTGAGACTGTATCTAGGCGTCCCGGTGGTAGCGGCGGCGCTGGCTATAGGTTGCAGGGTTTGGGGCGAGGTCTGGGCATTAGCGGCTGCCGGAGCAGCGGCGATTAACGCCAGAGCAGCTAAGCCCGCCAATAGTTTGCTTTTCATGTCTACGCCTCTAAAGGTAAATAGCTAAGTGATGACCTAATGTTGGCCACCGCCGTTCATAGGCCTGTTGGGATTTGATGGGCTAATGGCTTGCTCAGCAAGGGTCAGGTGTTGTGGCTGAGTCTGAACTGATTGGCTAACAGGATATAGGCCAGGAGCCGGAGTTTGTGGCTTCATTCCCAACAGTTGGGCTTCCCGCGGGGGCAATTCTCCTCGTACACCATGGCTGCCCATTGAGGCCTGAGCGGCACCGGCAAAACTGGCAATTGGTATTAGCATAGCGGCGGCAGTCAGACCACCCAATACATAGCGCTTAACTGAAAAAATCTGAGTTTTCATTAGAGAAATATCCTTTTCGTTCAATAGATTTACTGTAAGGACCGTGTGTGTCAGTCTTGCGTTAGCGCTGTGGCAATCCTGCTGAATTAAATAATCCGGTGCAACTGGGCTGGGCAAGTCCTCCACAGCAACTAGTCCACAGTTGGCACCAGATTAGCCTTGCTATCCCCAGGTGGCTAGTCAAACTCTAGAAAGCCTGTATTGGGGTTAAACGGGCGATCGCCCAGGGGGCACCTTTCGATTTTCTCCGCCCAACGCCTGCATCGACTCAGCCAACCCAGGTCAGATTGACACAGGTTAGCCACAGCTTAAGCATTGGTAGTCACTATAGTCAGAAGGATGGTTTCTGAGGTATTGCGTTATGGTTATTTTCTCCATTCCCACCGGGGCATTGCTTCTGGCTATGTTACTGCTATCTAATATGGTAATTTTGGCCTGGTTGTATCCCAAAAATGCTTCAAATATTCGTAAATAGAGACTGTAGAGTTACCTAAGTCCATGATTGAACCCTTCAATAAGCTGCCCCGGTGGTTGGTATGGGAAATAGCCATACCCCTGACGCTTTTAAATGGCTGGTTGCTCTACAAAGTATTTCAGGCCTTTCAGACAACCTTCACCATTTTTATCACAGCCGCTTTACTGGCATTCCTATTGAATTACCCGATTGAGCAGCTAGAGAAACGGGGAATCGGCAAAGGGGTCAGCATCCCAGTGATTGTGCTGGGCGCGATCGCCCTGGGCTTTGCCTTGGGGGTCATGCTGCTGCCTACGCTGCTACAGCAGCTAAGTGATTTAGCGAATCGGTTACCCCGCTGGGTAGAATCGGGCAGTCAACAGTTTCAGGCCTTAGACACCTGGCTTGCCGCCAATCAGATTCCGCTCGATATGACGGCACTGACAGAACGATTGACCTCATTCCTGCCCGATGAGCTTGTTCAACTGCCGGATCGAGCGCTGGAAATTTTGCTGGGATTTGCCGATCGCCTGGTAGAGATCTTAGTCACAGGCGTTTTGACGCTGTATCTCCTGCTGCACGGCAAAGAGTTTTGGGGCGGGCTCTTGGGCTTACTACCCAAGCAATTAGCAGACTCAGTTCAAACCGTCTTCCAAACCCAGTTTCGCAATTATTTTGTGGGTCAGGCCACCATCGCCCTAGTCATGGCCACTGCGTTGACAACGCTGTTTTTTTGCTTTCAGATTCCTGACTGGCTGGTGTTTGGCATAGGAATTGGTCTTTTAGCCCTTGTCCCCTTTGGCGATACAGTCGGCATACTAACGGCGGCGATTATCGTGAGTTTAAAGAGTGCCCTGCTGGGGGGGGAAGTGGTGGTCATCTCGCTGCTAACCGATCAGGTGGTTGACAATGCGATCGCCCCAAAGATCCTCGGCGATTTAGAGCCTATCCGGAAAATACCAGAAGCTTTCGCCCGACAATCAAACAAGCGGCTAGTTGCACAAACCCCAAATAAGATTGGGCTGACTTTGCCCATCGAATCAGGACGCCGCGAAACCGATTAAACCAAGCATGTCCAGCTTCAACCACCCATCGACGAGGCGGATGGCGATTGGGGTCAGTCGGAGCTGGAACGGGCGCATCTTTGTCAGGAATATGCGGGATATAGCCTCGCGCTAGGGCGGCTTGGCGACAATCCTCATAATCATAGCCTCGGTCAAGACAAAGATGTTGCTCAACCGCTTCTGTATCGGGGGCTTCGATGACTTTGGCATCGAGCAAATCGGCCAGCTTTTTCATGTCGTGCCGATTGGCTCCCGTGAGCACAACCGCCAAAGGAACGCCCTTACCTTCGGTCAACAGATGACGTTTTGAACCCGATTTACCTCGGTCGGTGGGGCTAGCCCCTGTGGCCTGAGTCTCTCCTTGAGCCGTCCGCTTCCCTAAAGGGGCTTTGACAATACACCCATCCGCTGATTGCCAATGCCAATCAATGCCTAAGGTCTCATCGTAGGCCTGTAACAAAAGACCCCAGGCCATTTCCAAACACCCATACTCTACCCACTCCTGAAACCGGTCATGCACGGTTGATTTAGGCGGGAATTCGGCCGGTAAGGCACACCACTGGCTGCCGGTGCGGGCGAGATGGATCAGAGCATCAAAGATGGGTCGATCCGCTGAACGAGGACGTCCAGGCCTTTGTCGAGGTTTGTTCACCACCAGCACAGGAGCAATGCGTTGCCAAAGTTCATCGGGAACCCGCCAAATCGTAGGTAACGTAGGTTTTATCAAAGCTGAAGACGCCATGGCACAATCCTCATGCTTTGTCCTATTAAGGCCAGACTCAGACCCATTTCGGGGTTGGGCCATCCCGACTGCTAAGGGTGCAATCCCACCTCTTGGCAACCAGGCAAAAGGTCGGTCAACATAAAAATACAATTGAGCTCCGGCCTACTTTTCGGATAGGTTCTTAGTGTCTGCGATTTTTTTGGAAGGAACTTAATTTCCGGATAGGACGGCTCAAATGTATCCTCCAGAAATGCTTCCCGCAAAACCTGAAGACTATGATCTTTGTTGGAAGCAAATATTTTTAAGCCTAACCAGTCTCTTGAGTCTTTTCTATCAAAGTACCTAACTCTTTCCCAAGCAAGCGTAAAATTTTTTTCGTCCGAAACACTTTGGAATATGGGATCAGGAGCTTTCATAAAGCTTATTTTGAAAGTTTAACGATAAAAGCTTATGTAAAAGCCCCTGGTTGACTGACAAAAGTTTGCCTGGATGCCACTCAAAGCCCCTTATAGCAAGGGTTTGAGGCGATCAAGAGAGTTTTATGGCTTTGTCTCGCCTGTAATGCTTGTCAGCTAAGGGTTTCAGGGGTTAGCGATCCATGT
>JBGSNT010000004.1:0-3382 GCA_041739575.1 Nodosilinea sp. | reverse complement strand
ACATGGATCGCTAACCCCTGAAACCCTTAGCTGACAAGCATTACAGGCGAGACAAAGCCATAAAACTCTCTTGATCGCCTCAAACCCTTGCTATAAGGGGCTTTGAGTGGCATCCAGGCAAACTTTTGTCAGTCAACCAGCTCGTCGCCAGTGGTTTAGAAGAAAAGCAGAATAGGTCAACTTTTAGCCATTAGCTAAGACGATTTTTATAAATCAATCCGTTTTTCATGATCACCAAAAAGTTGACTTCCGGATTCTCAATTAGCTGAATATTTTCCAACGGATCACCGTTCACCAGTAACAAATCTGCCAGCGCTCCCTCTTCTACGACGCCCAACTTACCGGGGTAGGGATTGCGTGGGCCAGACAACGCCAACAATTCAGCATTAGTGCTCGTGGCCATTCTCAGCACTTCAGCTGGAGTGTACCAGCGCACTAGTTTCGCTAGTTTGGCCCCCTGACGGGCAGCTCCTTGAGGGCTGTATAAATTATCAGTCCCCCAGGCTGTTTTGAGATTGTATTTTTTAGCCAGGTTATAGGCGTTGTCGGTGCCCTGAGCGACAAGGAGTTGCCGCTGACGATTTGCAGATCCCTCAGGATAGGGATTGGCATCCGCATCATCCAGAAAGGGTTGGATACTGAGCCAGATGTCGTTTTCCGCCATCATCTTGGCAGTCTCCTCATCCATCAGTTGACCGTGGTCGATGCACTTTACCCCCGCCCGAATTGCGGTTTGAATTGCCCTAGGCGTATAGGCATGGACGGCAACGTAGGTATTCCAGTTAGCGGCTGCTTCCACCGCCGCGTGCAGCTCTGCCTCGGTATACTGGCTCACATCGATCGGGTCGTAGGACGAGGCGACACCGCCCCCAGCCGCCAGCTTAATCTGGCTGGCCCCTTGCATCAGTTGCTCACGGGTGCTGCGCAGCACTTCCGGCACCCCATCGGCGATCGCACCCACGCCAATCTCTTCTGCCGGACTCAACTCAGACGTTGGCGTTCTGGGTAGCTCACCAAGTTCACGAAAATCACCGTGGCCGCCAGTTTGCGAAATCATCGCTCCCGAAGGCCAAATGCGGGGCCCCACCACATCGCCTCGGTCAATGGCCTTTTTTAATTCGAACACCGGTCCCGCCATATCTCGCTCGCTGGTAAACCCGCGCATTAGCATAGCGGTGGCATTCTCTTCGGCCTTGAGAAAGAGGACTTCTGGCGTGTCGCTGGCCGCCATCAGGTCAGCAACGGTACTCGTCTCCATAAACAGGTGGGTATGGGCATCAATTAACCCTGGCATCAGTACCTTACCCTCACCATTAATTCGAGTCAGGCTGATATCTGCCGGCATCGGAAGCGGTTGGGTATCAATCGACTGAATTGTATTGCCAATTACCAGTACGTTCGACGGTGCCGTCAGGGTGTCCGAGACGCCATCAAAGATTTGCACATTTTCGAAGAGGACAGCCACTGCTTGAGGATTTTGGCCATTGCCAGGGGCTGGGCTCTGGGCAAAACTCACCTGGGTGATTAGACCAAACAGCCCCAGCAGCAAAGCTCCTACGGCAAGCAAATAGCGCGATCGCGTCTGCATAGATTTTCACCGCATCAGTACATGTACCCCAAAAATTTAGTTAGGGGATGTGGCAACAAAAAGAACACCAACGCCCGAGACGCCATGCAAACAGTAGCAGCAGCCTTCTATATAAATCAAGCTCAAGCGTTGACTTACGTAAACCTTGCAAGCAGTGCCCACGCGGCGGAACCTCTGAAGTTAGGCACTCCGCATGCCCAGTCACCCGATTGAGTCGCAACGGTTTTTCTGCTAGAGCTGCCTCCAAAAAATTTTCTGCCTCTGCCCTGCCAAATAACTTTATAGGATAAAAATAGGATGGAAATCGCCCTTAACCAGTTGTCAACGTCACGTATGATGCCTTTGTGGTTGGCTTAACGCTCAAACTCTTAAATATTTTTGCTTAGTACCCAAAAACCATGAGTGAGGGCTATGGCGTATCAGAGATTAGCAGCCAGCGCCAGGCAAAACGTTCTGAATTGGTTCAAAAGTTATCAAAAGGTCATCACTATGAAAATCCGTTCGATCCTGGCCTATTCGGCTTTGGCCTGTGGTGCTGCCGTCACAGTGATGAGTGCTCCCCCGCTCATCGGAGTAGCCGCGCCCATTGCCCCCTCCATGGTTGTCGCCCAACAGGCCGACTTAAACCTGGCGGGAGAGGGGGAAGGAACCCTATCCATAGGCAGCCGCCCCAGTCAAACCGTGACCTTCGTCACCGTAACCAGCCGCCCCAATCAGCAAGTTGAGGTTACTCTGCGCCTGGCGGATGGAAACTTGCAGCGGTGGGAGGGGCAACTAGTCAGTCGCAGTGTCGATGAGGCCCAGATCCGGTTGACCAGTGCCGGCACCGCTGATGCCACAGGAACCCTTACCGTCCGCTATCAGGACACCACTCTGCTCTCTCTAAGCGGCAATGGAACCCTTGATGGCCAGCCCCTGTCGATTCTTTTCACCATTGGCGACGACAGTGTCAGCCGCCCCCCGGTCGCTGGTGTAGTGACCCTGGCTCAGGCGGGTCAAGGCACGTTCGGTCTGCAAGGACGTCCGAACCAGACTTTTTCCTTTGCCTCGGTGACTGTTCAGCCTGATAACAGCGCCGAGCTATCAATTCGCCTGGCAGATGGCAATAATATCGCCTTTGCCGGAGAGCAGACCCGAAAAACCGCCGACGAGATCGTCCTCAATCTCACCTCCTCGGGTGGCGCCGATGCCCAAGGCCCCGCCAATATTCGCTATGGCCAAAATAACTCGATCCTCAGCATCTCCGCGAATGGCACCCTAGACGGTCAACCCTTCTTTATTCAATTCAGTGGTCAGCCATCCACCGCTCAGCCCCCGGTTACTCCCCCAGCTGCCGTGGCCGTCATCTGCACCGGGCAGATGCAAAATGGATGGCAATATCGGGCCGAGGTCACCAATCAACGGTTCACACAAATTCGCTGGGAGCGATCGGGCACACAACCTGTAGTGTCAACCCTGCGGTTTTATCGCAACAATTCCCAAGGACAGCCTGTTTATCGAGGGTCCTTTCAGGATGCTACGCAGTTAGCCCTAGTTGACCTCAGTGGCGGCAATCCCCGCCAAGGCTCCCAGATATCCGTTGGGGTAGAGGAGTGGGGCTGGTCGCGAGGTAACTGTCGCTAAAGTAAAATGCCCTCTGTTCTTAGAACAGAGGGCATTTTAAGTAGGAACCTGGCATCGAGCTATTTTGACAAGGGGCAACCCCCTCACTATCTTCGCCGCAGCTGCGTTTCACGACTGAGTTCGGGATGGGTCAGAGTGGGACCACAGCGCCAAAGACACCAGGAAAGCAAT
>JBGSNT010000003.1:0-10465 GCA_041739575.1 Nodosilinea sp. | reverse complement strand
GGCTACTTCGGTCGGTTGATCTTCCAATATGCCAGCTTTAACAACAGCCGCAGCCTGCACTTCTTCCTGGGTGCGTGGCCGGTGATCGGCATCTGGTTTACGTCTCTGGGCATCAGCACCATGGCGTTCAACCTGAACGGGTTCAACTTCAACCAGTCCATCCTCGACTCTCAGGGTCGCGTGATTGGCACCTGGGCTGATGTGATTAACCGGGCCAACCTGGGTATGGAAGTGATGCACGAGCGCAATGCTCACAACTTCCCCCTCGACCTGGCTGCTGCCGGTGAGGCTACCCCCGTTGCGTTGCAGGCTCCCGCTATCCTCGGCTAGGTTTTCACCGCTGTGGGCGGGGTCTACGCCTCGCCGACTTAGAAAAACGGTCTAACCGCAACAAAAAGCGCCCCAGCAGGCTGGGGCGCTTTTTGTTGCCCGCGAACAGGCTTCCCGCCTAAACAGGACCAGGAGATCGGTACGGACGGTGGGCGCTCCACTAGGTGAGCGCGATCGCCGAGGCGTAGCTATACCTAGCCGTCAATGCCCGCTCCAGTTAAAATATTCTGTCTATACCAAGTCCAGCTCGGGATCTGTAGTTCTCCTACAGGTAGAACTTCACTTCTGGACTTGGATTGGGTTTATTTAAAAAGCTCAGATACAAGATTACTGGCATGGACGCGTCTGCACCGATCGGAGTTTTTGATTCTGGCGTGGGTGGCCTATCAGTTTTACGCGCGATTCGCAGGGCACTACCCTACGAAAATTTGTGCTACGTCGCAGATTCTGGTCACGTTCCCTACGGGACAAAACCCTCTGAATATCTTCAACAGCGGTCAATAGCGCTGACTCGCTTTTTATTGACCCAAGAGGTAAAAGCCCTCGTGGTGGCTTGCAATACGGCAACGGTTTCCGCCGCAAAAGACCTTCGGGCCCAGTTCTCCATCCCAATTATTGCTGTAGAGCCGGGCATCAAGGCGGCAGCTGAAATTACTAAAACCGGAATTGTTGGGGTCATTGCTACAGCCGCAACCCTAAACAGCCTGCCGTTTATGTCCTTGGTGGAGCGGTTTGGCTCAGATGTGACAATTGTGCGCCAACCCTGCCCAGACCTTGTCCACCGGGTGGAACGGGGCGATCTCACCAGCCTCACCACTCGCACGCTCATCCAGCACTACACCGCGCCGCTGCTAGCCGCAGATATTGATACGCTAGTGCTGGGTTGCACCCATTACCCTTTTCTACGCCCTCTAATTGATGACGTTGTAGGCTCGCGGGTGACGATCGTGGATACCGGCCCGGCGATCGCTCGGCAGGTGATCAAGATACTGACGGAGGCCAACCTGTTAAACCCAGAACTTGTGCCCGGCAGCGAAAAATTTTGGACCAGTGGTGAAGTAGAACCAGCCCAAAGGGTTTTCTCTACCCTCTGGAAACAGGGCATAGATGTGCGTCAACTCCCCAGCCTGTTCCGTTAGGGGAAGGGCTAGCGATGCGGTGATGTCCCTACAGCGTTGCACCCTAAGCGAACCCAATCCCCGGCTGTTTGCACGGCCACTCCCCGCTAACTCAGGTAGCAGGGCAAGGTTGCGCCCTGTCAACAGACCGGGTGTCAAAGACGTCGAGCGGAGCAGAGTGGTAACCTCAAAAAATAGCTCCCCCCGGCCACCCTTTCCAGCATGATAGACCTGCTGCTCATCGCCAGCCTCGGATTTTTAGGCAGTTTTGGCCACTGTCTGGGTATGTGCGGGCCGATTACAGTAGCGTTTTCGCTGTCTCAGCCATCGGTATTGCCCAGTCGCTGGGGGGCTTTTCACTTTCATCTGCTGCTCAATCTAGGCCGCCTGACCAGCTATGCCCTGGTGGGACTACTGATTGGATCCATTGGATCCGTGCTGGTGGCCAGTGGTCAGATGGCTGGTATTGGCAGTTCGCTGCGCCAGGGCGTGGCGGTGGTTACCGGGCTGCTGCTGGTCTGGTTTGGCCTAGGGCAGATTAGCCCCAACCAGGTGCCTAAGGTGCCCTTCCTCAACCCGATGGTGCAGTCTGGCCTACACGATCGCCTCAGCCGGGCCATGCAGACCCTCTCCCTACATCCCCAGCGCTGGACGCCGCTGCTGCTGGGGCTAGCCTGGGGGCTGATTCCCTGCGGTTTTTTGTATGCCGCTCAGCTCAAGGCCGCAGAGACGACTAACCCCTGGATGGGCAGTGCCACGATGCTGGCCTTTGGGATAGGTACGCTGCCGATCATGCTGGGGGTGGGCGTTTCGGCTGGGTGGGTCAGTGCCGACCGCCGGGGGCAGCTATTTCGCCTGGGCGGCTGGATTACCCTGATGATTGGCTTGCTGACGATGTTTCGGGGCAGCGGCAGCGTCGATTTGACCGGTCATGGAGCGTTGATTTGTCTGCTTCTAGCGCTGATTGCCCGACCCATTAGCCAAATTTGGTCGCCTTTGTTAGTTTATCGCCGCGCCCTGGGGGTCGGAGCCTTTGTGCTCTCTGTCGCCCACGTCGGTCATATGGTCACCATGGGCTGGAACCCTGGGGCGCTGCCGTTTCTGCTGCCCAGGCTACAGGTGGGTGGGTGGGCCGGCATCCTGGCCTTTGGGCTAATGGTGCCCCTGGCCATGACCAGCTTTGATCGGGCCCAGCGCTACCTGGGCCGCCAGTGGCGGCGGTTGCATCTGCTGAGCGTACCTATCTTTGGCCTCGGGGTGGTCCATACTCTGCTACTGGGGTCGCACTATTTGGGTGGGTTTGAGCGCTCTACGCAGAACTGGCTGGCGGCGATCGCCCTGGGGAGCCTGGCGCTACTGGCCCTGCTGCTGCGGTGGCGGAGGGGCTGGTCACTGTTGTCTCTAGAGAAGTACTATGCCTCGGCCAAATCTTAGCCTGATGGGAGGTGTACTCCTGGGAATGTTGACTGCGCTACCCGCCCAGGCCCACAAAACTGAGGTCTCGGGCAATGTAGCCGGCACCTGGCACCTGGAACCCGACCACAGCGCCAAGGCCGGAGAACCAGCCCGCCTGTGGGTAGCCCTGACCCAGCCGGGAGGAAAGGTCATTCCCCTCGACCAGTGCGACTGCCAACTAGCCGTCTATCGGGCAAACCAGGCGGGTGATCCCCCGATCCTGCAGCCGACGCTACAGGCGATGTCGCCCGAGAGCTTTGAAAATATTCCAGGGACGGAGATCATCTTCCCCAGCGTTGGCGAATACCGCATTGTCCTCACCGGCAGCCCCAAGGCCGAGGGGAGGTTTACCCCCTTTGAGCTGAGCTACACCACGGTGGTGGCGGCAGGCCGTACCGCTGCCCCGGCTCCGCCACCGGAGGCTGCCCCGTCTGGAACAGCTCAGAGCAATCCGGTGATCACCCCTAGCCAAGCGTCAGAGCCAACGGCCCAAACGCTTTCTAACCGCAGCCTATGGGGATTGGGGATAGCTGTAGGGGGGGTAGGGCTGGCGATCGCCACCTGGTTACGGCTGGCCCAGAAGCAAAAGCGTTAGTCAAGCAAGCAGACCCCCAGTTCAATTAAAGATCTAAATAGCAAGTCCGAGTTCAATACCCCCGTTTCAAAAACCGGTGGATCGGTAGGCGCAAAAGGCGTTTGCCCTGACCAATCGGGGGTAACCAAATAGGATTTAGTGTGACTCATTGTTATGCTCCATGGAGGGTTCTAGCTGGCTTTTGTGCATTTTTTGGCCCTGAGAATGCACAGATCTTACGTTTTCTTATGGGTTGGGTGAGGTGGCAAAGATATGGTTTATAAGGGTTTATGCCATAACAATGAAGCCGTCTATTCCTCATGAGTACTAAGCAGTTGATCCTTTTGGGGCCTCCTGGGGTAGGGGTGAGGGCGCAGGCCACCACCCTGGCTGACCGCTGGCAGATTGCTGCGGTTTCGATGGCAGGGCTGGTGCGGGAGGCCATCGACAAAGAGACTGCGATCGGCCTTGAGGCGCGCCCCTACGTGGAGGCGGATGAGCTGGTGCCCGATGCCCTGGTCCTGAAGCTGATCCGGAAGCGGTTTGAGCAACCCGACACCATGCTCAAGGGCTGGGTCTTGGCTGGGTTTCCCCGCACAGTGGCTCAGGCTCAGGGATTTAACGAATGGTGGTCAGCGGTAGGGCAGCCCCCTGCTACGGTCGTTTATCTCAAGGCCGTACCCGAGCTTTTGATCAACCGGCTGTGGGCTGAGAACGGTCAAGCGGAGCCTATTCCCAGCATTCGTAAGCGATTGGAGCGCCATCAGCAAGCGGTAGCCCCGCTGCTGGAGTACTATCAGCAGCGGGATCAGCTCACAACCATCAACGCCAGCCTATCCTGTGCAGAAGTCACCCGAGAGCTAGCCCAGCTGGGTCAGGCAGAGACGGGGGCGGCAGCGATGATTCAAGATGAGGCCCAGCTCGATGCCCTGATCGCCCAAAGATCGCGGTTGGTGGTCGACTGCATGGCCTCGTGGTGTGGCTCTTGCAGACAGGTCACCCCATCGATCGATCGGCTGGCCGAGACCTACGGCGATCGCGTCACCGTGATGAAAATAGACTTTGATGCCAATCGACAGATCTCTAAGCGGTTTGGGCTGAAGGGCATACCGGCGGTGATGTTTTTCAAAAACGGTGAACGGCTAGAGACCCTGACCGGCGTCAAGTCTTACCAGGAGTACAGCGTGGCCTTAGACCACCTGCTGGAATCTCCCTAGTAGACTGGGGCGTAAGTTAGGGAGGATGGCCAACAGTTGGGGAGCAGGGGAGCTAGGGAGCCAGGGGAGCAGCATGGCAACTCAAATAAAACGCCCTGGATGAACGGGAAAAACCTGGTCCCCAGCCGAGGCAGTCAACCGGGACTAACCGCTCTCTTCACCACTGCTGGGCCCAATCTGGGGCCGCCCCTGGTTCCGGCACCAACCCCGACAAATCGGTCTCAAAGGCAAGCCGACAGGCCCCCTTCAATAGCTCTCGGACCTGTAGCCTGCCGCTGCGGGTAGCGACCAGTAGCCGTCCCTGGGCATCCCATTCGGCCCACTGTACGTCGGCCAAAAGCTGCCTGCCCCCAGCCGATTCCAAGGCATACACCACCCGCAAACCGTCCACCGCCTGGCCCACCCCAAACTCACCGCCAGCCCGACCCACGCTCTCCACCCGCAGTAGATACTGGCCTCCTGGCTGGGGCTTTTGCAGCCGGGCGTTACGATTTTCGTCCCAGGGGCCACCGGCCTGGCGGGGCGGCGAATCGGTAGACTCTACCCAGCCGCGCCGCAGTTCATTCGCGAATTGTATGACCGGTATGGGGGTTAGCCCGTAGGGAATCGGCAGGGCTTTGGAGTCTTCACCCCTGCGATCGCGGGTGAAGTAGTAGCCCCGAGTCCAGGTGCCGCAGGTGGCGAAAGCATAGAGGGCCGTCAGCCAGGGGAGTTTGGCGACGGCGACGTAGGCTTCCCCATGGTCCCAGCGGGCCTTGGGGTTGTGGGCAAAGTAGCAGAGCCAGCGCCCGTCGGGGGAAATGTCTGAACGGCGCGGAAAGATGCGCCCCCGCAGCCAGCCCCCCGGCTCGTAGCGGTTGTTGGCCAAGTCCCAGCGACCCATGTGTGCCCACTGGCTGGGGCCACGCCGAAACACCGCCACCACGGGTGCCTCGGTGGCAAGCAAACAGTAAATACGCGGTGGAGTGGACATAGGAACACCGCTGGCAAGGATTCCCTCAAGACGTGTTCGTCCGGGTAGAAAAGTTAGCGATTCAGCTATTGGCGCAAGAAAATTAGGTATCCCCGAAGCGATTTAAAATTCTTGATTGCCTTAAAGCAGCAAAGAGCAGGCCCTGAGCCATTTTTTGCAGCCTACCCCCTAATCTGCACTGGCATGACCAGGTAGGTAATCTTGGTTTCCCCCAGGGGCACAAACACCGCCGGGCTAGTGGCCGCATTGCACTGCATTTGCACCTCGGTCGTGTCAAACGCCTTCAGGCCATCCAGCAGATAGCGCACGTTAAAGGCAATATCGAGGTCGTCGCCGGTGACCTGGGCGGGCAGTTCTTCTCGCCCGCTACCCACTTCCTGGGCTTCCACCGAGAGGGCAATGGTTTGGTCTTCGCTGTTGAGGGTGATTTTGATAATGTCGTTTTTTTGGCTGGCCAATACGGCAATGCGCTCTAGGCTGGCCATTAGCACCCTGCGATCGACTGTGACCTGGCGGGCAAACTGTTTGGGCAGCAGCTGGCGATAGTTGGGGTACTGCCCCTCCAGCAGGCGGGTGGTCAGGCGCTGGGCACCTAAATCAAAGAGCACCTGGGTTTCATCCAGCCGCAGGGCCACCGGCTCATTGGAGCTGTAGCCCTGAATCATGCGCTCTAGCTCCCGCAGGGCCTTAGCCGGAACGGTAACATCCATAGCCGGGGTGTCGGTGGCAGATTCGTCAGTGGTTTGCACTACCGATAGACGGTGGCCGTCGGTGGCGGCGAACTCCAGCGCATCGGTTTCAGAGAGCAGGTGAACCCCGGTGAGCACCTGTTTGGTTTCATCACCGCTGGTGGCAAAGAGCGAGCCGCGCAGACCATTGAGCAGGGCATCGGCAGAGAGAGCGATCGCTTCTCCATCCTCTACCGTGGGCAGTGAGGGATAGTCTTCTGCACTCAACCCCCGCACTTCGTAGCGCCCAGAGGAGGAGGTCAACGTCACGGTGGTGCTATCGCCCTCAGACTCGAGGGTAATGTCTTCGTTGGGCAAGCGCGAGACAATGTCGCCCCACAGCTTAGCGGGCAGCGTCAAACTGCCCGGTTCATCGACTTGAGCACTGAAGCGGCTTTCAATGCCGAGCACTTCGTCAAAGCCTACCAGGGTAACTAACTGGCTCTCGATATCGGCCTTGACCAAAATATTCGCCAGCACAGGTCGACTGGGGCGCGAAGAGACCGCCCGGCTTACCGATGAAAGTTGGGCACTCAGCTCGCTCTGGGGGCAGATAAACTTCATGGCAACGGAGAATAAGTAACGCGATGGGCAGGGAACACAATCTCAGAGCGCCCGTCGATGGCACCAGGCTGATTCCGTACTAGCAGTATCTCACCTTTGCCAGGAATTCCTGGGGGAAGCAGTTTTTCCACCTCATCCTGAGAGGCTGGATCCCTTTTCTAAAGGGGTTTTCAGCGTTTTGAAAGAAGGTACTTTTCGATTGGGCGCTTATCCTATCACCCTTCTTTCCCCGCATCAACAGGCCCCTGTGAAACAAAGCCTGCCTTCCGGAAGAAGAAAAATTTAAAAGATAGTCGTAGTAGTAGAGCCTGTTAAAACTGGGGAAAAGGTCTGAAACGGTTGGCCTCTGACGGCTGTACTGCTAACTTGGCTGGGGAAAAGAGGTGGGAAACCCGCCAGAGTTTCCACACCCGTGGAAGAACCTGCGGTGATAGTTCTCACCATGCGGCTGTTCTCCCCTTTAAAGCCGGGGGTTTTCCCCGGTTTTCCCTCAGTTTTCCCCAAGTCTATTGGCGAAAAAGATCATAAATCGTTACATCTTTCCCTGGCTGCTGTTTTCTTCGGATCCCATGCCGAAGCTTGAACGGGCCTAGGTCTTGCTTCCCGCCTAGTCATGGCTGCGCCCTGGGGGAAACTTATCCCCAGGGCGCAGTCAATCCCCCATGGCGATGGGCTAGGCAACTCCTGCGATCGCCGGTGCCGCGTTGGGGACCAGGGCGGCGTTTTTCATCACCAGTACAGAGCAGGGGGCGCGGTGCATGACCCCGTTGCTGACGCTGCCTAAAAATAGTTCAGCTAGGCCGGTGCGCCCTCGACTGCCGAGCAGGATGAGGTCGGCGTCCCACTCCTGGGCGGCTTTGCAGATGGCGGCGGTGGGATTGCCGATCAGCTGTCGAAACTCAGTGGGAACCCCCGCAGTATTGGCCGTGGCGGCATAGTGACGCAGGCGCTCCAGGCTTTCATTTTCGTAGCGTACCCACTCTTGCCGCCAGGCTTCTAGGTCGAGCTCGGTGCCTGGCGCCCAGTAGATAGTGTCGAGCTGGGCAGCCATGGGTAGGGGGCTGCTTTCTTCTTGATCTGATAGGCTGTGCACCAGCATGAGAGCGCCGTCGGTGGCCTGAGCTAGCTCAAGGGCCTCGTTAAATAGGCGATCGCTGGCGGGACCATGGTCTAGGGCCACTAAAATTTTGCCGTACATGGGTGTCCTCTCGGTAACTGAAGCTGACGTTGGCCTAGTGGTGGTGAGACCGGTGGTGAGCTGGGCGTGGGGTCAGCCAGTACAGCAATAGCACCAGCACCAGGGCACCCAGTTCGGCGGCCAGATATAGCGTGTCGTGGTAAGTCAAAATGAGGGATAGCATGGGACATCCTCCCGGTGCAGGGCACTGTGCGGGCCGATTCTTTGCAACCGTCTCCCTTATCTCTATTTTCCTGCGGAGTTTTGGGACGGGCTAAGGACTGCAACGAACCTTGATGTGCGATCGCATTTCATAACCTTTCGCCAACAATAATTCCCCCTACTCGGGAGTTGTCGCTGTAAACTCTCGCCCATCTTCCCGGCAAATTTCGTAGATCATGTTGCGCCCCGACAGGGCCACAATGGGCAGGCTGCCGCCCGGCTCGGTCCACTGGCTGACCATGTAGAAGTTGTCTAGCCCTGGCAGACGCTTGGGTACGCCTTTGATCATCAGCGGTAGGGTGTCTTTGGTGAGTAGCCAGCCGCTGACGGCCCCCTGCCAGTTGCCGGTAAATTTTTCGTAGCTGAGGGGGGTGACGACATCCATGCATTCAATCGCTGCGCCCAGGCCGGGATAGATCGTTTCCATGCGATCGATCAATCGTTCGGCTTGCCGATGGGTGTCGTTGCGCCCTTGCCAGTCGCTATAGTGGGTGGTCACCATTAGGCTGACAACCGATTTGCCCGGCGGGGCCAGGGATGGGTCAAAGCTGTAGTGCTTGACGCCGATTTCGGTGTGGTCTTGGTCTGCGATCGCGATCGGCTTATCCAGCAAATGGGTAACCCAGGCGGGCTGCTGCGAAAAATCCATAGCCACCCCCAGCAATACCTGAAACTGCGAATGCAGCGGCAGGTGCCCGTCGTAGAGTTTCTCAAGTCTGCGGTTGATGTACTCGCCCTTGAGCAAATCAAAAATAGTGCGGCGACCATCGCAGGCGGAGATAATCCGTTCTGCCCGGTACTCCTCGTGGCTATCCAGGCGGATACCCACGGCCCGATCATCCTCCACCAGCACCCGATCCACTGGGGCAGAATAGTGAATTTCGCCGCCCAAATCCAGATAGCGCTGCTCAATGGCGCGGGCAAAGCTCAGCGACCCACCCACCGGAAACCCTGCGTTGCCGTTATCCAAATAGGCTAGCAGCGACATGCCCACCATCACCGGCACGTCGGGCCAGGCAAACATGTGGGGCATCGCCGATCGCAAAAACGGGTTCTTGGCCTGCCCTGCCAGGTCGCGCAGCGACAGCTGGCTCCACTTGCCCAGTACGCCCATGAAGGGTAGCACCTGCTTGCCCAACCGAGCCCAATCCGTCGCCGTCATTAGCGACTTGGGCTTTTGTTGCAGCATCGACAGGTCAAAGTCTTTGAACTTGCGCACCCCTTTGCAAAACCCCTCGATCAGCTTGGCATCCTCCGGGGCCAGGGCCAGCAAATGCTCCTGAAGCTGATCGGGCTGGCTGTGCACCCGCAGCACCTCCCCCTGGGCACCGTGGATGTGCATGAAATCGGTTTGGTTGACAAACTCTAGCCCCTGCACCGCCCCTAGCTCTTGCCAGAGTTGGTAGAAGGGCTGACCCGGCCCAGTGCCAAAGATGTAGTGAAGACCGCCGTCGAAGGTGTAGCCATGGTGCGATCGCGCGGTGCATAGGCCGCCTGGGCGATCGTGGGCCTCAAAAATTTGGCTGCGGTAGCCGTTCATTTGGGCGTAGCACCCGGCGGCTAGGCCCGAAATGCCAGCGCCGATAATAATGATGTCTGCGGTGGGTGCCATTGGTTCTGAGATCCGACGCTGATACCTCAATGCTAGATTGCCCAGGAGGCAAGTCGCCAAACCTTATGTGGAGCCATGACGCTTGCGCCGGAAATACGGATTCTAGTCACCCGAGAATGCACGTCAAGAAAAAGCTAAAGCGCTTGGCCTATCTATTTTCAGGATCAACCAGGATGGCTTTGGGTTGATCAGTATCCAGGAGAGAAGCAGACAACAATATAATTGGGTTGTCGGTTTGATTTTCTCCAAAATGAATCATACCTGCGGATTCAACCAAAGAATCTCCAGTCGCTAATTGTAGCGTTTCGCCAGCTTGCATAATCAATTCTGTACCGTCGGCCCTTGTCACCTTCGCTTCGCCTTCCACAACGGTGTAGGTTAATATCCCTGTCTCTATGTGCACCACCTGCATGCCCGGATGAATATGAGCAGGGAGGCTAGCGTTGGGTGCTATGACAAAACGGACAAGCTCAAGAATCTGCGCTTGATCTTGAG
>JBGSNT010000129.1:0-5325 GCA_041739575.1 Nodosilinea sp. | reverse complement strand
GGGGCGCATGCCCAGGCGGTAGCTCAGTTCCCACTCACGACCCATGTAGCAGAAGACGCCAATGAGAAAGTGGAAAATCACCAGTTGGTAAGGGCCACCGTTGTACAGCCACTCATCCAGGGAAGCGGCTTCCCAGATCGGATAGAAGTGCAGGCCGATGGCGTTGGAAGACGGCACAACCGCACAGGAGATGATGTTGTTGCCGTACATAAGGGAGCCAGCTACGGGCTCACGTATGCCGTAGATGTCGACGGGAGGGGCAGCGATGAAGGCTACTACGAAGCATGTGGTGGCAGCGAGCAGGGTGGGAATCATCAACACGCCGAACCAGCCAATGTACAGGCGGTTCTCGGTGCTGGTGACCCACTGGCAAAACTGCTCCCACAGGGAGGCAGATTGTTGTCTTTGTAAGGTCGTAGTCATGATGAAATAAGTGCAGTTAGGTTTGCTTGATGCCCATCCCTGGGGGATAGGCGGGTTATGTATGTCATTACATTAACTGAAATATTGCGAATTGTAAACAACCTGAGGGTAGATAACCCCCCAGTGAGGTGGGGCGATCGCCATAACCGTGATCTAGGCTGTTTGAGGTAGGACCTAGACCCGCTCTGGCTTAAGCATCCAGGCCTGTTTGGCGCGGCTGACCTGCTGGGGTGCGGGGATGGCCTCAAACAGGTTGAGGGCTTTGTCAAGGTGGGCTTCGGCCTCGGCAGACTGGGCCGGTAGGCAGGCCAGGGTGAGGGCGCACTGAAGATGCGCCGTGGCCAGGTCGCCGTGGGCGCCGACTTCATCGAGCAGGGCGATCGCGCTCCGACAATCCGCCACCGCCCCGGCCAAATCCCTTCGCTGACTTTTCAGTCGCCCCAACCCCACCAGCGCATTGGCCTTAATTTGCAAATAGTGACCCGCCTCCGCTGCCTGGATGGCTAAATTGAAAAGCGACTCAGCCGTATCTAAATCTCCTAGATTCAGATTGGTATGGCCTAGGAGTTGCACAAAGAAAGCGTGGCGGCCGCTTTGGCCTCGCCCCTGTACTTGCTCGGCTACGGCATCAACCAGGCGTTGTGCAGAGGCGCGATCGCCCTGATAGGAGCGCACTAGAGCCAGGCAGGTGGTGGCTTTGTCGGCCCAGGGCTGGTGCCGGGTACCGGTGGCGGTGGCAATTACCTGGCTAAACCAGTTGGCGGCGGTATCGAGATTCCACAGATCCAGGTGGTAAAGGCCCAGGCTCAGCTGCGAGTCAACCACCAGCATGGTCAGGTAGTACCAGCGGTGGGTGGTAGGGCTGGGGGCCTCGGCCCGGAGGCAGCCCTGGGCGATCGCCATGGCGTCTTGCTGGCAGGCGATCGCCTGGTCCAGCTGGCCCTGAATCCAGTACAGATCGCCCAGGATATTTGACAGCTCGCTGGCGTCGGCGTTCTGGGGCGGGATGTGGCCGATGATGGTGGTAATGGCATCGGTGACGGGCTGCACCAGGCCCATGCGGTAGAGGGTGCTGCCCAGGGGCAAAAACTGTTGCCACTGGTTATCGCGGCTGTGCAAAATCACCCGCGCCGCTGCCCCGTAGTCTTGGATCGCGACGTAGTGGTAGTAGGCTTCTAGGGCCTGGATGGCGTCTTCTTGGGTGCAAATGCGCTGGATGCTGTCGCTCCAGCAGCGGGCCGCGGCGCGGTGGGCCGTCTCCCAGTCGGTCGTGGCTTTTGCATCAGCGGCAAGTTGGCCCAGGGCTCCGGCCTGCACCACCGGATGTAGCCAGTAACGGCCCTGGCGATACTCCAGCAGCGAGCGATTGCGCAGGGAGGTGACAATGGCTGGGTGGCGCTGCGGGGGGATGTCGGCCATCAGACACTGCACCGCTGCGCAGGGCAGGGTGGGCACCTCTTGATATCGGTAAACCCCCAGGCGACAGAAGACTCGGTAGGCCTCAGGGTCGAGGGCGCGTAGGCGGTGAATCTGGCTCTCGACCAGGTTCTTTAGATCGACTGGCCCCAGCAGATCCTGGCTGTGGGCCTGCCAGTAGGCGGCCAGGCTGTGCTCAAAGTCGGCCTGCACCACCCCGGCCAGAATTTCCATCGCCTTGGCGTTACCGCCGTAGGCGCTGTGCATAGCCGCTAGAACGGACTCCTGCGGGGGAATGCGGCGGTGGGCGAAATAGGTGGACCAGGCGGCTAGCCCCAGCCCCGGTAGGCGGTAGTGGGCGATCGGTAGGCCCGGTTCGCAGAGGCGATCGCGGCTGGTGATTACGGTCAGGGTTTGGCCTCGACTGTCGGCCAGCACCCGCAGCAGCTCGCTGTAGCGGCGGTGGGGGGCGATGAACTGGCCCTGGGCATCCAGGGCCGGTTCCAGGTTGTCTAGGAGTACCGCAACTCGTCGCTGACGCAGCTGTCGCCGCAGGCGATCGAGGGTGACGCCAAACTCGCGCCCTGGCTCCACGCCAAAGTCCTGGCGTAGCCATTCCTCCACCACCCACTCCACCGGGGTGAGGTCGGCGGGGTGCTTAGCCATCAGCAGCTCTAGGGTGAGGTCTAGGGGTGGTTGCGCCAGGGGCGGTTGTGCCAAAAAGTGCTGGGCCAGGGTGGTTTTGCCGAGGCCTCCCTCGCCCTGGATCACAATGGTGCGATGGCCCTGGGCGATCAGGGCATTGAGATCGGCGATCGCCCCCTGACGACCCACGAAGCCTGGATCTGAGGCAGCGACCTGTTCCCCATCCTCCAGGGTCGCCTCCCTCTTCAGAGTCATAAACGACTTGGCTCGATCGTCCTGGACGCCTTGCCCTCCTGTGTCTAACAGATTGGGCAGATTAGGAGAATTTTGCCTCAGCGGCTCTGCCCCAGCTGAAGCAGGGCCAGCCAGAACCAGTGGCGGCCCCAACGCCTCCGCAGACGAATACGAAGACGATCCGCTGGAGAGATCTATACCCATTTTGCGCAGCGATCGCTTGAGGGCTGACTTGAGGGTAGACTTGGTCACCTTTTCCCCGGTCACCCGCGAGAGCAGCCGCCACATCTGGTAAGCCACATCCTTGATATGGCCCTCGGTGTAGCCAGCGGTATTGGCAATATCGAGGTACTTTTGCCCCTGCCATACCTGGCGCAAAATGGTGCGCTGCAAATCGTTCAGATGCCGCCCGGTGACGGCAAAGACGAGCCGGTCTGCCAGTTCTACCGCATCTGATGCCATGGTCGCTGGTATCCCTTACGGCCACAACTCTAGCCGAGATTAACGGTGCTTGTCTCCCTGGGCCTACGGATTCCGCCTTTTTCCGACCCCTGGAATTGGAGCCTTTGGGGGAAAGACCGACTCTGCCCGACTGACGTTCATCCTGCCTACGGGTACGGTGAACTTACTCAACTGCAGCCTATGCAAAGTGTATTAAATATGACGGCTATAGTTCTTCCCCTCTCCACCGTCCCCCGGCAGGATTTGGCAGGGCCCTGGTCACCCTCCCTCAGCGTTCATCAGGTGAGACGGCGGATTGCAGCGCTGACCCGGCGGTATGTGACGGTGGAGCATTTGCGCGATCGCCTTGCCGATCTGCCCCATCAGTTCCAATATCCCCAGCCCCGGCGATGGACGCCCGTGACCTGGGGGGCGATCGCCTCAGACCAGGTCAGCGGCATTCCCCTGGAGACCTTTTGCGCCATTCTGATCGGCACCATCAACACCGAGTCACCGATTCGCGGCTACACCCAGGCCAGTCGCCAATACCTGGCCCATTTCCATCCCCCCATGGCTCAGTTTGTTGGGGGCACCGTGGATGCCATCGGCCAGGTGACCACCCCCGGCCTGTGGGAACTGGAGGAAAAACGCCATACCCCCGCTCTGACCGCCCTCTACAGGCAGCTCTCCGGCGAGAGGCCTACCCCATTGCCCCACGCGGCGCGACCCTACACCCCCAGCGGAGACCCCAGCGCCGACCTCTACCGCCACGGGCTGCACCGTATAGCGACCGAATACGGGGCCACCTGCCTCTACCTGTGGATGATGGCCTACACCACCGGCCCCCTCCAGGCGGTGCTAGGGGAATTGCTGATCGACGAAATCAACCACATGAGTAAGTTTTGGGGCTTTGGTCGCTGGGCCTACCCGGGCAGGGGGCTAGGGAAAATTACAGGCACCCTGACCCAGGCGATGGTGCAAAAGTGGCGACAGCCCCACCTCCAGGGCAGCCTCATCCATACCCTGCGCCGCATGGCTGACGAACTGGCCTGGGGGCAGTGGAGTCCTAGCCATCGACTCACCTTGTTCTACACCTTTAGCCGGGTCATGGGAGTGCTGTGGCGGTGGGATCGATCCCTCACCTCGCCCTACCTGGACGGGCTATTTGGCCCTAGCTGAGGCAATCCAGCCCGAGCCTGGGCCGCGATCGCCGGCCTTCTACCCTAGCCCATTCACCACAATCGCAGGACTATCTTGACCATGACTCAGCTCAACCCTTTCGCAACTCTGCCCCAGGACCTCTGCCCCACTACTCTCCCCGCCCACGTGGCGGTGATTATGGATGGTAATGGCCGCTGGGCCACCCAGCGAGGCCTACCGCGAGTCGCGGGCCATCGCCAGGGGGCCAAAACCGTGAAAGATCTGCTGCGCTGCTGCAAAGACTGGGGCATTGGGGCCCTAACGGTCTACGCCTTTTCGACCGAGAACTGGCGGCGGCCTATGGAAGAGGTATCGTTCTTGCTGCGCCTGTTCGATCGACTGCTGCGGCGCGAACTGGCCGAGATGCAGCGGGAGGGGGTCCGCATTCAGTTTTTGGGGGATCTTTCCCCCCTGCCGGAGCGGCTGCAGGATCTCATGCAGGAGGCAATGGCCCTCACCCGCCCTAATCAGCGGGTGCAGTTCAATGTGGCCGTGAACTACGGCGGCCGGCAGGAACTGGTGACCGCCACCCGCTATATTGCCCAACAGGTGGCCTGTGGGGCCTTGGCCATCGATCAGGTGGATGAGGAGGCTCTAGCTCGGGCCTTGCTAACCTATCCCCTCCAGGACCCGGATCTGCTGATCCGAACCAGTGGGGAGCAGCGCCTGAGCAACTTTTTGCCCTGGCAATTGGCCTATACGGAGCTGTACTTCACCGATCTACTCTGGCCCGAGTTCGATCGCGCGGCCTTTCACCGGGCATTGCAGTGGTACCAGGGTCGCCAGCGACGGTTTGGGGGAGTAACCCCTGTGTCTCTGGCGCAGGGCAGGGTTGATTCATTTTAAGCAGAGGAAAAACCAAAGGAGAGGAGTTCAAAGACCTTGCCAATGCGATTAGTGAGGTCTCGAACGCCCTCTGGGATCGTGGTACAGCCTAGCCCTCGGCAGAGATTAATGAGCCAGCAG
>JBGSNT010000321.1:0-8527 GCA_041739575.1 Nodosilinea sp. | reverse complement strand
AGCGAAGCCTTGGCCAGCGCCAAGTATTGCTGACGCATCAATCGCCCTTTCTCCGTCTCGGGCTCCTTCGGCAACAGAGGTTCACTCATAGGGCATCGGTGAACTCGTCGAGCAAGTCAGCCGGAGCTGCAACCGTCACCGGCTGCACTAAGGCGGATCCACTAATCATTTCGGCCTGTGAGTTTTCTGTCTCAGGGCCTCCCACCAGTTCAGTAGTGTCCGGCCGAGCCAGACCTAGTTCAAATTCCTCGCGCAGGTGTTGAATTTGAGCTTCCATCTGCCAGATAGACTGCTGTGCCAGGTCGCGCAATTCGGCTTCGGAGTAATTTCCGGAATGCCGGTAGGCGAAGGGCAGCCAGAAAGCACGAGTGGCGGTGGCCGCTTTCGCTTTGCCGCCGTAGGCGTCGTGGATGAGCCAGGAGTAGGTAATGCCGTTGGGGGAGGTGCGATCGGGCTCGAAAATGAAGCGCACTCTGGGCTTATTGCCAGGTTTTGTCGGATCGCTATTTGTGGATTCACTGGGTCGTCTGGGCATAAACGCGGCACCTTCAGGAGTCAAAAAAGCGCTAATCACACCCTGACTGCTCTTCAATCTTAGCTCAGGGGCAAGCTTCAGGCTGAACTAGTGCTGGGATTTTTTTTGACGTTGAGGATGACCAGGCTTTAGTGCTGACAAACCGCTGAAGCTGACTTCTGATTGGATCCAACATTTTCATAAGCAGGGAGACTATCCATTGCGATGGACAGCGATCGCACGGTCTATCCAAAAAAGACCAATCTCGTCCAAATTCGCTCAAACCCTTTTGCAGCAAGACTTTAGAGAGCTGACTATCGTGCCAAATTGACTATCATTTGACTATCACCTAAAAAGTCAAAATTTGAAAGCCTTGCCTAACAAGCCTTTTAGGCCTGTCAAACACTTGCTTCACACGGAAGAGGTCACTGGTTCGAAACCAGTATCGCCCATGCCAGTAAAAGCACTGATACACAAAGTTCCCAGCTCTTGAGGGGAGGGTGTTTTGAGAAACTAAAATTCTCTCTAAGTCTCTGTTGGCGGGCATAAATAAATACAGACGTACCAATATCCGGGTGCGATTAGGATAATTGAGTTCTATGCTTGAACATGTTAACTAGCAAGACTTTTGAGGTTCTTAGTGGTACTGCTCAACCAGCAAAACGCCAGCGACGACGCAAGACCCCAGAGGGAGGCGTTGCTATTGGGGTGAGCAACAGTTGGCTACGGCTGTACTGGACTTACCAAAGCAAGACTGACTGCTGCTACCGGGGGGATAAGGAACGCCCACGGATCGGAAACTGGATAAGAATCGGGCTGAGCCGCTAGCGGTAGACCTGAAGAACGGCACCTTTGACCCTACAAAGGCAAACGTGAGTTCGACAAGAAATAGAGTGCTGAGAAAAAGGCTGAGGGTTACGCTCAAAGTATTGAATTCTAAGCACCTCGGATATATTTCGCAGGCGTTGTTTGAATCCCTTTTCGAGCGCGGCCTGGAGCTGATTACCAAACGGCGCAAAAACATTAAAAACTCGCTGATACCGCTGCTCGACAAGATCCTGCTACGCAAGCATCCGATTATCGAGACGGTCAATGACCAGCTCAAGAACCTCCGCCAGAACGTTCGCGAAGCGTGCCGAAGTCAAGCATTCGCGTCACCGCAGTCCCTTTAACTTCCTCGTCAATCTGGTCTCGGACCTGATTGCCTACGCCTACCACCCTGATAAGCCCTCGTTGGGTATCCCAGATGATGAGCTTAAAGCCCTGCCCCAAGCTGCTTTTTAACTGTCGAACTCACGTGTTACCCAGAGTTGTGTAACAGAGTGCTACTATCTGCTACGTCAATTTAGCAATTGAGGTCACTAGCTCCCATCTGAGGTGCACTAGACACAGGGCCTTTAAGGAGATGTACCCGGATGGCTAAACTTGTTGCAATTGGCGATAGCCTCACCCAAGGCTTTCAAAGTGGGGCGATTCTGCGCACCGATCTCTCTTATCCAGCGCTAATGGCCAAGTCCTTTGGCCTGAAGGTTCCCTCCGAGTTCCCCATTCCGTCGTTTCCGGGCGGCGGTCTGCCCCTGAATATAGAAGACCTGCTGCGTTCCATGGAGCAAACCCTGGGCAGGGAGATCGATACTTGGGAGTGGGTTGTTCGGTTCCCGACCCTGCTGAATCAATACCTCGATGGGGTCGAGGATCTCTACGAACGAGGTACGGGTTCTCGTCCCGCTTCCTACGGTGGTAGCTACCACAATTTAGCCGTGTGGGGTTTTAGGGTGGTGGATAGCTTTACGATCAACTCGGCCTATTGCGATCAAACTATCAACCGGGAAGAAGGGTGGATCGAAGACGACTTTTTTGGTCTGCCCTCGGCCCCCATGTACCGTACGGCTAAGCGGGTGCTAAACCCAAATTTTCATGCGGCCAAAGCCCCCTGGACCCAGATTGATAACCTCAGGGCCATTGTCGAAGAAGATGGGCATCTGGATGCGCTCATTCTCTGGCTGGGGGCCAACGACTGCCTGGGAACTGTGCTCAATCTAGACCTCAAGGATATGACGGAGGCCGATGTTCAAACCCTTGAGCGCCAGGGTCAGATCAATGATCCGGTGCGGCGACGCGACTGGAATTTAACCAACCTGAACCTATTCAAGCGCGATTTTACGACCCTGGTGGGGGCGGTGGCGGCGGTGATTCCCGCCTCGACTAAGGTGTTTGTGGGTACCGTACCCCACGTCACGATTCCGCCGGTTACCCAAGGCCTGGGCATCTTTGATGGCACCTACTTTGAATACTACGGATCGTTCTTTGCCAATGTTGAAAATTCTGCCAATCCGCCCCGGCAGCACCATCTGGGTAAGGCGCAGATCATGGCAATTGATCAGCGCATAGATGGGTTTAATCAGGTCATTCGTCAGATCGTTGGGCAACAGGGGCAGCAGTGGGCCATTGTCGACACCGGAGCTATTTTGGACACCCTGGCGGTGAAGCGGAATAACAGCAGTGACGCCCCAGGGATGCCTCTGATGGATTACTTTCGACGCAAGGGCCAGCCCGATCATCCACTGCTTCAGCTTAAACCGGTGCCCAGTGTGCTGCGGTTTGACACCCAAAACGCGACCCGGCTCCAGGGGGGCTTGTTTAGCCTCGACTGTGTGCACCCCACCACCATTGGTTACGGCATCATCGCTGAGGAGTTTTTGGCGGCTATGCAGGCGGAGGGCATTGCTGGCGCTGACCCGCGTAACCTGGACTGGCCGACTATCATCGCTCAGGATACCCTGATTCAAGCACCTCCACAGCTGTGGGATGACATTCTCAAAGCCGCTGAAAACAATGCGGGACTTTGGGACTCGTTGTTAAGCTTTTTGACCTGAGGCATTTTAGGGATCGAGCCTTCGACGCAGGTGCATCGGTCCATTCGCCAGGGCCACACCATGAGCGTTGAAGACCATGGCACCCATGGTTCCCCCCAATTGAAACGATATCCTCAGCAGTGGGCGAGGCGATCGCATGAGGAAAGATAAACAACGGCCCATGAACCGAGGGCCATCCGTGACAATAGGCCCATGGCGTTTACTCTGGGTGTTTACTCTGGGCCGAGTGATTTCCGTTGAGGATGGGCCGATGGAACTTAAGTCAGTGGCGATTTCTCTGCCAGAAGACAGCAATCTTATTCTGGGGCAAACTCACTTCATCAAAACCGTTGAGGACCTCTACGAGATCTTGGTGGGTGGCTCGGCTCAGATCAGGTTTGGCCTGGCCTTTTGTGAAGCCTCGGGGCCTTGTTTAATTCGCACGGCGGGCAATGATGTGGGCCTGCAAGAGGCCGCGACTCAGAATGCGGCGGCGATCGCGGCGGGGCACAGCTTTCTTATTTTTCTGCGAGACGCCTACCCGATCAATGTCCTCAACGCCATTAAACAATGTCCAGAGGTTTGTACCATCTACTGTGCGACCGCTAATCCCGTCGAGGTGATTGTGGCTGAAACAGCCCAGGGGCGGGGCATCTTGGGCGTGGTGGATGGATTTTCACCCCGGGGTGTTGAGACCGCTGCGGATGTGGTGGCGCGTCAAACCCTGTTGCGGCAGATTGGCTACAAGCTATGAGCGCGGCCCCAATCGGCCGGGCATTGACCGGGGTGATTTTTTGGCGTTGGTCATTGCCTCCCCTTGGGCGGACTGGGGAAGCTTGGACCCCGAAAATACTTGCAACAAATCTTGGTATTGACAATTTTAATTGAAATTATCTATGATTGCGCCATGAGTATGCTGCAACACATTGCCCAGCAGCAGCCCGAGATGGTCTTGGATCGCTTCGTTGAGGTGACCAATCACCTGCTGCCTCAGTTTTTGCCCGACCCACTCTCGAGCGGTCGTGGGCAAGAGCCGGTAAACCCTCGGCTGGTGCGGCACTATACCACTCAGGGATGGTTGGATAAGCCCCTCAAGCAGGGGCGTGAAGCTCGGTATACCTATCGGCATCTACTGCAATTGCTGGTACTGCGCCGCCTGCTAGCGGAGGGCTACAGCACCAGTTCCATCGGCAGCCTGCTGGGCGGACAGCCTGATGCGGCCTTGGAGGACATTCTCCAGGGCGGGGTTCAACTTACGGTGGAGGCGGCCAATCCTGCCCTCGCGTTTCTATCTCAAATTCGAGATCGGGGGGAGCCATCCCGCCAGGTGCCCTCTACCCCAGCCCCAGCTGCCCCCCACCTAGGATGGTCGGATTTGTCCGAGGCATCGGCCCCAGTCCCCAGCCCCCCAACTGCATCTTCACCCCAGACCTGGCTTCGTCTCGATATTCTTGACGGCCTCGAACTGCACGTCCGCCACGATTTTGTGGCCCCAGCCACCGCCCATGAACGGGACAGCCTCCTGCAGCTGATCGCCAACCACCTCACTCACCTCAAATCACCCCAAAGGCCACCACCATGACCCAACCCAACTCCGCCCTACCTACGATTGAACTGATTCCTCTGCACGGGGCGATCGTTGCCCAGCAACCCATGACCCTAGATGTGCTGGTGCGGATTACGCCCCCAGCGATCGCCCCCAGGCCCGACCGAATGCCGCTGAATCTGAGCCTGGCGATCGATCGCTCTGGCTCGATGCAGGGGCAAAAAATGCACTACGCTCGCACCGCCGCCCGCTTTGCCATTGAGAACCTGCTGCCCTGCGATCGCATCAGTGTGGTGCTCTTTGATGACCGCATTGAAACCCTGGTGCCCAGCACCCTGGCCACCGACAAACATACCCTGCTGGAGACGGTGAGCCATATCCACTCGCGGGGGTCCACGGCGCTCCATGCTGGCTGGATCGAGGGCGGGGTGCAGGTCAGCCAGTACCTCAACCCCGCCCAGCTCAACCGGGTGATTGTGCTCTCCGATGGCCTGGCCAATGTGGGCGAAACCCGCCCCGATGCGATCTCCAACGATGTGCACGGCCTGGCCCAGCGCGGGGTTAGCACCACTACCCTGGGCATTGGCGACGATTACAGCGAAGACCTGCTGGCCGCCATAGCCCGCAGTGGCGACGGCAACTTCTTCCACATTGAGTCTGCCGACCAACTGCCGACTATTTTTGAAACCGAGCTCTCTGGGCTCGCCGCTACCCTGGGGCAGCGGGTTAGCCTTGGCGTTGAGCCTCAACCGGGGGTAACGGTCATGGATGTGCTGAACGACTTTGACCAGACCACCACCCAGCGCTACAAGCTGTCCAACTTGATGGTGGGGTCGCCCATTCAAGTTGTCGTGCGGCTACAAATTTCGGCCTTGAGCCAGGCCGCTGAACTGATGCAGGTGCGGCTGGCCTGGGACGATGCCGACCAACCAGGCCGCCAAGTTCTCAGGGCTGGCCTCGAGCTTCCCCTGGTCAGCGCCGAGCGGTTTAGCGATTTCCCCGCCGATCAGGCGGTTCAAGCGCAGGTCGCGCTCCTGATGGCCGCCCGCGCCCGCCGCGAAGCGGTGATGTACTCTGACCGAGGCGACTATGCTGCCGCCAGGGTATCCCTGAGCAGTGCCCGCAGCATGATGGCGGCTATGGCACCCTCCCCGGATCTGCTCGAAGAGCAAGCTGTTTTGGCAGATCTGGAGGCCGACTACCAAAGCGGCAACCTGGCCAGCGCCCGTAAAAAGGCATTTTCTCAGTCTTTCAACCTGTCTCGCAGCGGCAAGTCTAAGCCCCGCCGCTCAATGGATACCTGATCCCAAGTCCGAGTTCAATGCATCCGTTTCAAAAACAGTCAGCCTTGTAGGGGCAAACGCCGTTTACCCTGACCAATCGGGGGTTACTACGCCCGTAATTCGGGTCGCATCGTCGCTGGCCGTTAGACCCATCACGGTGGTAGCCGCTTTGATCTGAAAACCCGGCATCTGGAGCAGGCGATCGCGCAGATACCACTCCAGGCGCAGACGACTGCAAATCAGTCCCTTCGGGTTAGACACATCCCTGGGCACCCAGTCCCACAGGGACAGGAATCGCCAGTCTGCCGTCCAATCTAGCTGCAATGCTCCCTGGTCGGTCAGATTCGCTGTCAAACCTGGGAAGAACGCTGCCATGAGCTAGTGCCCCCGCAGCAGTAGGGCATGGACATGTTGGGGAATACCTGGGCGGGGGCCAGGGCGATCGGGCAAGTCATCGTGCTCTAGTAGCGTTACGGGATCACAGTGGTTCAGCAGTGCCCGCGCCGCTAGTCTACCGGCAATACTGCCGCAAATAACAACCGCATGGGACATTCGTAAGGCAGGATAACGATTTGGGCAACTGACAGGTGAATCAATTGTATAGAAGTCGCCCAAATCATCAGAGCGCCAAGGGCCCATCAATCAGAAGTGTTGAGCTTTAGGTTTGGGCTATAAGTCCTATTCATCCTCATCCAGGTAGGCCTCATCCTCCACTTCAATTTCAACATCAGCAACATCCCCAGCACCGCCGCCAATCTCTAGCTTTTCCCTCACCTGGGCCTCCACCTTCTGGGCAAACTCAACATCTTCGATCAGGCGCTGAATAGTGTTCTCGCGCCCCTGGCCGATGTTGTCGCCCTCGTAGCTGTACCAGGCCCCTTTGCGGACAATCACCCCGTGCTGCTCGGCTAGATCCACTAGGCAGCCCATGCTGGAGATGCCCTGACCAAAGAGAATGTCGAACTCGCCAATGCGGAAGGGGGGAGCCACTTTGTTTTTGGCCACCTTGACCTTGGCCCGAATACCGTACTCTTCGGTGCCCTTCTTGAGGGTTTGAATGCGGCGAATGTCGAGGCGTACCGAGGCATAGAACTTGAGCGCGTTGCCCCCGGTGGTGACTTCGGGGTTGCCGTAGGAGATGCCAATCTTCTGGCGCAACTGGTTCAAAAAGATCACCGTGCACTGC
Organism: Nodosilinea sp.; assembly: GCA_041739575.1. Lineage (GTDB taxonomy): Bacteria > Cyanobacteriota > Cyanobacteriia > Phormidesmidales > Phormidesmidaceae > Nodosilinea. Next base: position 1,143 of record JBGSNT010000321.1, on the reverse strand, counting down.
GACTTGCCAATGCTGCCGGTGATTTTTCTCAGGGCCTGGCTCATTAGACGGGCCTGTAGGCCCACGTGGGCATCGCCCATCTCCCCTTCAATCTCTGCTCGGGGCACCAGGGCCGCCACGGAGTCCACGACGACGACATCAATGGCGGACGATCGCACCAGCTGATCCACCACCTCCAGACCCATCTCACCGGTGTCAGGCTGGGACACCAGCAGCTCTTCCACGTTGACCCCGAGGGCGGCGGCGTAGATCGGGTCGAGGGCATGCTCGGCATCCACAAAGGCGGCTACCCCGCCCATCTTCTGCACCTCGGCCAGCACGTGGAGGGCCACCGTGGTTTTCCCGGAACTCTCAGGTCCGTAGATTTCAATGATGCGTCCCTTGGGTAAGCCACCGCCTAGGGCCAGGTCGAGGGTGAGGGCACCGGTGGGAATAGTTTCAACCTTCATGCGGGCAGCATCGCCCAGGCGCATGATCGAGCCCTTGCCAAAGTTGCGCTCAATTTGGCCCAGCACCATGGTCAGCGCCTTCTCTTTCTCGGTTTGCTCTTTGCCTTTCTTCGCCGCCATAGTCGCCTCAATGGTGTAGGACAAGACCCCTGAACCCCAGGACAGTTGCCTTTAGTTCATTAGTATAGTACACTTGTCCTAAATTGCAAGAGGTTGTTATTTAGTTCCTCTGGAATAGCTAAAACTACGCCTCTAATGCGAAGGGAGGGCAGGCCCATGACTAAACAACATTTAACGACGCTAATCGCCTTTTCCGGCTGGATGGTAGCCGTGACTCGTCGGGCTGCAGGGCATCGTTGCTGGGTCATTACCCCTGAACTTTCTACCCTTACCGATGGCGAAACCTACCCCACCGATCAGGAGGCCCTGGAGGCGGGGCGTAGCCTAGTGCACTGCTCCACGGGGCCACAGGTAGACTTTAGCCGCTGCCGCCTCTACGAGTGAAGCACCCTTGCGCTCTGGTTTGCTGTAGAGAAGTGCAGCCAATGTTACGTTAATGCATCGACTTTCACCTGCTTTTAGGTCGAGATGGAGAATAGAGATATAGGGTGCGCTGTATCGCTTTTATGGCTAAGGGCGTCTTGCTTTATACGATCGCAATATCCCTGGAGAATACCGCTTCTACAATCTCAGC
>JBGSNT010000291.1:0-8723 GCA_041739575.1 Nodosilinea sp. | reverse complement strand
CAAACTCTTGACCCGTCAGTCCTGTCAAACTGCATAGAATCCGAGACTTCGTCCGCAACTCGGCATAAGTCATTTTCATGGGATCTACCTGGTCGCTGCTCCTGCTATTGATTCTACTAGCTCAATTTCCGATAAGGTTTAGTTAATATCCAGCGGCAGATAGCTATCGGTTGAATAGGTCACCACCAGGCGCAGGTGTTGCCACAGGTCATCGTGGCCCGCTTCTTCGTACCACGATCGCAACAATGGTAAAAATCCCTGGGCGGTGGCGGGGTGCTCAAACACTCGGCCAATATCGTTGATGGCTAGCAAAATGGGACGGTTCACGGTGCGCAGCACCTGCTCTCGCACAAAGAGGGTGGCGCTGAGCTGGCTGCCGACGAGTTGGTTCCAGGCGGTGGCGGGGTCGGCATCAACGCCAAGCTTGAGGGCCAGGGTGGCGCAAAACCACTGCAAGAAGCAATCGCCGTCGCCCAGAATCTCGGCCCCTACCTGTTGCAGATCGATCGCCACCGTGGCGTAGCCCAACTGCTGAGCCTGGTGCACAATGCGCAGCAGCAGCGAGCTTTTGCCAAACTGGGGCGGGGCTTTGATGCGCACCACGCAGCCGGGTTGGGTGATTTCTGCAAAGGCCAGCTCTTCGATGGGCGATCGCGCTATGTACAGGGGCGACGCCAACGGCAGCGGCCCACCGGGGTAGCGGGCGGGGAACGGCGGAGCCAATTCTTCGGCAGCAAACTCTGCATCGGTGCGATTCGCGCAGCGTTCGGGAACCGACTCGGAACGAGTATCCCACTGGGAATCGACCCACTGAAAGTCGCTTTCCTGTAGCTCTAGATTGAGAGCGCTAAAAATCTGCTGCAAGCTGCGTTGATCGATGCCCGACTTGGCCGCCCGCAGCCGCCGAATGGTGGAGGGCGACACGCCGGTAATGGTGCTTAATTCTTCGGCGCTGTAGGGAGTGGCATTGTTTTGCTGGGCTTCGAGATCGGCGATCGCACTTCGCAACCGCTTTAGCCCTGGGGTACTCAGCACCACCCCACGCTTACGCCTAACAATCTGCCGCTCGTCAGAGTTCATACGGTGTACTTTACACCGCCTAGAGCAGCCCGCCCAGGGCGGCAAAGCCTCTGAATACCACTGCCTTAACTGACCAAGATTTTACTTAACTGACCGCAAGTCAGAGTCAATCAATTAACAGGGTTTGCCTTGCTTCTTAGTCGTTTAGATTCCTCTTATGAAAAAACAGATATTTTGTACTAAAAATGTACTATTCGAGCACAAAATCCTTATTCTCCAAGGGCTTTATATAAACGATGTTTTTGTTGTAACTCGCTCAAAAGCTCAGTTAGCTTAACTGAAGGCAAGATCTTTAAGGCACCCTTTAGATGTGTTGTGGAAAGCCGAATCCGCCTGATATACTCCACTTCAGTCTAATTGTGGAGCTTTTGCGATTTATTGCCTGTATTAATTGGTTTGGTGAAATTCATATTTCTCCATTTTTTATACCTGTACTCAATCAAGCCTAAAACATTCATGATCAGCGACTGAGGATGCCTGGTTGAAATTTATGACGTTTACATATACCTCCTTTAAATATCTTGCTGTCTTCCTCGGTGTTGCCGTATTGGTAGGTCCGTTGGCTGCCCCAACCCCCGCCCAAAACCGATCGGCTACGCCCTATTGCTTTGCGGTCAAAGACACCCTGAGCGTGTTTTCCCGACCGGCTAACAATGCCGCCACGGGCGATCGCTTTAACCAGGGCGACATTGCCTACGCCACCACCAACCCGCCCACCACCCGGTTCGACGGCAACCGTGCCTTTGTCGAAGTGGCCATCTACGGCGGCAGAAAAGCCTGGCTACCTCGCCAGTCCACCATTGACGGTGTGCCGCTGATTGTGGATTTGAGCACCGATCAATGCACCAATCCCCCGGCCAATGCGGCGGGGGGTGGGGCCACGGGTGGGCCGTCGGGGGCGGTGCCCTACTGCTATGCCGTGGTGCGCGAGACGGCGGTGTTTTCGCAGCCCAATACAGGAGCGGTTTCGGGCGATCGCTTTGCCGTGGGCGACATTGCCTACGCCACCACCAACCCGCCCACTGCCGTGGTGCAAGGGGGGCGATCGTTCATTGAGGTGGCCATCTACGGCGGCAACAAAGCCTGGGTGCCCCAACGATCGACCGTCGATGGTGCGCCTATCTTGATGGACTTATCTACTAATCAGTGCAGCAACCCACCGGCCCATGCGGCGGGGGGGCGGCAGTAGGCTGGGGTGTCGGTGGGCGGTACCCACCCAGCCCTGTCAAGGGTGCATCGTTTCAAGTCATTTCTACAACATCTAAACCATGAGAATTCAATCTGCTGTGCTGTCTACTATTACTGCTGCCGCTGCGCTGGGCTTTGGCCTAGTGGCCAAGGCCGATACGGTACCGGCTAGCTGCGATCTGTACGCACCGCGCGAAGACTACCCCTCCCTGTCGAGCCCCTGCACCTTTTCGCAACGGCAGGGCTACATCACAGTGGAGCTGCAATCGAATGGCGTGAGCTACGAGTTGTCCCCAGTGGCCAACGCTTCCCCAGGCAACTTTAAGGATCAGCACGGCCAGGTGGTCTATCGCCAGAGCGGCCTGGGCAGTGCGGGCACGATTTTTGAGTTTGTCGATGGCTCTCACCTCTGGGTCTATTGGGATGAAAGCACCATTGGCACCGGCCCCGTTACCCAAGGCATTGGCACCGACCCCGTTACCCAAGGCATTGGTGGCGGTCCTCGCGTCGGCACGCTGACGGCCCACAATCGCGGTTCTCAGATCACCCTACGCAGTCAGGCCACGGTTCGATCGCGTTCTCTAGGCTATGGGCTGGCGGGCGATCGCGTTCAAATTTATCTGTGCCAACCAGACACCGATACCCGAGGTAGCCAGCTGAACTGGTGCAATGTGCAATTTCTAGAGTCGGGTGCTAACGGCTGGATCCGTAGCGACTTCATCATCTTCCCCAGCGATGGTGCTCTGTAGGCGACCGAGCAGACTCGACTATCCGTAGGGTGGGCACTGCCCACCTTTAATGCATCGGTCTGCCACCCCCTACCCCCTATTTCAACATTCATTCCTTTGTGAGATTAATCATGAAACCTCAAGCTATTTTTCTGGCGACAGCCTTGCTCTTGGGCACAGCGGGCGCTGGCCTGCCCGTCGCCGCAGCCCCCATCCCCGCCGCTCCCCTGCTGCTGGCGCAGTCTAAAACGCCCCAGCGCACCTACATGACCCCCCAGCGCGACCCCAATCAAATTGCCGTAGACATCACCGATGGCGAATTTCGCGTTTACGGCACCATGCAGCGCAGCTACGGCAACTTCTATATCCTGAATACCAACGGTGTGCAGATCACCTACGATCGCGACACGGGCAGAGTGATGGTGCTGAACTCTGTCACAGGTACTGAGTTCTACAACTACATCTTCACCGAAGCATCCCGTGCCCCCGCGCCGACCAGGAGCAGCGCTAGCTCCAACGCCCCTCAGTCGACGACGCTAACGCCCATCGGTAACGGTCAAATTTCTGCCTACATCACCGATGGCGAGTTTTCCTTTAGCGGCGCGCTGACCCGCACCTCGGGCAATACCTATGTGGGCGAAGACGGGCGCGTGCGGGTGATGTATGACCAGGACGCTAGTCGCATTGTGATTATCAACGTGGTCACGGGCACCGAGTTTTACAACTACATCTACAGCACCGCCAACGAAGGCTCGTTGTAGGAGAGGATCCCCCCTGCCCCCTGATATGAAACATTCCTTCCCCTCTTGGGAGGGGTGCCCGGAGGGCGGGGTGGGTCGCGGCGACTCTGAAACCCACCCCTACCCCTCCCGGTCGGGGATTTGACGGATCACTTTTTTTAGGAATAACGATGAAAAAACAACTATTTTCTCTGGCCTCCGGGGCCGCCCTCGCGGCTCTCGTCGCCCTTGCCCCCGCCAAAGCCGACACCACCACCGCCCGCTGCGATGTCTATCCGCGCGGCGAAGATAGCGCCACCTCTAGCGACACCTGCACCTTTTCCCAGCGACAGGGCTTTGTCACCATCACCCTCAAAGACGGCACCACCTATGAGCTGACCCCATCGCCAACCCAGGCCACCGCCTACACCGACCAAAACGGTCGCCCCGCCAACCGCGAAGACGAATTGGGTACGGCGGGGGTGATCTATCGCCTGGCCGATGTCTCGATCTACGTCTACTGGGATGCCAGCACAGTTTCGAGCGAGCCGCGCCGGGGTGAGGGGAATGTGCCCTGTTCAGCGGGTGAGCCCTCCTACAATTTCATGTGCCGTGCGGCAGCCCTCTATGGTGACCCCGGCAACTCAACGCTAACCGTGGTAGGGGCAACGGGAAATGTGCTCCATCTCTATTACTACGGCCAAACGCTCTATTCCGTTAACCCCAGCGATCAAGTGCTGGTACAGGTGGTGGATGGGCAGTACCTGGTTTCGGTGAATGACGCTGAGTTCTTTCAGCTCGACGCAACCATTGTGACCGGGGTGGATTAACCGGTGCGGTGCTAGTCGGTCGGGGTGCCTCAGTATGGCCCCACAACCGGTGTCCTGAAAGGTTCTCTAGAAAAAAGTGACCCCTATGAACAATCGATGCTTTAGCGGCTTGGCCGCGATCGCCCTGCTGAGCCTAACGGCCTGCCAAAGCCAGCCCTCCCAGCCTGAGGTAACCCCTGATAGTGCGGCCAACCCGCCGATGACAGCGCCCACCGCTGACCTACCCACAGGCCTGAGCCTGAGCGCCGATGGGCAGGCGCTAGTCATGGAGAGCGGCAGTACCCTAGAGGCCTATTGCAGCGGCGGCGGGGGCGTACTCGCTATTTCTCCCGCAGCCCAGGCGGGGGCTACCCAGGTTGTGGGCTGTGTGCAGAGCGCTGATCAGTTTGATGCCACCACTACCAACGTGGTTGCCCCAGTCGTCACCGCCGGGGCCTTGCAGCTGCAAGACACAGAATATGTCACCGTTAGCTGCCAGGCTGACCACGCCGGGTTAGCCCCTGTACTGCCCGACAAGACAGACGGGCACATGAGCCTCGAGTGCATTTGAGGCTACCTCAACCTGTCGCTACAGACAGACGCTATAGACAGCAGACGTTCAACCTATACCGACTCGAATGCCGACGCCGTTAAAACGACTGCTCACGTCTGCCCTGGCCTTTGCGCTTGCCCTGGGCCTGAGCCTGGCGATGGGCCAACCCAGCCAGGCCCAGTTTGCGCTGCCCGATGGCTTTGGTAGTAAAGGGCCAGTGGGGCCACCCCAGGGTGTGACCCGCTACGGCAATGTGGAGGCGATCGCGGTTGAATCGCCCCTCAGCGCTAATACCCTGTTCACCATTGCCTCGCCCACGGTGTATGACCGCTCCCCCGATGCGGTGGGCGATCGCCAGACCGTCGAGCAGCGAGCCGAAGAGATTCAGGCCAAGCTGCTGCTGCTGCTGAAACGGCCCATGGACTCTGAGAGCCTGATATTTGAGGTGTCGCAGCTCAACAATGTCGCCGTCATCGATGTCCGGGACAACCAGTTTCCCCGCCCCTTGGTGCTGCTGTCGGTGACGGAGTTTGACGCCGACTTCAACGGCCAGCCCATTGACGCATTGGCTGACCAATGGCGCGGCATTCTAGAAAACGAACTCCGCAGTGGTTTAGCCAAACTACCCGATGACCGGAAGCGGGTGAACCACATTCTGATCGGGCTCTTGCTGCTAACCACTGGGCTGGTGGCGCTCAAGTATGGGGTATGGAAACGGCAAACACAACTGCGGCAGCAGAAAAAAGCGCTGCGGTCGGCGGCGATCTCTGAGGCGGCAGCGGTAGATGAGCCAACCGATCCTTTGGGCGAACAACTGCCCCAGGCGCGAACCGCCTTTTTGCAGCAGTTCGCGCAGGTTTTTACCCTCGATCGCCAGCTTGCAGCCCTGGACTTTCTCCAGTGGCTGTTGTTTTGGCTGATGATTTCGGCCTGGTACATCGGCTTTGGCTGGGTCGCCGTCGTTTCGTCCTATCTGATTCGCAATCAGTTTGGGTTTTTGAGGGTGCCGCTGCGGCTGCTGCTGATCTGGTTTTTTGCCGGACTGGCCATTCGCATCAGCCGTCGCCTGATCGATATCGTCCTTCATCGGTGGAAACCCTTTGATCACCTGGATTTCCTGGACTTAGGCGATGCCCAGCGCCGCCAGTTGCGTAGTTCGACGATCTCCGGGGCAGTCAAGGGGCTCGTGACGATTGCGATCGTCCTCTTTGGCCTGTTGTCTGCCCTCAACACCCTGGGGCTACCCACGGCGTCGGTGGTGGCCATCGGTAGCTTAGCGGGTTTGGCGATTACCTTTGGCTCGCAAAACCTGATCAAAGACCTGGTGAATGGCTTCTTTATTTTGGCCGAAGACCAGTATGCGATCGGCGACGTGATTGAGCTGGGCTCGGCCACAGGGCTGGTCGAAAACCTCACCATGCGGGTGACGCAGCTGCGCAGCGGCAGCGGCGAACTGGTGACCGTGCCCAACAGCAGCATCACCCAGGTCAAAAACCTGACCCGCAACTGGTCGCGGGTCAATTTCACCATCGATGTGGCCTACCACACCGACCCTGAAAAAGCCCTGGCCGTCTTGAACGATGTGGCCCAAACTCTCTACGACGACCCCGCCTGGCACGACAAAATTTTGGCCGAGCCGACGGTGCTAGGCATCGACAACGTCTCCCACAGCGGCCTGACCATCACCGTCTGGATTCAGACCGAACCGGGGCAGCAAGCGGCGGTAGGCCGGGAGTTTCGCCTGCGCGTGCGCAAGGCGCTAGAGGCCAACGGCATTGAAATTGGCATGCCTCAGTACTACTCGCTGGATGCGTCGATGAAGTTGAGCGATCGCTCTAGTCCCAAGCGCACTGATGACACAACCGATGACCATCCCTGGTTACAGCAGTAGTCAAGATTTCTCGGAGTCGCTTTGTTAACCGTTGCTCAGGAGTATGGACCATGCAAGTTGAATTGATGTACCAGCATGCCTACACCCTGGGTCGGGTACGCCTAGCCGGGGGCGAACAGGTGCGGGTGGAGGCCGCCTCGATGGTGGGCATGTCTGGCGGCGTCACCCTGGAGACTAAGGCGACGGGGGGCTTTATGCAATCGCTGAAGCGATCGCTCCTTGGCGGCGAAAGCTTCTTCCAAAATATCTACACCGCTCCGGCCCAGGGCGGCGATGTGCTGGTGGCTCCCTCCCTGCCCGGCGATCTGACAATTCTAGAGATCACCGAGCCGATGCTGGTGCAGTCGGGAGCCTACGTGGCATCCGCCATGGGAGTCGACATTGACTCGAAGTGGGGTGGCTCGAAGTCGTTCTTTGGTACCGGCGGCGGGCTGTTTATGCTGCGCGCCCAGGGCGTGGGGCAAATGGTGGTCTGCTCCTACGGAGCAATTCACGAAATCACTTTGGCGGCGGGGCAAACCTTCACCATTGATACCGGACACCTGGTAGCGCTGCCCGAATCGATGCCCTTTCAAACCCGCTCCATCGGCGGCATGAAGACCTTCCTGTTTAGCGGTGAGGGGTTTGTGGCCGATCTGACCGGGCCGGGCAAGTTTTTGATTCAGACGCGATCGCAGGATCAATTCCTCTCCTGGCTGATCCCCAAGCTGCCCCAGCCCAGCAGCAGCAGTAGTAGCTAATGTTCCAGGGATGGATTTTTTAGGCGAAATCGATATCAACCAACGAACAAAACTATTGCCTTAACGTGAGGAACCCATTTTGTTAAGCCCAAAAGCCAGCATTCTCTACGGTTCGCCCTTAAAGAACCCGCGCATCGCTAAATTGACGATTCTCTTTTTAGTCGTGTTGTTATTAATCAGTGTTTTCCAGATCTTGCCGATTTTGGCTCAACTAGATGCGGATGCCACCCGGATTTTCTTTGCAGCCCTACTGTGGGCGGCACTACTGTCGATTATTCCGTTAGCCATTTTGTGGTTTCTCGATCGCCGGGAACCGGAATCTCCCTGGTTGTATGCGATCGCCGTACTGTGGGGCAGCCTGCTGGCCACCGGACTAGCTCTACCGCTAAACCTGGGGATTTTTCATTTAGTGAATGCCTATCTGCAAGTGCATCCCGATCTGCAAGCCTCGCTGGGCGAAAATGCCATGTTGACTCTCGGTGCGCCGATCGCCGGGCCGCTCGACGAAGAAATCACCAAAGGGCTGGGGGTGTTGCTCCACTTCTGGCTGCTCAAGTCAGAGGTTGATAATGTGCGCGATGGCTTTATTTACGGAGCGCTGGTGGGCATCGGCTTTAACCTGTTTGAGTCGGCCCTGTATGTGGCGCAAACTTCCATGACCTGGGGCTTTGTGCCCTGGGGGGCGCAGTTGGGCCTGCGCCACAGCATGTTTGGCTTTGGCGGCCATGCCCTGTTTACCGGCATCTTTGGCATGTTTTTAGGGTTGTCTCGCCAGACAACCCGCCCCTGGCTGCACTATGCGGCTCCCATCATTGGCTGGCTGCTGGGCTATACGGCTCACTTTCTCTACAACGTGCAGGGGTTACTCTCCGCCTTGAGCAGCGGCGGGACTCCTGCTGAACTCCCAACAGAAGATATTAATTTTCTGCTGGCCTGGCTGGTGGTGGGATGGATTAAGAATATTCCGCTGCTGCCCATTATGGCGATCGCCGTGATCATGCTGTGGCGCAGCGGC
>JBGSNT010000252.1:0-26709 GCA_041739575.1 Nodosilinea sp. | reverse complement strand
TAATATCAGGATGCTCATGAGATTTGAGGTGCTGTTGAAGTTCAAGCTTTTCTTCCGGTGTTAAATAGTTTTTGACTGGCATAACAATATCCACCACTTTGTGAGGTATTATACGTGGTTTAAATGCCTAACAGCTTAAAGCACCTAGGCCGAATAAAATACATGGTGGCAAATATAATGTCCAGCTTGGCGATCGCACCTTCAAAGGACAAATCTGCGATCTAAATATTATGCCAAAGCACAACTCTGATGGAAGTTGGGAGTTGGTCATTGGTAGCGGTTATCTGTTTGTGGGTACTTATCCCTTTGAAGGGGACTCTATCCTTGGTCAACAGCTTCCCGACGCCGTTGCAGAGGCTCCTCTACAAACTCAAATTCAGTTTGTAGAGGAGCTTGCTATTCGTGCCTTTGCTCAGGTTGTCTCTCGCATTTATGATCTAGAGATCGATGTGAATGCAGTCATGGCTGGTACTCATGACTACATTGATTTGCCATCTCAAGGCTGTATACGGTCCTGGACTCCGAACGATCGAGAACTCAGTGTTTTGCTGCCAACGGCACTGGGGGGAGTAGCAATCATTGACGGGGGCGGAAATACTGGTAGCACAACAAAGGCCCCATTTGTCAGCAAGACAGCTATTAATTTCACCCAATCCTTGGATAAGACAGAGGCAAAGCCAGGTCGTTTAGATGCAGAAGAGCTACGAACACGCTATCGCCAGATCCGGGCCTCATTAAGGCGCACTAAAGAGGATCTGCCTACGTCCCAGTGGCAAAGGTTAGAAAATGCGCTGAATGAAGCGATCGCAGCTGCAAAATCAATGGGTTGATTTTAAAGGGACTCGTTTTAAAAATTGTTGTTGCGTCCTTTGGGGAAAAGCGGTGCGTCTTCTCGGTGTTTTTCTAGTTGTTATTTCGGCGGCCTCCTTTGGGGCCATGCCTATCTTTGCCTATTTTGCCTACGCCTCAGGTGTGACCCCGCTCACTGCCCTCTTCCTTCGGTTTGCGATCGCAGCTCTTTGCCTTTGCTTCTACCAGGTTACTCGCCAAAGGCCCCTGCCTACTCCCAAAAATCTACGCACACTGATGGTGATGGGGGGAGTTGGGTTTGTGCTTCAATCCCTGAGCTTTTTTACCGCATTAACCTTCGCCTCCCCTGGGGTGGTCGTGCTGCTGTTGTATCTGTATCCAACCATAGTCGTCGGTATCTCCATTCTTGTGTTGCATCATCCCAGCAGCCCTACCAAACTGATGGCCCTAGGTGTCGCTCTGGGCGGCACAGTGTTGACCATTGGCTCGATCGGCGAAACTAAACCCATTGGCATAATTCTGGGGCTGGCCTCGGCCTTGGTCTATGCTATCTACGTTCTCTTGGGCGACCGAGTGATGCGGGAAGAATCGCCCATAGTGGCCTGCACTGTAATGTTCTCCTCGGCCGCCGTCGTCTTTGGCGGCATTGTTACCCTACGAGGTATTAGTCTGCCGACCACGGCTGCGGGCTGGGCCGCTATTGGTGCGCTGGCACTGATTTCTACCGTGGTGGCGATCGGGAGCTTATTTGCTGGCATTAAGCTGCTGGGAGCCTCCACGGCAGCCATTTTGTCCACCCTAGAGCCTGTAGTGACTATCTTGCTAGCTTTGGCCATTTTGCACCAGCCGATAACCGTTCCCCAGTTGGCGGGTGGAGCCTTGATCATGACCTCAGTGATCGTTTTGTCTACCGGTAAAGATGCTGATCATCTCTCCGAAGCCTTGTAGGAAAACAAGGGCGACGGATGCCAGTAACCGTTTGGTGCGTCATCGCTTTGCGTGACGCACCAAACTTACCCATCCCCAAACTCTACCCCCTCCGAAAGCATCTCATCCCTACCGCCCCAATCTGACGGATAAATGTTCTCTTGAACTAAACGATGCAAGCTCGAAAACGGCCATTGCTGTGGTGTTTAGGGATTCGCATCGAAATAAGGTACCAGAGAGGGTGGATACTCTATGGTAGATTCCCGCCTACGCGGGAATGACGCTGGGACTTTATTTATTGGCTAGTCCCTTATAGGAAACTCTGCTTTTGACCTTGGGCAGCTTTCAGTTTTTGATACAGAAGAGAGTTCTTCTTCCTACGCGACTGCTGTAAGCTACTAAACTCTGCTTCTCCAGCTTCTAAATATTGGTCAATCAATTCCCGATTAGCCAGGTAAAATGCAATCCCACCATAAACCTGCTCCAGTCGCAGAAGCGGAAAATTCTGAACAATACTTTCTGGAGACTTTCCATCCAAAAAACTATACACCACCGAATCAAGCGATACACGGGTTCCCGTAATCCAGTAACCGTTATCTCTTTGTTCTATATATTGTTTTGTAAGGACCGGTGATGCTGTCATAGTGCTCACTATCGCTGTCTACCTATGACGATATTAGTTGAAGCGGCAGCCTTACGCATAGGATGGATTGTGAAACCCGGTGAAGACATCGTCAGACTGGTCACTCTAGGCGCACATGACACAGCCTGAATTCTTAGACGTTGTCGAGCTTCTGGTTGATCTTCCCGACGTTCGGCTACAGGCTGGCGAACAGGGTACCATCGTCGAAACCTATGATGACCATGCCTATCCAGATCGGTGAAGTAGAAGCGCTCTTTCGGTACCCAGTGAAGTCCATGGGTGGCGAACTGCTGGATGCTGCCGACCTGGGCTGGCACGGTCTTGACGGCGATCGGCGCTTAGCCTTCCGTCGGGTTGGCGATCGCGGCGGTTTCCCCTGGTTGACCGCCACAAAGCTCCCGGAGCTGATTCTCTTTACCCCGCTGCGGCGGGGACCCGCCATCGATGGAAACCTTCCGACGCACGTTCGCACGCCAGAAGGAGCAGAGCTGGCTGTGTTCGGCCAGGAATTGGCGGCAGACGTCGGTCGCCGCTGTGGTTTGCCGGTCGAAATGATGCACCTCAACCGTGGCATCTTCGACGAAGCGAGCATCTCCATAATTGCCTCTGCCACGGTTAATGAAATCGGGAGACTCGCGGCGCAGAGTCCCGACGTCCGCAGATTCCGACCGAACATCCTGATTAAGTTACTGCGATCGCTTCCCTTCGAGGAAGACAAATGGGTGGGTGGCATCCTCTCCTTCGGACAAAACAACGACGCCACCTCCATCGCCGTTACTAACCGCGACGAGCGCTGCTCAATGGTAAACTTCGACCCTGACTCGGCCCGCCCCGCCCCCGAGGTGCTGAAGGCGGTTGTTCGGAAGAGAAACAATAAGGCTGGTGTCTACGGCACCGTTCTTCGACGCGGACGCCTCGCGGTAGGGCAGCCCATATTCTTCGAGCCGACCGCCTGACGTTAAGAGAAGCTGCAGAGTGCTATTGCAAAGGGGCCGCCCCAAACGTGGCATTAAATTGCTGGCACCATACGGCCACAGCTTCAAACGCCGTGAGGTCAATCTCTGCGGGCACGGCGTATTCCTGGCGGCCATTCGTCGCGGTCAACGGTGCAATGACGACGTAATCCTCCTTATTGAGGGGGTAGGCAGGGGGAGTGGTTTCGGCAATCAGGTTAGCCGAGCGATGCAGCACCACCACCAGATCGGGTCCGTTAGACGTAGCAAAGGTCTCGTCGAAAACCAGAGTTGCCTGACCATCCTGGCTGATTAGCTCAACGTTTCCCGTTGTTGCATGCTCGGCTGAGGCAAACATGCCTTGGCGAGTGGTGGTGGAGCCCGTAGAACCAGCGGTTGTTTCTGCACCGGAGCCGGTTGTGGGGGCCTCTTCTTCTAGGGTGGGGACGGCTTCAACGTCTGCGGAATCTGTTTCAGTAGACGGGGTTTGGGAAGGGTTGCAAGCCGCTGCCAATAGAGCCGTTGTCACCATCAAAAAGGTCAGGGAGAGTCGCGCAATCATCATCCATAAAGCCTCTATCGTGGAATTGCTGACATATTAAAGCCCCTACATGAATTGGAAGAGATGATTTCCTGAGAAATTCCCCAGAAGGGAAGCATTTGAGAATTCATCTTAGGGAGCAGGCCACACCAGCGTGGCGGTGTTGTCGATCGCCTGCGGATTCCCGTCGCTATCCACCGAGTTAAAGTGCTCAAGCCGCCGCTGCACCTCGGGGGGCAGATGAGAGAAGTCAATCTGGGGGTCGCCAGCGGCGATACTGGCCCAAAAACCTTTGAGCGTGGGGGCGATCGCAGCGGCTTCGTGCTCCGCCAACCCCACTGGCGGGCTGATCAGGAATTTGGTCATGAATCCCTCGGCGCGATCGCTCATCCACTTATGAGACATCGCCTGCAAATCATCCCAGGGATGCACGGCGGTGAGGCGGCGCGATCGCACCTCCATGCGCAGGTCGCCCTCGCCGTGCTCAATCTCGACAATCCGGTAGGGGTGAGGATAGCTGACCAGCGACCCGGTCAGCACCTCGCACAGGTCGCCCCGACGGGCCACATCCTGCACGTGCAGGTGGCCCGTAAACATCAGCCGCACCTTGGCCGCCTCCAGTCGCTGAATAATGTCGTTGTGATTGCTCACCATGTAGCGCTGGCCCAGGGGGCTGTGGGCCTGCCCCGGCAGGTGCTCCAGCACGTTGTGGTGCAGCATCACCAGGATCAAATCGTCAGCATATTCGGCCAGGGTGGCCTCCAGCCAGGCCAGTTGTTCCTCATCCACGTAGCCCACCCGAATCTGCTCGCCGTTGGGCTCAAAGGCATTGGAATTCAGCGCTACTAGACGCACGCCGGGGAGAATTTCGTGGTGGTAATGGAGGGTCTTGCCGTCGCTATAGCCAAAGTCCTGGTACAGACGCGGAAAGTCTTGCAGGCCAATGGCGCGATCGCTGGCCTCCCGAGCAATCACATCGTGGTTGCCCGGCACCACGTAGGCCGGAAACGGCAGTCGCTTGAGGCGATCGATTAGCCACTGGTGGTTGACCCACTCGCCGTGCTGAGTCAGGTCGCCTGGCAGCAGCAAAAAATCGAGATCCAGCGTTTCTAAATGGTCAAAGATTTGCTCAATGCCCGGAATGCTGACTTCCACCAGGTGAAACCGATGGGGGCCGCTGTAGATGGTCTCGGGCCGGGCGATGTGGGGGTCGCTAATGATGGCGAAGCGAAAACGCTGTCCCATGGAACTAAAAAGCTTTTAATAGGAATTCCCCTACCAGCCTAGCCCCTAGCCGTTAGATTCGGTAAGTAACCTGACTCACCCTGGCGAGAATTCATCGACCCTTGGCAACCTACCCCATCCCATTGGCCCCGGCCCTCTGCGAAGTTGGTAGCCTGAGGCCAGGGCAAGCCCGCCCCAGGGCTGTTAATGGCCTAGCCAAAGTGGCATGATAGAAGGCCGAGATTTGAGCGAGGTCAATGCCGTGGCTGTGGTTCGGGTACGTCAGCACGTTAACCCGCTGAGCGGAAAATACCAGGTGGAGGTGGAGACGCCCGCCTGGGAACAGGTGTTTGCCAATCCCCAGCAGCCCCTGCACATCGACATTGGCTGCGGCAAAGGGATGTTTGCTCTGCACATGGCCGAGCTTCAGCCCGACTGGAATTTTTTGGGGTTAGAAATTCGCAAACCCGTGGTCGAATCTGCCCAAAAGCGCCAGCAAGAAGGCAAATTGAGCAATCTGCATTTCATGTACTGCAACGTCAACATCTCCCTGCGCGCCCTGCTCGAGAGCTGGGGCGATCGCAATCCCCTGCAGCAGGTCTCCATCCAGTTCCCTGACCCCTGGTTTAAGAAGCGTCATCAAAAGCGCCGGGTGCTGCAGCCTGAGTTGGTCAGCACCCTGGCGGAGTTTTTGCCTCCGGGCGGGCGCGTGGTGGTGCAGTCGGACGTGGAGGAGGTGGCGGTGGATATGTGCGATCGCCTCGCCGAAAATCCCTGCTTCCTGCGCCAGGGGGATACCTGGTTGCCCACCAGCCCCTTCCCCGCCCAGACCGATCGCGAGCGCGTCACCCTAGAGCAAGGTCTACCCGTCCACCGCGCCATCTTTATCCGTACATAATCTATACCTAGATCTTCCCTATCTTGACTTCGAGCATTCGCAAGGTGAGGGAATGGGGGGTGAGGCGTAAACGACTAACGCGCAGACTGGCAGACCAAAATGACTAGACCGCATCACCATGCGCTGCAGTGAACTCGGCGTGAGGAAGGGGTTTGCCATCCACCCATCCCCCCCGCCGGGTCCCTAACCCTTTACCTGGGACGTTGGCTCGGGCAAATTGCGAGGTGGCACGGCGCGCCCCTCGTAAAAGCGGCGCTCTAGCTGCCCCAAAGCAGCCCAGGCCACCGCCGTACCCAGGGGCACCAGGGAAAGAGCCCCAGCGGCTAAACCCGTCACGCTACCGGCCGCCACGGCCACCGGCAGCAGCGACCAGCCCACCGCACTCACCCCCAGTGCCCCCCAGCGCAGTTGCTGAATCCGATGCAGGGCCGTGCTACAGCTCTTGCAGTGCTGGGTGTGGGAGTGGTAGCGATCGAGCAGGGCCTCCTTCGTCCACTCGGGGGCTAGGGGCTGACCGACAAAGGGGTTGGCGTTAAAGTCGCTAACCCAGTTGCGAAAAGCCAGCACGTAGCGATCGGCCTGGGTCGGCAGGTAGCAGACCTGGGCGTAGGGGCGATTCTCATCTGGAGAGACTTGGCCAAGGGCCTGCTCCAACTCGCGCTCTTGCAGGTGTAGAAAAATCTGGTCATCTTCGAGCACCCCATTGTTGCCGATGTGGCTAAGCCAGCGGGGGGTGAGGCCAATCACCGTAGCGGGCAGTTTGGACGAAAACTTAAACGGGAAGCGGGCAAACAACCGACATTCCCCCTTGCGAATCGGGGTGGCGTACACCACGGTCAGGGTGCGCCCAAACTGCTGGGAGGTGAGGTCGTGGTACATCAGCGCCGGAGCAACGAAGGTGGTGTGCTGGGTGCCCAGCTTACCCTTGCGGGGGCCTTCGGGCCATAGCCCTCGAAAGCCCTGCTTACTCGCCTCCAGCACCTCCATTTCCATAGGAGCAGCATTCTCCCGTTTGCCCACGGTTTTGTGGTGGGTGTAGGGAATGTGGCTGGCATCCAGCACATTCTCTAGCAGGGTGAGAGCGTCGTAGGGCAGGTCGCGAAAGGTGTTGAGGATAACCCAGCCGTCCGGCTCAGCCTCTACGGGATCAATGATCGGTACCTCAACCCGGGGAGCGTTTTCAGCCCTGCCGGGATAGACGAAAAGCAGACCCTGTGCAATGGCTGTGGGTAGGGAGACCGCGCAGGCTCGCATTGATTGGTGGCCCTGACCATCCACCGGCTGCTGGGGAATGTGGGTACAGGTGCCATCGCCTGCAAAGGCCCAGCCGTGGTAGGGGCACTCGAGTTCGCCGTTGGGGTTCACGCGCCCTTCGGAGAGGGGTGCCAGGCGGTGGGGACATTTATCCTCAAACACTCGCCATGCCTTAGCCTTGGGCTCCCACCAGATGACAATGCCCCGCTCGAGCAGGGTGAAGCGGGTGAGCTGGGCTGGGTCTAGGTCTTGCACGTAGGCAACGGGGTACCATGCTTCGGCCCAGTCAAAGCGACTGGGATCAGGTCCTCCCGCCGCCAGAGCGGTGGGTTCCTGGAGCCGTTGGGGCGCAGCTATATCTGTGGTAACCGTCATAAAGTTGTCCAGGCGAAATCAGGGGTTGCCCTTCCATTGTGTTACAAAACTTTGTAATTGGTCAGGAAGCTGTATAAAGTGCAGCTGTACTTTGGGCTGCACGATTAGCAGTGCGAAGAGGCCCCTACGCTACGGGGCCCAATCCCCTGGGGCCAAGCAAAATGAGCTATGGAACTACCTTGCTCAGGCATCCGGAGCTGGACCTCTACAGCCGAACGGTTGAGATGCTGCACTATAGAGGCATCTTTTCAATCGGTTCTTGAACAACCCAAACGCTATGCCTGACGATATTTTGCCCTTTCTAATTGGCGTTGGCCTGCTGGTGGTTTATCTGGGCTGGTCAGCGGCCACCGAAATGGGCACCCGCTGGCCCTGGCGAAAGTAATAGGCATCCCCAATGGGTCGATTAACCGGCTAAATTCCCCCTGGGGATAGAGGCCTTGTACGTAACAGTGTGCATCAAAAAACACAGAATTGTAGCGCCGACCACAGATTGAAGCGGGTAGATATCGTGGACTAGGGCTGAGACTATTGGCCCTGTGGGTGTAAGGGCCAATCATCTATACGTGTTATTGAAGTTTAAGGAGTGCCACCGTGACCCAGCCCACTGAACAATTGCCCCAATCACCCCCGACCCCGGGGCAGGGGAACAAAATTGCCGAATTCTTTAATTTTGCCGAACTACGTACCAACTTTCGCACGGAGACCCTGGCGGGGCTAACCTCCTTTGTCACGATGGCTTACATTTTGATCGTGAATCCGGCCATTTTGTCGAACGCGATCTTCCTTAACGAATCGGGCGATTTGTTTGGTGAGCTGGTGGTAGCCACAGGCCTCTCTGCTGCCCTGGCAACGCTGATTATGGCGCTCTACGCCAAGCTACCCTTTTTACTGGCCCCTGGCATGGGCATTAATGCTTACTTTGCCTTTACGGTGGTGCTGGGCCTGGGTATCGACTGGCGGGTGGCCCTGGCGGCGGTCTTCATTGAGGGGATTATCTTCATCCTCATGACGATCACCAACGTGCGTAGCAAGATCGTGGAGGCCATTCCCGATGCGGTTAAGCATGCCACTACGGCGGGGATTGGCCTATTTATTGCCTACATTGCGCTCAAGGGGGCAGGCATCATTGTGGCGTCGGATGCAACCCTGACCACCCTGGGCAACCTGCGATCGCCCCAAACCGCCGTGACGATGCTAGGTCTGGCCATTACGGCGGGTCTGTTTGCCCGTCGGGTGACCGGAGCGCTACTGTGGGGCATTTTGGGCACCTCTCTGCTGGCCTGGCTGTTTGGAATTGCCCCCTGGCCTACGGGTCTGATGGCCATTCCCCAGGCTCCTACCGACCTGTTTGGTCAGGCCTTTGTGGGGCTCGGCGAACTCCTCCGGATTAACTTCTGGGAGATGGTCAGCATCATTTTTGTGTTCCTGTTTGTGGACCTGTTTGACACCATTGGCACCCTGACTGGCTTGGGCTCCAAGGCTGGCTATATCAAGGAGGACGGCTCGTTTCCTGGGGTTGAGAAAGCCTTTATGGCCGACGCCGTGGGCACTACCGCCGGGGCCGTCATGGGCACCTCCACAGTGACCACCTACATCGAGTCGGCCTCGGGCATTATGGAGGGGGGGCGCAGTGGCTTCACGGCTCTGGTGGCAGCGGCGCTGTTTGCCGCCTCGGTTCTGTTTATTCCCCTCCTTCAGGGCATTCCGTCCTTTGCTACTGCGCCAGCCCTGGTTATTGTTGGGGTGTTGATGATGTCGGGAGCCAGCCAGATTGACTGGGACGAACCCGCCGATGCGATCGCAGCCTTTCTTACCATCATCATGATGCCCCTGGCCTTCTCCATTGCTGAGGGTCTGGCCATGGGGCTAATTGCCTACCCCCTGGTTAAAGCCTTCCAGGGTAAAACCAGCCAAACCACCATCGGCATGTGGATTTTAGCCGCTATCTTTATGCTGCGGTACATCTTCGTCGCGGGCGGTTAATCTCGAATCGTCGCCCCCCGCGAGGTAAACCAGTCGCCTAGACGTGCAAACCGTTGTTTGCACGTCTAGGCTAGAGCATCGAGCGGAGTCGAAATGCGTCCTCAGGATGTTTTGAGATGGAATCCTCTGGGATTATTTCAGGGCGTCAAACGTATCGCCCAGAGCCGCTGTAAGGGTTTGGCGGGTTTGGGCGTGGGCCTCCTGCTCAGCTGCTAGCCGCTGGGTGAGCTCTTGGCAGCGTTGGACTAGCCCATCGAGCTGAGACTGCAGCCCCTGAAGCGAATCGGCGGTTGCCAGCTCTTGTCCAGCCACTGCAGCGGGAACGGTCAACAGTTTTTGCTGGAGAGCGATCAGCTGCGTCTGAAATTCGGTCGCTTCTTCTCGGCGCTGGCGGGCTTCAGTCTCGTAGAGACGCCGCCAATTGGCAGCGCTATTGTAGGCCTGGTCGCGGTCTTTCTGGGTGTCGGCCAGCTGCCGCTGCAGGGTGCGGACCTCGGTAATCCACTGGGTGAGATCGTGGGTCATGGCAATCACCGGAAGAATGAGGAGCTGAACCAGCCCCAGGGCTAATACAGCAGTCGGGTGAGAATGCCCGGTGCTGGCAGCACAATCATAACCAACAGGGTCAAGGCCAGCAGCCCCAGGAAATCGCGGCGATCGTCTAACTCGCTAACATCGTTGAGGGCCGGCTGGTCTGCCGCTGGAATGAAGAACAGCAGAATCGCCCAGATCATCAGCTCAGGGTGCACCAGGGCAAGACCAAACACCAGCAGCCGGGACACCTGGCCGACGATACTACCTACCCGCTGGCCGTACATGGCGTGGACAATGTGGCCCCCATCGAGCTGGCCCACGGGCATCAGGTTGAGGGCCGTTACCACCAGGCCCAGGCAGCCTGCGATCGCCACTGGATGAAGGTGAATTGCCTGGTCTGCCGCAACACTAGCCCCCAGCACCAGCTTTGACAGCAGGGTCAACATCAGCGACGCTTTGGGGTCGAGGGCTTCAAAATTCAACAGGCTAGACCCCGTCTCGGGGATGGGCACCACCGTCGACTGACTCAGACCCCAGAGCAGCAGCGGCACCGCCACCACTAGCCCCGCCAGCGGCCCGGCAATACCCACATCAAACAGGGCGCGGCGGTTAGGCACCGGTGACTTCATTTGAATAAACGCCCCGAAGGTGCCCAGGAAAAACGGCACCGGAATAAAGTAGGGCAGCGTGACTCGCATGGCGTAGCGGCGAGCCATCAGGTAGTGACCCATTTCGTGACACCCCAGAATGATCAGCAGGCTGACCGCGTAGGGCAACCCCTGCAGCATCAGCGCCGGGGTTGCCTGGAGTTGAGCCTCGGTCACCCCGGCCAGATAGGTGCCCACCGCCGTAGTGGTAAATAGGGTCACCAGTAGCAGGCCCAGGGCCAGCCCTGGCCGCGTCAACGTACTGCGATCGCCGCTTTCAGCCTGGGGGTTGGGCACCAGAGCGAACACTGGCTTACCCTGCAATCCTTCTTGGAAGAGAACCAGAAAGCGATCGCCGAAGTGACGACGAATGTTCTCGCGCACGGTGTCGTAGGCGACGGTGGGGGTCGCCCTCAGCTGCCCCCGGCAAATCATCGCCTGGGGGCGATACTCAATATTTTGCAGATAGTACACTGACCAGGGGAAACAGCCCTGGAGCATAGCCTCTTCGTCTTTGTCGATGGGGCGTAGGGTCGGTCGGGGGGACGGCGGCGACACGGCGGCGGCTGTTGCCTCGGGTTTGGCCGCCTGAGGCACCGAGATGCGTCCCTTCTGAATTAGCGCCCAGTAGAGAATGGGGAAAGCGACGAAAATCGCCAGCAACAGTCCGGTGGGGGGAGACTCCTCGCTGCCGTTTACCATGACCCAGCCCGTCAAAATCAAGGCAGGCATCATCATCACCAACCACAGTAGCCACACGGGGGTGCGGGTAATACGGCTGACGCTGCTCTGGAGGAGCACGTAGGTCATCAGACCTAAAACCAGAAGCCAGAAGAACACCATCAAGGAGCCATTGAAGTGTGACGAATTCAGCCAGTGCAGACTCAGCCAGTGCAAACTGCCATAGGCCATAGAAACTGGCTTGGGTACAAGGGTCGCGGTTCAGCTAGTATAGGCGTTGCACAGGTGTTTCTCACCCTCTGTCTCAACCCTATGGCAGCAGATTCAGCTTCAGTTCAGTCGCCTCAGCCTCTCAATTCTAAGCTGCCGCGCTCGGTGTTTGAAACCGTATACGCCTTTTCCCCCAACCGCGACACCCAGGGGGGCACGGCCTACTTCATTGTAAACAAAGCTGCCAATGGACAGCCCAACAACGTTTTGATCGACTCTCCCTTTTGGGATGAGGGCAATCGCGAGTGGCTTCTGAACCAGGGGGGGGTGAAGTGGCTATTTATTACCCACCGAGGCGGGTTAGGGCGGGCGGCTGCGATCCAAAAAGCCCTGAACTGTGAGGTGGTGATTCAGGAGCAAGAGGCCTACCTGCTGCCCAATACTCCCACCACCACCTTTCACCACCACCTGCAGTTAAGTAGCGAGATGGAAGGACTGTGGACCCCCGGCCACTCCCCCGGATCGGCTTGCCTGTACTACAGGGCCTACGGCGGGGTGTTGTTTACCGGTCGCCACCTGTTACCGGATCGAGTTGGCCACCCAGCTCCCCTGCGCCTGGCCAAAACCTTCCACTGGCCCCGCCAGCTTCAGCAGGTGGAGACCGTAAGAAGTCGCTTTAGTGCAGATACCTTGGCCCATATTTGCCCCGGCGCCAGCACCGGGTTTCTGCGGGGACAGCGCACCATCGATCGGGCCTACACAAAGCTGCAACAGCTCAACCTGGAAGCCTCTCGCAATGCCCAGCCGCTGATTTAGTGGGCTGCGGCGTAAGTTGGGTGACTATGGCCAAGAGCTGGGGAGATGGGGGAGCGGGGGAGCTAGGGGGTCTGAGATCTTTGCCTTCCCCCAGCCGCCCCATCAGCCCATCAGCGTCCTCACCTCAGGACTGAACACAGCCCAGGTCTGCTGGAGCCACGGGTCGATCTCCCTGGGATACAGCAGCCAGGTGCGCTCGTAGGACTGGCTGAGGGCCTGGACTAGGGGGGATAGGGCTTTGATATCCACAAAAGCGTTATCGCTGTAGACACAGATGCCTTGGTTGTAGGTGGTGTATCCTCGGCTCCAGGTGCGGCGCAGGCCGCTGTATTGCTCAGGGCTATAGCCCTGCTGAGCCAGGTAGTGGCGTACCCTGTCGAGGAGCTGCTGCTGCTCCTCCTCTGACAGCCTGGTCACCTCTAGGGTCTTGAGCAGGTCGCGGTCTAAAAAACGTCGGCAGAGGTCGGCTAGAAGCGGATCGGGGCTGTATCGCCAGCGCTGCAGGTGATAAGTGAGCACAATGTCGTCCCCGGCCAGGTAGGTCTCCAGGGCGAGGGGGCGATCGGGGGCCAACAGCCAGGCGGTAACGGTGGGGTCGGCCTCTAGCTTGCCGGCCTGTAGATCGGCGCGGGCCCGTTCAAAGGCTCGCTCTAGTAGCCAGGTCACCGAGATGTTTTTGGGATGATTATACACCTGGGCATACATAAAGTGGCGCACCACCAGGTAGTGCTCGATCGCCGCCAGGCCCTTGTGGGCCACCACCAGACGACCACTGTCGGGCTCAAACCGCAGGGCCATGAGAATGCGATCGAGATCCAGCTGGCCGTAGCTGGCCCCGGTAAAGTAGCTATCCCGCAGCAGGTAGTCGAGGCGATCGCAGTCGAGCTGGCTCGACACCAACTGCCATACCAGCGCCACCGGGTGGGTGTGGGTGTAGACCTGATCCACCGCAGCGGCCAATCCCGCCGCCCTCGTCTCCAGGGCAGCGTGGATCTCCGGCAGCTCACCAATTATCCGACGGGTCCACTGCTCGTGCTGGAGGCCAAACACCTCTTCGGCGGTGTGGCTAAAGGGGCCATGACCAATGTCGTGCAGCAGGGCAGCCACCAGCACCGTAGCGCGGTGGGGAGCCAGGACTGGATAGCGCCGCTGGAGCTGATCAAAGGCGCGACGGGCGATCGCCATCACCCCCAGGGAATGGGTAAACCGTGAACTTTCGGCCCCGTGGAAGGTCAGGCTGGCCGGGCCAAGCTGACGAATACGGCGCAGCCGTTGAAAGGCTGGAGTATCGATCAGCTGAATCAGCAGCGCCTCATCGGGGTCACTGGCGTGGAGGGTGATCGCGCCGTGGAGGGGATCGTGGTAGGAGCGGCTGGCTTTGGGTTGCACAGATTTGGGGAGCACTCGGGTAGGGGTTAAGAGGCACTGGCCACGACCTTGGCTTGACTCAGCATCTCTAACGCCGCCTGGTACTGGGGGTCGGCGTCAGTGGCCACGGTGTCGCGCCTGAGGGACACGCTGGCAACGATGCGATCGGGGGTAATGCCCAGCTTGTTGATATCGTGGTGGGCCGGGGTTTCATACTTAGCCACGGTCACCGCCAGTCCGGCCCCATCCGACAGATCAAACAGGGACTGAATCAGCCCCTTGCCAAAGGTGGTGCTGCCCACTAGTCTGGCCCGGCCATTGTCCTGTAGCGCCCCGGCCAAAATTTCGCTGGCGCTGGCGGTGCCTTCGTTCACTAAGACCACCAGCGGCGCATCGGTAATCGCCTGACCAAAGGACTCAAAGCTATCTAAAATGCCCTGGCGGTTAACGGTGTAGACAATAGTGCCCTGGGGTAACCACAGCCGGGCAATCTCGATCCCCGCCTGAAGCAGCCCGCCGGGGTTATTGCGCAGATCGAGCAGGTATCCTTCGGCGCCCTGGTCCGCCAGATCTCGAATGCCCTCGGCTATTTTCGCCGCCGCATTGCCGTTGAACTGGCTCAGCCGCAGATAGCCCACCCGCTGCCCTGTAGGCGAAGTCTTAAGGGTCGCCACCACGGGGTTCAGGGTGATGACATCCCGGGTCACCAGAACCTGGCGGGGCAAGGTCTCATCGGGGCGACGCAGTTTAAGGGTGACGGTGGTGCCCCGATGGCCTCGCATCCGGGCGGCGGCCTCGTCGAGGGTCAAATCCTGGGTGTCGACCCCATCAATTTCCAAGACCACATCCTGGGGCTGAATACCCGCTTGCTCCGCCGGAGACCCTTCAATCGGAGCAATTACCTGGAGCCAGCCGGGATACTCCTCCTTGGAGATTTGCAGCCCTACACCGGTCAGTTCGCCGGCGGTGCTGGTTTGCAGACTGCGGTACTGACTGGGCGGCAACAGCCTGGTATAGGGGTCATCTAGCCCAGCCAGCATGTCCTGAATTGCCCTGTAGGTATCATCTCGACTGCTGAGGGGCCGCTCTAGGGCCCGCTGACGGGTGAACCACCAGTTTTGGTGATTAAAGCTCTCATCCACGTAGGCCCGATTGACAATTCGCCACACCTCAGCAATCAAGTTCTGTTCATCGGTAAGGGCTAGGGCAGGGCCAGCGGAAACCCCACCAACCACCAGCCCAAACAAACACAGGCAAACAATACTGAGGCGTAACAGGGGTCTGATCATAGAGACGAAGGCAAGGGCAAGTTAATGAACGTTTAGACGTATCGGCAAGCGCTTCAGCCAGTGGAACGGGTCCCGTCAGGCACAGCGTCTTCCCTAGAGCTATGACTCTGGGCAGTTCCGTCACCCTCAACCCTGTGGCAAATGCTCAACACTAGTATATTGTGACCAAATTTTCTCCACCGAGCGGGTCAGCGCCCCAGGGCTTCCCCCTAGCCTACCCCTTGGCCCCAGGCGGCCAACCAGACCCCTAAACCACCCCATGCCCTCAGGCTGGGACAACAATACCGGCAAATGTAACGAAGTATTGCAGGGCTGTAGCAGGGCTCTCATACCCTGGCCTGGGCTTGATTTCGGCCTTGGCCGGGCCTTTCGCTGGAGTTGCCGATTCTTGGCAGGGCAGCAGCCCCCCGAGGGCTTAGAATCTATAACAGAGAATTTAGCGTTGCCATTACGGCTATGTTACATTTTCTTTGACGGCAATTATTGATATATAGAGTTACCCGCTTCATGTTTACTAAGCAAGTTACTGACTCTAAGGCCTACCAATGGTTCAATGAGCGGTTAGAGATTCAGGCCCTGGCTGATGATATCTCTAGCAAGTACGTGCCGCCCCACGTCAATATTTTTTATTGCCTGGGTGGCATTACCCTGACCTGCTTCCTGATCCAGTTCGCCACTGGATTTGCCATGACCTTTTACTACAAGCCGACGGTCACCGAAGCGTTCAGTTCTGTGCAGTACCTGATGACCGATGTCAACTTTGGCTGGTTGATTCGGTCAATCCACCGCTGGTCTGCCAGCATGATGGTGCTGATGATGATCCTCCACGTGTTTCGGGTTTACCTCACCGGTGGCTTCAAGAAGCCCCGTGAGCTGACCTGGGTAACTGGGGTGGTGCTGGCGGTTATTACCGTCACCTTTGGCGTTACCGGCTACTCCCTGCCCTGGGATCAAGTGGGCTACTGGGCGGTAAAGATCGTGTCTGGGGTACCTGGAGCGATTCCGGTGGTAGGGTCTACCGTGGTTGAGCTAATGCGGGGTGGTGAGGCCGTGGGCCAATCAACCCTGACTCGCTTTTACAGCCTCCACACCTTTGTCCTGCCCTGGGCAATTGTAGTGTTTATGCTGTTGCACTTCTTGATGATTCGTAAGCAGGGTATCTCTGGCCCTCTCTAAGGGGTTCAAGGCACTGACATCTCTGTCCATCGACAGATTGGCTTTGGCATAATGTTTGGTTTCGGCTATACAGATTGCCCTTGGTAAATGGTTTAGACTTTAGGCGTGGCCTAACCGGCTGTAACAGGAGAAGTTTTGAATGGCAACCATTAAGAAACCGGATCTCAGCGATCCAAAGTTAAGAGAAATGCTCAAGCAGGGCATGGGCCACAACTACTACGGCGAACCCGCCTGGCCGAACGATCTGCTCTATATCTTCCCCGTTGTGATTTTGGGCTCGATCGCCTGCTGCGTGGCCTTGGCTGTGCTAGACCCCGCCCTGGTGGGTGAGCCCGCTGACCCCTTCGCCACTCCCCTGGAAATTTTGCCTGAGTGGTACCTGTACCCCACCTTCCAAATTCTGCGGATTGTACCCAACAAGCTGCTGGGCATTGGGGCCATGACCGCTATTCCCCTGGGGCTGATGCTGGTGCCCTTCATTGAGAACATCAACAAGTTCCAGAATCCCTTCCGCCGCCCTGTGGCTACCACCCTGTTCCTTTTTGGCACTGCGGTAACCCTGTGGCTCGGTATTGGGGCGACCTTACCCATCGATAAGTCCCTCACCCTGGGCCTTTTCTAGTCAGCCAGTTTCACCGGATATGTAAGGCTTGCGTAGAACTGTATCGTTTTACGCAAGCTTTTTGCCATGGATACCCTCTTTCGCTAAGCTGGCCATTGGGTGCCCCGGTAGGCGTTGATACAGGAGTAGGATATGGCGATGGTGGGCACCAGGCAGGAACATTTGCAGGTGGCGAGTCAGCTCGATGTGGTGTCCCAGGTGCAGCGCTGGTTTCGCGATACCTGCCGATCGCTGGAGGGGGAGTCGGCCTGGGTGAGTAGCTACTGCGATCGCCTGGCGTTGGCGCTGACGGAAGGCTTTACTAACGCGGTGCGCCACGCCCACGCCCATCTGCCGCCTGAAACGGGCATTGATATTGATCTGGCCTTAGATCGCGACCAGGTTGAGATTCGTATTTGGGATTATGGCGATCCCTTTAACCCAGAATTGTTGCCGGATCCCGAGCCGGGTGAACTGTTGGAAAGCGGCTATGGCTGGTTTTTGCTGCGCCGCCTAGCGGATAAGGTCACCTACTATCGGTCCCAGGACGGTCGCAACTGCCTGTCGATCGTGAAGTACGGCACTGTCTGATGTAGTACCTGTCTGATGTAGTAGGTGGCGAGTTGCTGGTCCGCCTGGGTAGCCTAGGGGCACCTTGCTGTTTTTGGGCTCGCCTGGGATGGGTACTTCAACCGCTCACCAACCTGCCGTGGATCGACTAATGGATCGACTACAGGATGGCATAGTGAGTCAGCGATCGCGGTCGGCGTCCTCCCCTGGGGCGATTGTCTTCGTCTTCCTCGAGATCTTTTCCTGCGAGGGGGGCATTCAGTCCTACATTAAGGACCTGTTCAGAGCCTATCTAGAGCAGCCCAACCCCGCCCCGGCGGAGGTATTTTTGCTGCGGGACCGGGCGATCGCTGACAACCCCTACGACCAGATGCCGCTGCGGTTCCACTACCTAGCTTCGGCCCACGCGGCGATCGGTCGGACTAAGCTGGTGGCGGCTCTGCTCAGGCATCTACTCCTGTATCGACCGGAGCGTATCGTCTGCGGCCACCTGTTGCTGCTGCCCCTAGTGGCCCCCCTCTGCCGCTGGCTCAACCTGCCCTACACCGTGGTTACCTACGGCAAAGAGGTATGGCACCCGCTGCCGCCGGGGCAGCGGCGGGCCCTCAACCGCGCCGACCAAATTTGGGCGATTAGCCGCTACAGCCGCGATCGCGCCTGCGCAGCCAACGGGCTTGATCCAGCCAAGGTGTGCCTGATGCCCTGCGTCGTAGATGGCGATATCTTTACCCCTGGCCCCCCGGATCTGGATTTATTGGAAACCTACGGTCTGGCCGATGGCCCAGTACTGATGACCGTGGCCCGGCTGTGGTCAGGGGATATCTATAAGGGGGTGGATGTCACGATTCGCGCCCTGCCCGCCATTGCCGCGGTGGTGCCAGGGGTCAAATACCTGGTGGTGGGTCGGGGCGATGACCAACCCCGCTTAGCCGCCCTGGCAGAAACCCTAGGGGTTCGCGATCGCGTGGTGTTTGCTGGCTTTGTGCCCACCGCTGCCCTGGCGGCTCACTATCGCTTAGCCGACGCCTACGTGATGCCCTCCCAGGAGGGCTTTGGCATTGTCTATCTGGAGGCCATGGCCTGCGGTGTGCCGGTGCTGTCGGGGAATCGGGATGGCTCCGCTGACCCGCTGCAGGATGGGCGATTGGGCTGGCGAGTGCCCCACCGGGCCCCCGAGGCAGTGGCCCAGGCCTGCCTGGAGATGCTGGCTGGCCTCGACCCTCGTTGCCAGGGCGAGATGCTGCGACGGGAGACCCTGGCAGCCTTTAGCCCCCTGGCCCTGGCTAGGGGGCTGGGCCAGGCCCTAGGTACACCGCAGACCCGCTAACCCCGGCGCTACAATACAGGGTGAGTCGTACCCATAGACCCAGCGCTGACTGCCCTGCCCCACGGAGATCGCCCCCTGTGAACTCAAACCGCCCTAGCCAATTCCAGCTCAACTTTTCAGGCCTGGGCTGCTGGCTCACGGCCCTGGGCCTATTCTGGCTGTTGGGGGCGGTGGGGTTAGGCTGGGTGATCAAGTCGCTAGCGGTGCTGGTAGTGCTAGGACTAGCCGCCCCGGTGCTGGGATTTATCGGGCTGCGGTTTTGGCTCCGACGCAACCTGGTGCAGAGCCCCTGCCCGGTGTGCAACACCCCCCTGACCGGCATCAAGGGGGCCGAAACCGTCTGCCTAAACTGCGGTACCCCGTTGCAGGCTGAGGCGGATGGCTTTTCCCGGTTAAACGAGGCGGGCACCATTGATGTCACCGCCGTGGATGTGGTGGAGGTGACGGTGGACGCCCAGCCCGTCTTGCCGGAGGGCGATTGACCGAACGCTGGCGATCGCGGCCAACGGCTATGTCGAAGTGAGTCTGTGTTGTTAGGATAGATTACATAACTCCATCCCATTCCGGAACTCATTACTATGCCCGCCGCCATTCAAGTTGAGAAAACGAAGCTGAAGCAGCCGCCTCTAGAGATCCACACCCTGGGTGATCGCGTCCTGCGTCAGCCCGCTAAACGAGTGGCCAAGGTCGACGATGAGATGCGGGCCCTGGTGCGGGAAATGTTGCAAACCATGTATAGTGCCGACGGCATTGGGTTAGCCGCTCCCCAGGTGGCGGTCAACAAGCAGCTCTTGGTGGTCGATGTTGACCCCGAGAACGCCGCCGCCCCGCCCCTGGTTCTGATCAATCCTCAAATTATTAAGGTCTCGAAGGAGCTGACCACCGGGCAGGAGGGCTGCCTCAGCATTCCTGGGGTCTATCTAGACGTGGTCCGTCCCGCCGCCCTGGAGGTTTCCTATAAAGACGAGAATGGCCGGCCCCAAAAACTTCAGGCCAACGAGCTGCTGGCCCGCTGCATTCTCCACGAGATGGATCACCTCACCGGGGTGCTGTTTGTCGACCGGGTTGAGAATGCCCTCGCCCTCAACCAAGAGCTCAACAAGAATGGTTTCTATGCCAAAGACGTGCAGCCGGTGGCACCCTAGGGACGTGTTATGCTGCCTCGATAGGGTAGCTGTCCTGCCCGATTAGCCTTCCCGGCCATGATCTCGCTAGGCCGGTCAGCCGTTAGGAGAGATTTCTGTGACCCCCAAAAGTGGCCTGTTGTTGGCTGGTTCCTGTATTGCGGCGATCGCGGCGGTCGGGTCAGTTTTTGAGCTATCCTCCGGTAGCCCCGACTGGGGTACCGTACCGACAGCTGTGATCTTGGGTCTTTGCGTGCCGCTGGTGGGGGTTTTGTTCTACGCCGCCGTCAAAGACGCCAAGGCCAACGAGGAATAGGAGGTAGGGATGGAGCCTAACCCAAATATCCCCAGGCTAACCCGGCGATCGCTCCTGGGAGCCACAGCGGCGGGATCTATTGCAGTGCTGCTGGGCCGGGTGGCCCAAGCCTACGATGTGGTGCTCGACCCCACCGCGCCGGAGCTAGGCGACACTATCTCGGTGATTGTCCTGCCCGGAACGCCTGGGTCGACCACCCTGCCGACGGTGACCGTTAACGATAGCCTGCAATATCCCACCTTTTTTATTGGCAACAA
Organism: Nodosilinea sp.; assembly: GCA_041739575.1. GTDB lineage: Bacteria > Cyanobacteriota > Cyanobacteriia > Phormidesmidales > Phormidesmidaceae > Nodosilinea. The sequence goes on along the minus strand of JBGSNT010000252.1, from coordinate 6,182 downwards.
CCGATTTCGAGCCCTGATTCCCACCAGCCCCCTCGATCCGCCGGGGCGCATGGTGATTCGGGTGATTGGCACCGAGACAACCCGCAACCTGGCCGTGGGGTTAAAAAATCGCATTTTTCCCACCCAGCGCATTACCTTATCGCCGGGCCGTAGTAACCTGGGCACCCCGCAGGAGTTTGACCGAGTGGCGGCCTTTAAGGCCACCGTCAGCCCTGAGCAGCTGTGGCAAGGCGCCATGGTGCGGCCGAATCAGGGCAGCCTGAGCACGGGCTACGGCGTGCGGCGCTACTACAACGGCGTATTTGCCCAGGACTACTACCACCGGGGCATCGACTTTGCTGCCCCCACGGGGTCGCCAGTGATGGCCCCTGCCGCTGGCCGCATTGGGCTAGTGGGGCGAGTCTCCGAGGGGTTTGAGCTGCACGGCAATACGATTGGTATTGACCACGGCCAGGGGGTGCTCAGCATTATGATTCACCTTAGCCGCATCGACGTCAATGAGGGAGATCTGGTGCGCCCAAGCCAGGTGATTGGGGCGGTGGGCAATACCGGGGCCACCACTGGGCCCCACCTGCACTGGGGGTTGTACGTGAATGGGGTGTGCGTAGATCCGGCCCCGTGGAGCAGCAGCGGGTTTGAGTAGTTTTTATAGCCAAGGCCAGGGGACCGTTCGGCGCCTGCACTGATGCCATTAGCGCTTATAGCCAGTGCTCCAGGGCAGGGGAGAAATGTCCTACCTGGATTATTCACAAGGACGGCAGCGACTGGCTGTCATTCCCGCGCTGGCGGGAATCCACTCGAAGGTATGGTGCTTCAGCTAGATTCCCGTGGAAATGGGAATCATCCATGACGCTAGAGCGCCACTCCAAAGGATGAAAATCAGGGCCTTCCTGGCGCGGGCTTCGACTCCGCTCAGCCCTCGGTTATTTTCAGGGCAATGACAGGTATTTTCCCAAGATCATGAATAATGCAAGCTAAGGGATCTGCAAACAAATAAAGTCCCGGCGTCATTCCCGCGTAGGCGGGAATCCATGATGGATTGGCTCCTATGGCTGGTAGCTTATTTCAGCGCAAATCCCTAAGCGCTGGGGCCATCGCTATATTTTGCGGTGTTGATCAAGCCTGGCAGGGGGTTGTCCTGGCCGGAGAGCCGTGAAGGGGGAGGCCGATCGCATGGAAAGCTACGAAATTTTTGCCCAAACTCAGCGACAGCGGGTTAGCGATGGCCAATCCGTTAACCTGCTGGAGGGCTGTGGGGGGGCAGCCCAGGTGCTGGTGCTGCTGTGGCCCCAGCTGGGCGACTTCGACAGTTTAGAGTATGCCTGGTGGCTACAGCGGGAGGAGGCGACGCTGCGGCAGCGAAATATCGCGGTGCGGGCGGTGGGGATAGGCGATCGCGCCTCAGGTCAGCGATTCTGCACCTACACGGGCTTTTCCCCAGCCCACCTATTTGTCGATGAAACCGCTGCGCTGCACCGCCATCTGGAGCTATACCAGGGGCTGACCCTAACGCCGCCAGGGTTGAAGCCCGGCCAGGCCGCCTGGTTGAATTTGATGCTGATGTGCGCCGGTATCGCCAGCCCTGGCACCCTCCGTGAGGTACTGCGGGGATATACGGGCGATCGCCGTGCCCCCCAGCTGATTGACGACGAAAAAACCGTCAAAGCCGGGCCGCTGCCCCCGCTGTCGGGCAAAACCTTTCGCTGGGCGGGGGGAGAGGGGTTTCAGCGTCCCTTTGAGTTGGCCACCCTGCGCCTCCGCAACATGACCGAGGTGCTGGGCCACTGGGGTACCTACGTGCCCAATGCCGCCTACCTGACCCAGCGCGGGGGCACGTTTTTGTTTGATCAGACTGGGGCGTTGCGGTACGAATATCGCGATCGCGGCATTCTTGGGTTTGCCGCCACCATGGCCAACCCCTTGGCGTTCCTGGCGGATATTGGTCCAGTACCCTAGCCCCCCTGGCCCCCAAGAACCAGAGGACTAGCCAATAAATAAAGTCCCAGCGTCATTCCCGCGCAGGCGGGAATCTACCAGAGAGTATCTACCCTCTCTGGTACCTTATTTCGATGCGAATCCCCAGTTACGCTACCCGCCCTATTCCTGCTACTCTCAGGACGGATAGAAATCTAACCCCGGGCCGCTGACCGGGCGGGATATAGAGATGACGATGACATGGCTTGAACCCCTAGAATCTCTGCTGGAATCGGTGGTCATCACCACCTCCTTTGTTTTGGAGGCCATCTCGGTGCTATGCGTGGTGGCGGGCCTGCTCAAAACGGCCCAATTGGCCATCGGCCTAAACCGTCAACGGCGCGGTAGGGAGTTTCCCTTCAACCAGGTACGGCTCAAGTTTGGTCTATGGCTAGCCCTGGCCCTAGAGTTTCAACTCGGGGCCGATATTTTGTCGACCACCGTAGCTCCCACCAGCCAAGACCTGATCAGGCTGGCGCTGATTGCCATTATCCGCACCTTCTTAAACTACTTTTTAGGCAAAGAAATGGAGGCGGAAATGTCCCTAGAAAGGGAGCAGAGAAAGTTGGAGCAAGGGCAGGGGGGGTGAAGCGGGGATCAAGTACTATGCCCCGCTTCACCCGACATCGGCAGGTTTTCGAGCAGCACTTTGTCTACCCGCCTGCCATCCATATCCACCACCTCAAACCGCAGTCCTTCCCACTCAAAAAAGTCGCCGGCGGTGGGAATGCGCCCCATATGCCGAATGATAAAACCGGCCAGGGTATGGTAATTGTCTTCGTCTTCGGTGAGCTGGTCGCGCTTTAGCAGGTGCTTGAGATCCTCCACCGGCAGCAGGCCGTCGAGCAGCCACGAACCGTCTTCCCGCTGCATCATTATGGGATCATCGGCATCTTCTAGGGAGGGCAGGTCGCCGACGATCGCCTCCACCACGTCATTCAGGGTGACTAACCCCTCGACGCCACCGTATTCATCGAGCACCATGGCAAAGTGGGTGCCCGAGGACTTAAACAGCTCCAGCACTTTTAACACGTAGGTGCTCTCGGCCACAAACAAGGGCGGTTGCAGCAAGCTCTGCAGGGTGACCGGCTTGGTACTCTGGCTGAGGTAGTTGGGCAGCAGCGCCTTGAGCGAAACTACCCCAACACAGTCATCAATGCTGCTGTTGCAGACCGGAAAGTGGGAGTGGGCACTCTGCATCACCAGTTCACTGTGTTCGGCAAAGGAAGCGCCTACATTCAGCCACTCAATATCGGTGCGAGGGGTCATGATCGAGCGAATCGGGCGATCGCCCAGCTGCAGCACTCGCCCCATCATTTCCTGTTCGGCCACCTCAAAGGTGCCCGCTTCGGTACCCTGGTCAATCAGCAGGCGCAGTTCTTCCTCAGTAATTGCGGCTTCGGGTCGTTCCTTCAGCCCCATCAGGTTGACCATAAAACGGGTAGAAACTCCCAATAGCACCACCAGCGGGGTCGCAAGTTGCGACAGCCGCTGCATGGGCTGTGCCACCTGGCAGGCAATCGCCTCTGGGTAGCTGAGGGCAATGCGCTTGGGCACCAGCTCGCCCACCACCAGAGACAGATAGGTAATCAGCCCCACCACTACCGCTAGGCTCAGTACATCGCTATAGGGGGCTAGGGTCGGCACCTGGTCTAGCCTCTGGCGCAGGCTGGTAGCCACCGTGGCCCCCCCGAGGGCGCCACTGAGAATGCCAATCAGCGTAATGCCGATCTGCACCGTCGATAAAAAGTCGTTGGGGGCATTGGCCAGCTTAAGGGCCAGCCGCGCCTTGGCATTTCCCTGGCGAGCCCGATGCTCTAGGCGGGCTTTGCGGGCCGACACCAGGGCAATCTCTGACCCTGAAAACACCCCATTGGCCACAATTAGCAGAAAAATGAAGACGCTTTCGAGGGCGATGTCGGACATAGAGCGACGGGAATGACTATGGGATTGAGGACAGGAAGGTAGCCCTACCCCTGTCACTGTATTAGGTTTAGCAGGTTTATCACTATGTATTGAATGGCATATCCGCCTGCTATGGTAAAACGATTGAGTTGCCTGGCGAATCCTTTCCCTGAGCTGTCGTGCTGACCGTTACCCGCGTGCTACCCTCCGACCCTACTGCCCCGGTGGCGGCAACCCTGTCGCTAACGGCGGGCGATCGCGCCAAATCGCGCCACCGCTTCACCGGAGATGACGGTACCCCCATCTACCTCAACCTGCCCCGCGGCACCGTGCTGCGCGGGGGTGACCTGCTGAGCAGCGATCTAGATGTCCGCATCCGGGTGGTGGCCAAGCCAGAGCCCGTGGTCGTGGTCACGGCAAGATCTAGCTTTGATCTAATGCGCGCCGTCTACCACCTGGGCAATCGCCACGTGGCCCTAGAGCTCGCTCCCCATAGCCTTACGCTGGAACCTGACCCCGTGCTAGAAGCCCTGCTAACCCAGCTGGGCGGGCTGGAGCTGACCCCCGCCACCCTGCCCTTTGAACCCGAGTCTGGGGCCTACCGTTCGGCAGCCCATGTCCACAGCCACGACCATGACCACAACTAAGTCCCAGGCCCTGCTGCGGCTGCTGCAGTTGACTAGTCCTGCCCTGCCAGTGGGGGCCTACAGCTATTCTGAAGGGCTAGAGACCCTGGTTGAACAGGGTATCGTAGTCACCCCCCAGGCCATGGTGGCCTGGCTCGAGCATGAGCTGGCCTACGGCCTGGTGGCGATCGATGGAGCCGCCGTGGGGATGATCCATCAATTGGCCACCCCGCTGCCGGGCCAGACCCCTAGCCCAGACCAGCTCGCCCAGCTTAACCACCAGCTTTCAGCCCTGCGCGACAGCGAAGAAACCCGCCAGCAAAGCTGGGACATGGGCCGCGCCCTGGTGCGCATGGCCACCCACCTAGAACCCGACTTGCACCCCCGGTTTAAGGCGGTGGGTAGCCCCTGCAACTTTGCCGTGGCCTTTGCCCTGGTGGCCGCCCAATGGGAAATTGACCGGTCTTCGGCGGTGCTGGGCTACCTCCACAGCTGGGCGGCCAACCTGATCACCAGTGCCGTCAAGCTGATTCCCCTGGGGCAAACCATGGGCCAGGAAATGCTGCTGGGGTTGTATCCCACCCTGGAGGAGGTATGCGATCGCGCGATCGCCACCCAAGACCTAGCGGAACTGTCCCTCAGCAGCTGGGGCACCAGCCTTGCCACCATGCAGCACGAAGCTCTTTACACTCGGCTGTTTCGCAGCTGATTGGCTAACCCATTGTGGTCCATAGAAAAGTAGATCACTTAGCTCAGAGACTACTCGGCTACGATTTCCTGTTTAGATTCCCCAGTGCCTCGTTGTCTTAGTGGTGCAGAAAACTTTTTTGAGTCTCATGATGGATGACCTGAACGGCCGAAACAGCGGCTGAAACCCATTGCCTTCGTTCGTTTGCCTGAGAAACCTCAAAATCGGTGTCTCAGCGAGAATCCTTGATTCATAAGGGTTTCAGGAGTTTTCTGCACCACCAAGGCCTCGTTGTATAGCAATCCTATAGCGGTTCCTAGTTCAGTGAAGTACAGCCTAATTTTTGAAAGCCTTATTCAGCAAGGGCTTTGCCAGGGTCTGCTGTACCTCACCCTGCGAAGAACCGCTATATTTGATTCGTGAAATAGATGTCATTGATAGACAAGGCTTTAAGCCTCTTTCTCTTCAGTAATCACGTCGGATCGCTATATACAAAATATGTGCGATTGCCCTGTCAAAAAAACATGCGAGTAACAGCTCTAGATTCCGGATGCTCGACTAGTAGATTGCGGCATAAGTGTGGCGACTATTGCCAATCGCGAGGGAGCAGGGGAGCTAGGGAGCCAAGCGATCTGGAATAGTGGGCATATTTCAGCCGTCGAGTACCAGTTTAACCGTGGTTAAGATACTACAAACTCGAACAGCCAAATAAAGGATGTTGAACTGCCCAGCTAATAAGCATTTCTAGTGCTCGTTTACCTTCTACCTTGGGAGTAAAAGTCTCGAATGCACACCGCTTTTTGAATGACTTCGTGCCAAGTCCTAACCTGCCCCATAGGGCTTGATCATTTGCTGCCGAGTAGCTTTTTTGTTTCCGCACAAGTCAAAAAAATTAGACGTAGGCCAACAGAATAGGGTTGCGAACTCCCTTCATCACAATGAAAAGAAAAATGAGTTTCTCAGTTGAACCTATTACAGCAGGGAACACT
>JBGSNT010000251.1:0-8410 GCA_041739575.1 Nodosilinea sp. | reverse complement strand
GCCGATGGAAGGAATCAACAATCGAATTAAGTTAATTAAGCGCCAAGCTTATGGGTTTGTAAACTTTGGAAATTTCCGTAAGCGCTTGCTAGCCTGCTTTTCTGATTAGAAAAACTTATCACCATGCTACCGGAAGAGCCGTTCAGAAAGTCTTCTCTGGGCAAGATTACAAACTTCAATTAGTCACTCAGCTGATCAATTTTGCCGTTGTGCCCTTCTTTGCCTTTGGTATGGGGAAGCTGTTTTTTGCCGATCAACCCCTGGTCGCCCTGGGTTTATTACTGGCCTCACTCTTACCCACCAGCGGTATGACCATTTCTTGGACAGGCTTTGCCAAAGGCAACCTTAACGCAGCAGTTAAGATGACCGTGATCGGCCTGATTTTGGGGTCAATTGCTACCCCTTTCTATGCCAAATGGCTTATGGGTGCGGCGATTGAGATTCCTCTAGCCGATATTTTTCGACAGATCATTGTGATTGTGTTCCTGCCCATGCTGTTGGGGGTAGCCACTCGACTGCTGCTGATTCGCGTTGTGGGCGCAGACAAATATAACAAGTCCCTGAAGCAAAAGTTCCCCGCGTTTTCGACCCTGGGGGTTTTAGGGGTGGTGTTTGTGGCGATGGCGCTGAAGGCCGAGACCATTGTCAGTAAACCCATGATTTTGGTGTCGTTTTTGGTGCCCTTGGCGATTTTATACCTCGGCAATTTTGCCCTGAGCACGCTGGTAGGCAAGCTGTTGTTTAATCGGGGTGATGCGATCGCACTGGTCTACGGCACCGTCATGCGTAACCTGTCCATTGCGCTGGCGATCGCCATCACCGCCTTTGGGGGCGAACAGGGGTCAGAAATCGCCCTGATCATCGCTATGGCCTACATCATTCAAGTGCAGGCCGCCGCCTGGTACGTGAAATTTACCGATAGAATCTTCGGCTCCGCCGAACAGCCCCAGCCCCAGACGGTCTAGGGATAAACCTCTAGCAAATCCGAGAGATAGGCTAGGACGATTGCCTCAGCCTATTCCTTAGCTCAGGCCCATCGCACATTGGCTTGAGGCCAGCGAAATCGGGATTTTCTAGAAGGGTTCCACCGGGCCGCTGACTACCATCGCTCTTACGGGGGCAGCGGTCTGCAGAGGCCTTAAGCGCGTTGAGGGCGAGGTGGGTTGAATAGTTGCCTCCCGGCACAACCAATCGAAGACCGCTACTCGCCCTGGGCCACAAGCATCAGCATGTACTCCTGGGCCTCCTGGGGCATCGCGGCAAGAACCTTCTCCAGGGTGGCGACGTTGATATTTTGCCCTGCCCTGAACTTGCTAATCTGCGATGCACTGAGACCACTGCGTTTAGCTAGCTCAGAGCCGCGAAGCTGGTAACGGTGCATAGCTTCGCGGAAGGCAGTGGAAAAGGTTATCGGCAAAATTCATCTGATCCGAGGTTAGCCTACCGCTTCATGCGTTTTCCCCTAAGCCATCTGACTGCTCACACCTCGCCCCACACGATCGCGACCGGCCTGGGCGCTTGGGCCCAGGGGGAATGTTCAGCATCTGTTCCCGTTAAACTCAGCATTAGCCTGATGCCGCCATTGCCCCGACTTCATTAAGGTTGAAGAGTAACGAGTTCTAGGTCGAACTATGCCACTGGCCTATTGGCGCGACGACTATAACACAGGCTATGAAACCATCGACCAACAGCATCAGCACCTGTTTGCGATTATCAACGCGCTTCACGACGCCATGCTGAAAGGGCACGGCGCTGATCTCTTAAAGGACACTCTAGACACTCTGTTTGAATACACTCTAGAGCACTTTCAAACCGAAGAGGCTCTGATGGTGGCCCACCACTATCCCAACTATGCAGCCCACGTGCAAAGGCACGAGGAACTTAAACAGCAGGTGGTGACCATGCGCCAAAAATTTGCGGCTAATATGCCCCTGCTAAGCAAAGAAGTTTCCCAGTTTTTGGCAGACTGGCTGATTCACCACATCAAAGATGAAGACCAGCAGGTGATTCGCTTTTTTCGTCAAGCTCAAGCTTAGAAAGCCTCCTTAGACGCCTCTGAGGTTAGCGTCTAGTACTTTGCGGCGTAAATTTATTCACCCTATCGACGACCAGGCGTTTGGCCCGCTGCAAGTAGAATACTGGCAAGACAGCGGTGGCGACAATTTCGCCAAGTCGTACTGAGGGTGGCTCAATATACCCCGTTTTAAGATTCTTTCCTTCCCTTGAAGGGGCGGCGTTTTGCTATGGCTTATTGAGATCGCTTAGGCCTAGGGAAAGGCAGTTCTGGCCAACCGGCGTCCACCAGAACCGCACCAGTGCGTGCAGATGATTGACGCCACCAAGGAGCGGACATGCACCAAGACTAAAAGCTATGTGTGCCCCTCAGCCGAAGCCAAGGGGCAGGGAGTGATTACATTAAGCCGTGGCTACAGGATAGACCGATTAAACGGTGAAATCGGTATCCAGATTTTCCTGACGCAACTGGTCAAAATCGACGGCGCCCTTGTCGAGGTTTTCGCGGCGCAGCTGGTCGAAGTCAACTTTGTTGAGGTTCTCTTCGCGCAACTGGTCAAAATCAACAGCGCCCTTGTCGAGGTTTTCGCGGCGCAGCTGGTCGAAGTCAACTTTGTTGAGGTTCTCTTCACGCAGCTTGCCGAAATCTACTTTGTCCAGATTTTCCTGACGCAACTGGTCAAAATCAACAGCGCCCTTGTCGAGGTTTTCGCGGCGCAGCTGGCCGAAGTCAACTTTGTTGAGGTTCTCTTCGCGCAGCTTGCCGAAATCTACTTTGTCCAGATTCTCTTCGCGTAGCTGGTCAAAATCGACGGCACCCTTGTCGAGGTTTTCGCGGCGCAGCTGGTCGAAGTCAACTTTGTTGAGGTTCTCTTCGCGCAGCTGAGCGAAGTTAGGGGCCGCAAAGGCAACCGGAGCAAAGGCGGTAGCGGAAACAGCCGCGGTCAGAAGGGAAAGGGCAATGCGTTTCATGGTGGGTCTCCTTTAGGAATCAAGGGGTTGTTTGGTCATTCATCTTGAGTCCTATAGTGCTGGGGCCGACTGAGCCTACCCTGACTGCCCTCTGAGGTGACCTTAAGGGCTACCTGAGAAACCTGAGGAGAGACCAGAGGCTAGCTGAGAGCGAGCGAGCCTCGCAGGGGTAATCCCTTGCTAGTGGGTGCTGACGTAGAGCCCAGGCACCCACTAAGCGATCTGACCGATCGCCCCTTACCCCACGCGATCGCCCCCAGCGGCACCGGGCACCATAGGCCCAGCAGCGAGTTTCCTGAGAGCGACACTCCTAAGTAGAAGCGACCTAATGGCAACAGCCCCGATCAATGCTGCGATCGGGGCTCTATCTCAGCCGGCGGGCGTGGCTAAAGCAAACCCCCCAGCGGTGGTCAGGGGCTTAGGTGAAATTCCATTGCGGCTATTGTGCCTGGTATTGCTCTGATGTAGCGATTTGATACCTTGCTGGTGTGGTCTAACCTGAACTATCCCAACCACCTGGCCCCGGCGCTGCAGCTGGCCTGCGCATTTTTTACCCAACCCTTGGCGACTGTGTGGCTCCTCCGCGATCGCCCCGAGTAGGGGCGTAGCAACGATGGCCTATCCAAAACCATAACCAAGCCGGCATGGTGCAGCCTAAACCTGCCAACTCACCTAAGGCGCGATCAGTGTCGGTAAGGGCACGCCAGACGTTTCCCTTGACAGGACTGCTTATTTTGAATATTGTCGAAACATGAAAATAGACTCGGCATCTCAACCCTCCATTGACGACATCGCAGCGACCTTTGCTGCCCTGGGCCAGTCGTCGCGCCTAAAAATCGTGCGCCTGCTGCTGTCGGCCTATCCCAAGGGGTTGCCCGCTGGGGAAATTCAAAAAGAGCTGGGCATTACAGCCCCCACCCTGTCTCACCACCTCGAAAAGCTGCGCCAGGTTAACATCGTCACCGCCGCCAAAGACCGCCAGTGGATTTGGTACAGCGTGCGGTCAGAGGCGCTGAAATATCTGATCGATTTTTTGTTTGAAGAATGCTGCACCCGCAACCAGGTGGTCGAGATGGCCGATTTGGAGCTTTCCGAAAGCTCGGCCCATCCTCTAGAAACCGATTGCTGTGACTAACCGGTAAAAATTTTGCTTATTATTTCGATGGTTGCCTAAATATCAAAGGAGTATGCAGCATGGCGTCTAATGTACTGACCCGATTTAACCGCAGCGTGCGGCAGCTGGATGGGGTATTCCTCGCGATCGCTCTTATCCTTATAGCCCTGGCGATCTTCGTGCCCTCCCAGGTAGCCGCCAGTTTGGCGTTTACCCTCAAAAGCCTTTGGCACGTTGCCCCCTTTTTGCTGCTGTCCATCGCCATTGCCGCTTACGCCCAGGCCAGCGGGGCCGACAACCTGATCGCCAAAGCCTTCCAGGGACGTCTCGCCGTGATGATTCCGGCGGCGGCATTGTTGGGTGCCTTTTCACCCTTCTGCTCCTGCGGCGTGATTCCCCTGATTGCCGCGCTGCTGTCCATGGGGGTGCCGGTGGCGGCGGTGATGGCCTTTTGGCTGTCGTCGCCGCTGATGGACCCGTCCATGTTTGTGCTGACGGTGGGGACTTTAGGGCTATCGTTCGCGATTTTCAAAACCCTGGCCACCATCGGCATTGGCCTGCTGGGCGGCTTTGGTACATTGGCATTGATGCGATCGGGCTGGTCAGCTTCGGCCTTTACAAATCCGCTCCGCGAGGGCATTGGTGACGGGGGCTGTGGGGGCAGTCGCGTTCGCAACCCCAAGCCGATAGTTTGGCGATTTTGGGTGCAGCCCGAGCGACGGCAGAAATTTTGGCAGGGGGCGGGCAAAAATGCCTGGTTCTTAGGCAAGTGGCTAGCCCTAGCCTTTGTGCTCGAAAGCCTGATGCTGGCCTACGTGCCCGATGGCTGGATCCAGGCGATCGCCGGGAATGGCAGCCTGCTCTCGATCCTGGGTGCGGCCCTGGTGGGTATTCCCGCCTATCTCAACGGTTACGCAGCCTTACCCCTGGTGGGCGGTCTGATTCAGCAGGGCATGTCCCCCGCGGCTGGCATGACTTTCCTGTTGGCGGGTGGGGCGACCAGCATTCCCGCCATGATTGCCGTTTTTGCCCTGGCGCGGCGGCCTGTGTTTTTGGCCTATTTGGGCTTCGCCTGCCTGGGCTCGGTGATGGCTGGAATGCTCTTTACAGTTTGGGGCTAAACGCAGATGAAGACGATAGCCATACAACCCATTGAGACCCTGCCCAATCTCACCCTTTAGCCCTGTGGCATTGTCACGGAACGATTTCTTCAGCAGGGGCTGACTACCTGCCATGGGGCCTGTCGCTGGGCGAAAGATTTGCCCTACGGCGCTAACGCCAACAGCGCAGATTCCCTGGTTCTGTTTGAGGAGGGGTACGGCACCTCACCCCAGCGATCGCCCCCGCTGCCGCCGGCACCATAGGCGGGCAGCGACGGATTCTCCGCTGCCTGCAAAGATCGATTCCCCCTGGGCACCGCTGCGGCCTGGGGGTTTTGTTTTTGGGCACCCTAGGCGGGGTGCGATGGACGCGGTTATGCTGGCCGGTGATAGCTACGAATCTTGGGCTGATGTGGTTATGGCAGTGGAGCCAGCTTCTCGCGCTCAACCTTTCGGCCAGATTACTTAACGTCAGGTTTTTTGTTTGCGTTCTGCTCTAGCTGCCTTGAGTTCTCTGCTCTTTAATTCGGCTGCTTGATAAGCATTCACGTAGTTTTTTCCCCCTAGCATCACGTCACCGTAATACTCGTAGGGTGGAGCACCATAAATCGGCAGCGGAGGATCGTCTGGGTAATCTTCTCGGGCCTCTGCAATAGAGGCTTTTAATGCCTTGATGCTGAGGCTTTGGGCGGGAAAGTAGTAGATTTCCTGCCGGGCCTTATTTATATGCGGTAGTGTCGGGTCGATAATATCGTCACCCAGTTCAATCCAGGCGTGTTCGATAGGCTCATACTGCCCGTTATTCAAAACCACAAACCCTTGGACGTAGGTCGCTCCAGTCAGTGTCAGCACAGCTCGATGGGTGTTGTCAAAGGGAGCGCCTGCTTTGCTTTTGATTTGTTCAAAAATTTCGAGGGAAAGGGGCTCATTCAGTGTTGGGGGCATTGGGCGTGAATTTTAGAGTCTCTGCTGCAGATCGTAAGCATCTGCGCTGCGTATGTCTATTGCCGCTAGGCCGATATCTAGATCATTTAGTGAGTACTAGCGCCAAAAGCGGGGTGGGGGTGCGATCGCAATTGGGATGCTAGGTAAGTCTGCTCAAGCAATGCGGCCTAGGCTCTGTCGCTGGCTCGGTGTAGACAGAACCTCTATAGGCGACCAACGCAGGGGGCGCTATTTTATGCCTTCAGAACTCGGCGCAAGGGTTTCATCTGATTGACTGACAAAACTTGTAAGCCGAAACCTCGGAAGCCCTCACCCTAGCCCTCTCCCGAGGGGAGAGGGAACCGGAAAAATGGATTGGCTCCCCTCTCCCAGAGGGCGAGGGGTTGGGGGTGAGGGCGGATGACTTTTGTCAGTCAAGCAAGGATTTCATAAGCTGCGCCAGGCCGTTCTTGTGGTGCTGCACATTTATTCTTGGGCCTGCCCCTCCGCGACTGATTAGCCTATGGTGAGGTTGTACCTCGACGAACTCCTATGGCTTCAATCTTTGCGTGCCTTCTGGCGATCGCGTTATGGGCCTTCCCAACTTCCTCAGCTTTCGCCATTGCAGCGCCTGCCCCTCAGTCTCTAGGGGCGCTTCCTGGCCTATCGCAGGCATTCGCAGGAAAGATGCCCGAGCTCGGCATTGAGGATGGCAAGCTGTTCCCCTGCCCGTCAGCGCCCAACTGTGTTGTTAGCCAGGGTGCTGACCAAGACCATGCGATCGCGCCGATTGCCTATACAGGCAGCCGAGAGGACGCTCGGGAGCTACTGACTAAAGTGCTGGGAGTTGTGCCCCGTACCGAGATTGTGACGCAGCAAGAAAATTACATCCGAGTTAAGTCCACCAGCCGCATGATGGGGTTTGTAGACGATACCGAATTCTACTTGCCGGAGGATGAGCCAGTCATCCACGTTCGAGCATCAGCTCGATTAGGAGAATCTGACCTAGGCGTGAATAGACGGCGGTTGGAGCAGATCCGCTTCGCCTTGCAGGACTTAGGCGTTTAGTAGGTAGTAGCCAGCGTTGGCAAAGCTGCTCTGAAAGAGCATCGCCCCATCTCCCCCAGAGTTAATCTCAACGGTTCCTAGGGTTTTGCCACGCAGCACATCCCAGTGTCATCCCAAACGACCTCTGACGTATCGCCTCTGGAAATCTGGCCCCATCGCTGTATTTCTCTAAACAGAGTAGGCTTCAGCCGAAACTGCTCTAAATCATAGCTATGCTGCTTCAGGGCCTAATAATGCTTTTGATTACTGGATCTGAACCGCTTTTCTCCTAAGTTACGACCCCTGAGGTGTTTGGTTTTTCGCCCGGTTACCCGTTTGCGCCACATGCGAAAACTGGAGGGTTTCATCTGGCGACGCATGATTGCGATAACCTGTGGCTCAGTTAATCCAAATTGAGCGGCGATCGCTTCAAAGGGAGTTCGATCTTCCCACGCCATCTCAATCACTCGATCAATGGCCTCTAAGCTAAGTTCTGGTTGCTTCATGCTGAGGAACCTATCACTTGTAGAAATTAGCCTCTTATTACATTGAGGCGAGGCGCTGATATCAACTCGCAATATCTAACTACAATAGTCAAAACATAAGCCATGAAAGGGCGCCAAATACTGTAATGGAAACCAGACCAATGCCCTGCAGTGGCAAAGATCGCGTTGAAGATGCCTGACGCTGCGATCGCTGCTGTAAAAAGCCATAGACGTGGGGCATGCCAATCAAGAAGAAAACAATCGCTAGAGCATTGCCAGACTGAGGCTTGGTTGGATCGCTAATGGTGACAGAAGAAGCGTTCATAGAGGTCTCACTAAAATTTATAGGGGTTTCGTTTAAAGGAGGCTCAAAACTTAGCCTTCGGACAAGAGAACATCGACGAGGTCAATATCTTGGTCAATATCCCAAGCCTCTTGGAGGATTTGGCGAAAGGACGTGGTTTGAAACAGCATAGATTCCTTCAGCTTGACCAGTAGAGCCTGAGCCTCTTGGCGTGACAGTTGCTCAACTTGCCGTTCGAAAACCTTTAGTTCAAATTGCTGCTCTAGGGGGAGCTGCTGCCGAATATTCATAGCGACCTAGGATTCAATGGTTAAGCTGTTAGGCATTTAAACCACGTATAATACCTCACAAAGTGGTGGATATTGTTATGCCAGTCAAAAACTATTTAACACCGGAAGAAAAGCTTGAACTTCAACAGCACCTCAAATCTCATGAGCATCCTGATATTAGA
>JBGSNT010000250.1:0-1720 GCA_041739575.1 Nodosilinea sp. | reverse complement strand
TAATATCAGGATGCTCATGAGATTTGAGGTGCTGTTGAAGTTCAAGCTTTTCTTCCGGTGTTAAATAGTTTTTGACTGGCATAACAATATCCACCACTTTGTGAGGTATTATACGTGGTTTAAATGCCTAACAGCTTAGCCTACTAACGCAAACCCTAGCCTAGGGGTATACCCTCCGCTGTTAAATAAAGTTTACAGTTTTGTATAGAGTCAGCAAACTTTTCCCCCAGAGGGAAATTGTTCTGGCTCGTTATGGCCCTGCGATAGCGGAGCAACTCCCTAGGGAAAGCTTTGACCGCCGGGCTGCCGAGGAAAGTGGGAGGGGGCTGAACAATCGTCCTGTGCCTTGTCCCCTCTGCCCTGGGCTACCGCCCGATGATCGCTGAGAAAGAATGCAATGGGTATGGTGTGGCCATAGTGCCAGCCCGGCTTAATGACTCGATAGCGACTGGCGAATTTGGTCAGCCGTCATAAAACATCGCTCCAGGGGTAAGTGCTTTGCTAAGGCGCTAGCCCGCTGAGATAGATCATGGGCAGATGCCCGCTGAAATCGGCCTAGGGCACCGTAACTCACCAAACCCAGGTATTCGCGAATCGCTAGAAAGGAGCGATTGTGGTGGGGAACCGACGAGGGCAGCGGCTCAATGTGGGGAATTACGGTAAATCCCAAGCCCTGGAAGGTGAGCCAAGCCCGCAGCATGTGGGGAGGATCGGTGATCAAAATAATTTTGTTAAATCCTCTATTGCCAAGGGCCGCTGCCGCCAGATAGGCTTCCTGCTTAGTGGTTCTTGCCGACATTGCGCTCATTAAGACCTCTGGGGAAAGATTGCGCTGAACGAGGCCTTGAAACACCCTTTTGCCCTGATGGTTACCTATGATCAAAAGCCGATCGGCTCTGCCATTTTCGATCATGTCGACGGCGGTGCTATATCGATCGCCTTGAATGTAGGGATTGCGGGCCAGGACAACAACGGCATCAACGGGCTCTCCAGTATCTGGAGGCACAAAACTCGTCAAGAGTTGAATCGCGGGTTTAGAAAATAGGGGAGAGATGATCAACCAATACCCACCAATCAAGATGAGACCCGCAAATAATGTCTGTCGTTTGTATGCAGGCCCAACCGCCAGTAGCATAACTACGGCAAAGACCAACAAAACCAGCGTTACTACCTTTCGATTTGATAGCCAACGAAAGACTTTCCAGGTAAACTGCGGCCAAAATAGACCAAATTTCGTGCGTAGGGTGTCTAGCATGGGAGCAACCGCCTGTACAGATCGTCTGGGAGCTAACGCAGGTTTACTGGGTCTAGCCTACTAACACAAACCTTGGCTTAGAAGCCACCTCATCTTCATTAAGTAAAGTTTACGGTTCTGTGGGGCTAGGGCAAATTTTTTTGCCAAGAAATAAAAATTGCCGTTGAATCATGGCCAACTGTGGGGTCCCCCAAGGGCTATGGTTTGTGGGATCGGCGGGTCTTTCCCGTTTAGGGGTGGGTTGGCGGCCTTTAAAAAACCCACCCCCTGCGCCTAACTGCACTGGGCTATTGGTAATAGCGGCTGTCTGCCCAAACCCGCAGCTCCTGTTCAGAGCTAAAGGTGTGGCGCTGATGGCTGACGGGGTCATAGGCAATAAATTGGGGATTTCCCTGGCGATCGCGCCCTACCGTTACCCGTAGATCCGTAGACCCGCAAAAGTAATTGAGCGATGCCTGCCCCAAT
>JBGSNT010000241.1:0-2793 GCA_041739575.1 Nodosilinea sp. | reverse complement strand
GTCTATTTAAGTCGATTGAAGAGTTAGAAGCCCTTATCAATAACCTGTTGAATGAGGGTGATCTTGTAATAAATTGGGGGCGTAATCTCAAAAATAAAGGAAATGCTGTGGATGCAATTTAAATGCGCAACAGCTTAAACCAATGGAGTTATAGCTCTAGATGAGCGTCATATTAATAGTATATTAGTCTTTCCTGAGCCCAAAAAATTATCTTAAAGTTTAATTTCAGATATCTATCAAATAGAAGACAAATTGCCCCATTCGTGGAAGTTTAATCCACATTTCTTTACCCGTTTTCTATATTTTCCAGGCTATTCTCAGCCGTTAAAGAGGAAAGGCTTCTACGGTGATGACAGGTTTTTCTCATCACCCTGTTTTTATTGTCTGTGGCTTTATTCTCCCCAGTGACCGTCCGAGTTACGATTGCTAGGGACGCTGGCTGCTGGCGGGGGCAATTCTGGTAGGGGCGATCGCGGGGACGGGGACGCAGCTCAGCGTAATGCTGGCGCTGCTGGTGAGCTCGTTCACCAGCAGCTTTTCCGGTCGAGACCAGGCGATGTGGCCGAAGGAACAGGTAAACGGGATTCAGAAGAACCCGTTACCCTCAAGCGGGCACTAATCATTGGCTAGGGTTTCAATCAGCAGATCCACCTGCTGCTGCTTTTCGTGCAGATAGGTTTCACACTGCTGGAGAGCCTGCACCGCCTGCTCAAACTGGGTAAGCACCGCCGCTAGGGGCAGGTTGCCCGATTCTAAATCGGCAATGATCGTCTCCACGGTGGTGACTGTGGCTTCGTAGTTCCAGCTTTCGGCGGGGGCAGATTTTTTGGGCATGGGAATAGGGAGATAGAGGGTGCGATGGAGAGCTCTAGACCATGAGCGAGAACCACAACTGGGGGGAACCGCTATTCGGGTGGGGGATGAACCTCGGTGACCGAGGCCGTCAAGTGGCCCTGGGCGAGCTGGATCTGGAGGGTTTGGCCGGGGGTGACCGTTGCCGCTTTGGTGACGAGCTGGTTATTTTCGTCGCGCACCAGGGCGTAGCCGCGCCTGACCACGGTGTCGGGGTCAAGGGTCATGAGATGGCTGCGGAGGGCCTGGGTGCGATCGCTCGCCTGCCGCAGTTCTACCTGCACCCCCTGCACCAGCCGCCGCTGGAGCTGCTTGAGGTGAAGCTGCTGCTGCTGCACCCGCTGGTCGAGGCGCACCCGCAGCAGGCGCTGGCCGAGACGATGCACATCGCTCCGGGCATCGAGCAGGTGCTCGGCGGCCAGTGCTCTCAGCCGGGCCGCCCGCTGGCGGTGGGCCTCAGCTAAATCGGCCAGGGCCGGGACAGCGGCGATCGCCGCCGCCGTGGGCGTGTGGGCGCACAGGTCCGCCGCCAGATCCGCTAGGGATTCATCCCGCTGGTGGCCGATCCCCGTCACCACAGGAATGGGGCAATTGGCCACCGCCCGCACCACCCGCTCGTCGTCAAAGCACTCCAAATCTTCGCTGGCACCGCCGCCCCGCGCCAGAATCAGCACCTCGGCGCGGCCATCGGCGGCAACCCGGTCGATCGCCGCCACAATGGAGGCAGGGGCGGTGTCGCCCTGCACTGTGGCAGCCGAGAAGAGAATGTGCAAGCCGGGATGGTGCTGCCGCAGCGATCGCTGAATGTCGCCCCAGGCCGCCGCCTGGGGCGACGACACCACCGCAATGGTCTGGGGCAGGGCGGGCAGCGGGCGCTTAAACTCGGGGTCAAACAGGCCCTCGGACGCCAGCCGCTGGCGCAGATGGCGGTAGAGCAGCGCCTTGAGCCCGTCGCCGCTGGGCAGCACCTGCCACACGGTCAGCTGGTAGCTGCTGCGCTGGGGATACACCTTCACCGTGCCCAGGGCAATCACCTGATCGCCCACGGTGGGCTGGGTGGCCAAACGAGCCTGGGAACTCCGCCAGGCCACCGCGTTGATGGCGGCCCCGGTATCGGGGTCAGTCAGGGTAAAAAATAGCCCCTTGGCGTGGTTGTTGGCACTCGACACTTCTCCCACGACCCACACCTGGCGCAGGGTGGGGTCGTCTTCTAGCACGGCTTTGATGTAGTCGACCAGCCCGCCAACGCTGAGGGCGGCGGGGGTGTTGGTTAGGTTGAGGTCAAACTGGGTCATAGAATGGCGTCGCTAAGCCAACCTCTAGTGTGGGCCACCCAGGGGCGAACATCAACCAGCCGGCATAGAAGAACTGGCCCTGAATCGGCTAACCTACCGCAAACTCTGTAGACTTGTGCTTAAACTGGCGCTTGAAGGGCGAGTGAAACCCCAGCACAATGTCGTGTTTGGGCACGCCGCGATTCGCGCAGCGATCCGTTCCGGAATCGACTAATTCATTTATTGCTGTATTCCTCTAATAACTCCTGCACAAGCTGGCGGTAGCGGTTTACATCTGCCATTGGGTAATCACCGCCTGAGTTATGTTTATTTCTGGTGTATGGAAGGCTTGGTGGTGTAGAAAACTCCTGAAACCCTCATGAATAAAAGAGTCTTGTCGAGACGACAGAGTTGGGAATTCTCAAGGAATTGAACGAAGGCAGTGGGTTACAGCCGCTATTTTGACCGTCTGGGCCGTCCACCATGAGACTCAAAAAAGTTTTCTGCACCACTAAGCTCAGTCAGGTACTAACTGAACAGTGCGAAGTTCTCAGGCCGTGGGAAAGGTGAAGAAAAACGGACACGCCTGCGCCCCGGAGGGCCGTCATGTCCGAGACTGGCTGAAGTGATTATCAGCAGCCAGACTTATTATGGAGCTCCACCAACG
>JBGSNT010000238.1:0-19361 GCA_041739575.1 Nodosilinea sp. | reverse complement strand
TCATCGTTCCCGATTTGAATTCGTACCGGTAACGATACCGGGCTCTGGGCACTGCCGCAGAGCCTTTTATCTCTTCTCAAGGGTGCTTATTGATACATTGCACCAAATATTTCTTTGTTCCGCCTTGCACTGCTGCCCGCTCATCGATAGTCAAATCGCCCAGCTTCCGATACAGCCGGGTGAGGTTGTCATATTTTTCTTGAGTTTTGACTTTTAGACCGGGCAGCTTGTGAGCGGCATACCGTTCCCAAATCTCCATTACCGTCATGCTCTGGGGCTTGATCGGCTCTAGCACCGTTAGCTGAGGTGGCTTCGGCTTGCCGTATTTTGCCAAGGTGTAGTCAAAGCGCTCCAGGGCGATATCTGACTCGATGAGCTTGGCTTTGGCATCAACCACTCTCCGGTTGACATCTGTGTCTGCCAGATCGGTGGAGAGATACTTTTGCTTACCGTCATAGAGATGCCGGGGCAGTCGTATCCGAAGTCGGCCTCGAAAGGATTCAATACCAACGGATCCCTTAGGCGCTCTACCTGAATTTTTGCTGTACATGGCGCAATGCTCGAAAGGGGTACATGGAAGCGAACTAATGTACTCACCCTGATAGTCAAATGATAGTCAAACCGCAGCTAAATGCACCCAAAAATGACCAAATGTTACGAGGTCAGTTCTCTGGACAGGAATATCCTGCAACTGAAAACCCCTTAATTTATAGGCCTTTAGAGCTTCTAAATCAAGGGGTTTAGGGGTTTTTGGTTGTATGGGCGATACTGGTTTCGAACCAGTGACCTCTTCCGTGTGAAGGAAGCGCGCTACCACTGTGCTAATCGCCCTTGGGCTTAACAAGATAGCACATCCTTTAGGCCAATGCAGGCGAAAATTTCTGGGCTAAGCCAGGTCCGAGGGAATTGAGCTGGCCTGCTGGACCTGCTGCAGCTGGGCTTGAATGAGGGCCTGCATATCTTGGCGGCGAATTTCGATGCCCTGGCCGATCTGCCCCGGGGTTTCAAAGAAAATCAGGCTGTCGATGGGCTGCATGGCCAGTAGCTGGAACAGAATATGCACCACGGGCACGGGGATCGCCATCACCTGAGGGTCTTTGTTGGCCGACTGGCTGGTAGCGGCATCCTTTAGAGTGGGATAGGCATAGACAATATTTTTCTGGGTGTTGGGCTGGGTGCGGCTGCTGAGGGTAGTCATCATCCAGCCCTGCTCTAGAGTTTGAAGCACGTAGTACTGAGGGTGCTTGAGCTGACTGGCGATCGCCTTCAAGGTCGGTGCGATGTTGGTAATGGCGTTGGCCGTGACCCCGTCATTGGGGGCATTTTGCTGGAGGTCGGCTATTTGGGCATCCAGATCCATAGGGTTACCGGGTAATTTTTGTAGACCAGCGCCTAAAAACTATTTTAGGCGTGGCGACAGCACAGGCTGGGCACTATAGGCTTGATTTAGCATTACTCTACCGCAGCAGTGCGGTATGGGGTGCCTTGCCCATCCTCCATGAATTTACGGACAGATGCTAAGCTACTAAGTAATCTGTAGTCTCTTAATGATCTGCCTACATCGTCTTAGCAGCTTATCTAGCTTACTGCGGTTTTGCCCGAGGGTAAGCTTGAGGGGTATTGCTAAGCCTCTGACTACAGAGGGCGCATCCACCAAGACCATATCAATTACCTGAATATCGCTCCACGGTTTGTGTAGCTTTTTGAGGATAGCCAGATTGACTCAGGGTATCTGTGCGTTGGGTGTGGATTCGCTTAGCCAGCTTTTCTACCAAGAGTTGAAAACCAGTACCGGTGCCGCCGAGGCGGGATGTCGGTCTATAGCTCAGCGTCTGGCCACCGAGGTGCAGCGCATTTGTCACGAGAGCGATCGCATTCAGGCATCAGGGGATGTTGATGCCTGGGCCCGGTCCCTAGGGAAGCATCGCCTTGATCAGTGCATCAAATATCACACCCTAGGATCGCGCCAGGGGCGCATTGAGCTACACAGCACCCTCAGTGCCATCGTGTATCGCTACATCACGCCGCCCCAGGTGCAGACCAGCTACCAGGCTCGGCTAGGGCTGATTGAAGATTTTTTGCAGGGCTTCTACGTAGAGGCATTGAATGCCTTTCGGCGCGAGAATCAGCTCAGCGATCGCTACCAGCCCCGTACCCTGCTCGAACTGGCCGAGTTCATGGCGTTTTCAGAGCGCTACGGCAAGCGGCGCATTCCCTTACCCGGTCGTCGTAGCCAGCAGCTGATTATCCTGCGGGCCCAGACCTTCTCCAAGCAGCAGCCGCCGGAAGTCGCCATAGACATTGAGCAGGCCACCGACTACGGCGGCGACGGCGACGACCTGCGCCCTGCCGCCTCCCACCAGCGGGTGCGCGAGGAAATGATCGCCCAGGCCGATGAACTCCCCGAAAATTCGCTGCGGGGGCGGGTCGTGGAAGAACTGCTGGCCTACCTAAGGGAGCGCAATCAGGACGAATGCGCCGATTACTTTACCCTACGACTGCTCGACCTGCCCACCCAAGAGATTGAGTCGCTGCTCAATCTTACCCCCCGCGAGCGCGACTACCTGCAGCAGCGGTTTAAGTATCACCTGTTGCGCTTTGCCCTGGCCCACCACTGGGAACTGGTGCATGAGTGGCTAGAGGCCGGGCTAGAGACTAACCTAGGGCTCACCGCTCAGCAGTGGCAGCAACTGCAAGACAGCCTCAACCCCAAACAGGCCAAGCTACTGGCCCTCAAACAACAGGGGATAAGCGATGCTGAAGCCGCTAAAATTTTGGCTATCACCCCCACCCAGTTTCAAAAGCAGTGGACTAAGCTGCTAGAGCAGGCTTGGGAAATGCGTAACGTTTAAACATCTCTCAAACATCCATCCGGACAGACCGTATCAGGCCATGAATAGAGACTCAGATATCCCCGAAGACATCCTGCTCAGGCTCCTTTTGGAGCCGCTTTCGGCGGATATTTCCCCATCAGGAACGCCCGTTTCCCCGGCTGCTTCCCCTGAGACGGCTGAGCTAAAGGGGGCAGACCCTGCACCTACCTACCCGGTCTACCCTGGCTTGGAGACATCTACCCCGGCAGATTCAGGTGACAGCTCTACGTACGCCAACTACACCCCTGTTTTTGACTCTGGAGACCTATCCACTGTGCAACCCCATTTTGAAGCCCTTTTGAAGCGCCGCCTGCAGCAAGAGATTGCCCATCGCCCTCCCCTATTTCCCTGGGAGAAGGGCCTGCAAACCTATCCCGATAGCGTTACCCCCGGCACCGCCTCGATCTGGTTAGACCACCTAAACAACCTGACGGTTCCCGCCGGCATCCCCGAGGAGGTGCTAGCCGATTTACTTAAGGAATGCCAGCGGGTTGTCCACGACATTCAGCAGACCGGCCGCCGCCTGGTGGCAGCGGTTGAATTGCTCTTTCCCGACCAACCCCAAACCCTGGAATACGTGGCTGGGCTGGTGGCGAGACCCGCCTATCGATCAACTCAGGCTCAGGTCCTTGAGCAGGTCGACTACGCTAGGGCCTCCACCCCTCAGCAGGTGGCTTTGGCCATGCTGGCGGCCCAGGATATTTTTGAAGCGCTCTCGCTGACGGTGTCAGCCGATGCCCCGAGCCAGGAACGGAGTTGGCTGACCGCCTCTGGATTGTTGACGGTGCAGGCCCTGTACACCGCGACCCCCGCTCCTCAGATTGAGATCAAAGCGCTGCTCCCCGCCCACGGCAGCCTGACGATGACTATTGCGGGGGAAACCGTGGGGTCTCAACGCTCTACCCCTGGCGAACTGATGCTGCGGCTGACGGCGCAGCCTGGATCGGTCGGTCAGCTCGATGTCAGCCTGGGGTCAAACCAGGTAACCCCGTTGAGCTTCCAGATCATGGTGGCTGACCGCTAGCGCCTGGGCAGTGGCTAGTCCAGCGGTTAGCATGGAGGCGCTCCTATTTCCCCTTTTGCCATGGTTGCTTCCCGCTGGCTAGCCGCCACTACCCTGGTTCAACCCACTGCCCATCCAGCTGTAGAAGACTCGATCCTGCTGCGGGTGCTGGTACAGGTGCTGGTCACCTTGGGCATTTGCTCCATGGTGGTGGCCGCCGCTGGGGTCACCGATGCCTCGCTGTGGAATTTACTGGCCATTCCCCTCAGCGCGGCGGGGGCAGCTTTTAGCTGGTATCGCCGGCACAATCGCAACGTGGCGGTGAAGTTTTTCATTGCCATTGGCATGCTGATGGCAATGGCTGCATTTTTTGCCAACCTCCTAGAGCAGCCGGGGGATACTCGCATTGTGCTGGCGGAACTGCTGGTGCAGCTGCAGGTGCTTCACAGCTTCGATCTACCCCGCCGCAAAGATCTCGGTTACTCCACGATGATTGGCCTGATTTTGCTGGGGGTGGCGGCTACGATTAGCCAAACCCTGGCCTTTGGCCCCCTGTTGCTGCTGTTTGTCGGGGTAGCTATGCCAGTGCTGGCGCTCGACTACCAGTCGCGCTTGGGTTTGGCCTCTGGGGCCTGGCGGGACCTAAAACTCCGGCCTACTCTAGGGCGGTTTCTGGGGCTAGGGGCCCTGATTATTGGCCTGGGAATGCTGATCTTTTTGTTCTTGCCGCGCCTGCCGGGCTATCAGATCCAGAGCTTCCCGGTCAGTTCGGTAATTGAGACACCGGCGGACTTTTCCGGAGACACCATTGTTAACCCGGCCTACCAGGGCAACGGCAACAATGACGGCGAAGGCTTTGGCGACGGTGATACCCCCGGTGCCATTCAGGGCCAAGGAAAACTGAGCGGCCCGGGGGTGCTCGACACCACCTCCTACTACGGCTTTAATCGCCAGATGAACCAAAACCTGCGGGGCATCATGACTCCCCAGGTGGTAATGCGGGTGCGATCGCAGGCGCCGGGTTTTTGGCGCGTGCTGGCCTTTGACACCTACACCGGCCAGGGATGGGACATCTCCCGCAATGAGGATGCGCAGAAGCTGGGGCGATCACGGTTTTCGGCCCAGATGTATTTGCCCATCGACCCGACCCTAGCCCGCACCCGGGAGGTGGTGCAGACCTACACCCTGGTCAGCGAGCTGCCAAATCTGATCCCGGCCATGTACCAGCCCAAGGAGCTGTACTTCCCCACTCGGGAGGTGGCGATCGATGCCGAGGGCAGCCTCCGGTCACCGGTTGTGCTCGAGGAGGGCATGACCTATACCGCCATATCCCGGGTGCCCTATCGCGATCGCACCCCGCTGCGGCAGGCGGGCACCCAGTATCCGCCCGGCATTCGCTCCCACTACCTGCAGGTGCCAGAGGCGATGCTAGAGCCGGTGCGGGCCAAAACCGAAGAACTGCTGGCCACCGCCCCGGTCCCCCTCACCGACCCCTACGAAAAAGCCCTCTATCTGGCCCAGACCCTCAAGCAGCGCTACACCATCCAGCCCGAACTGCCCTTCTTCAGCGCCGACCAGGATCTAGTCGAGACCTTTCTATTCCAGGCCGGCGGTGGTTACCCCGACCACTTCTCCACCGTGCTGACCATTATGTTGCGGTCCATCGATATTCCCGCTCGGCTGGTGGCGGGGTTTGGGCAAGGGGAATTTAACCCCTTCACCGGGTTTTACATCGTGCGCAACACCGATGCCTACGCCCTCACCGAGGTGTACTTTCCCCGCTACGGCTGGTTTGGCTTTGACCCCATCCCCGGTCACGAGATCATCCCCCCCAGCCTGAAGGAATCCGAAGCCTTTAGCCTGGTGCGGCGGCTGTGGAACTGGGTTGCGGGCTGGTTGCCCTCCCCCCTGGTTGGCCTGATCGACGGTATTGTGACGCTGCTGGGCGACGGGCTAGCCTACCTGGCGCGGAGCTTCAACGCCCTACTGCGATTGGGCTGGGTGGGCATTATGGTGGGGATTACCATCGCGACCGCCCTGGGCTTCTTAGGCTGGCTGGGGTTTTTGGGGCTGCGGCGGGGATGGCGCTACCGTCAGCTGCGTCGCCTGGCCCCCACCGAGCGCCTATATCAACAAATGCTGACCTGGTTTGCCCAGCAGGGCCTGGGCAAAGAACCCACCGAAACCCCCCTGGAGTATAGTCAGCGTCTCTACTCCAAAACTAAGGTCCAAACCGCCCAGGCCGCTAGCGAAATCGCCCACGCCTACGTGCGCTGGCGCTACGGCGGTGAACCCCAAAACCTAACTTACCTGAAGGAAAAATTGCGGTTGATTCAACACCCACAAACCTCCAAACGGCGGCTGATCCAGCGCTGATGAAGCGGGGGCAATCCTTGATTTTCCTGGGGTTTCCGCTATGCTCGATGGAAGGGCTACACAGTAATGAGTAGGGTGTAGTCGGTAGTTAGACCTCAAAACGTTTTACCCTTCCCCCCTTTTCCTTCCCCTTTACCCCCCCTTCCCCCGTGAGCCTAAAAACCCTCGTCCAAAACTCCCTTAAGTCCTTTACCTTTGCGCCCAACGGCAGCGCGGCCTTTTCGCCAGCTCAGTTTGATGCCGATGTAATGACCACCTACGGGCGCTTCCCCATTGCGCTGACCAAGGGCCGCGGCAGCTTTGTTTGGGATGATCAGGGCCGTCGCTATCTAGATTTTGTGGCGGGCATCGCCACCTGCACCCTGGGCCATGCCCACCCGGCCATGGTCGAAACCGTAACCCGGCAAATTCAGACCCTGCACCATGTGTCGAACCTGT
Source organism: Nodosilinea sp. (assembly GCA_041739575.1). GTDB lineage: Bacteria > Cyanobacteriota > Cyanobacteriia > Phormidesmidales > Phormidesmidaceae > Nodosilinea. The sequence continues at coordinate 12,671 of JBGSNT010000238.1, read as the reverse complement.
ACTACGTGCCTGAGCAGGGGGCATTGGCCCACTGGCTGGTGGAGCATTCCTGCGCCGATCGCGTGTTTTTCTGCAATTCGGGGGCCGAGGCCAACGAGGGGGCGATTAAGCTTGCTCGCAAGTATGCCCACACCCGGCGGGGCATTGCCAACCCCTTGATCATCACCGCCCAGGCCAGCTTTCACGGGCGCACCCTGGCCACCGTGACCGCCACGGGCCAGCCCAAGTACCAAAAGAATTTTGATCCCCTGATGCCGGGGTTCGCCTACGTCCCCTACAACGACATTGAGGCCCTGGAGGCGCTGGTCGCCGAGCTGGATGCGGAAACACCCCAGGTTGCCGCCATCATGCTGGAGGCCCTGCAGGGGGAAGGGGGCGTTTGCCCCGGGGATGCGGCCTACTTCCAGCGGATTCGGCAGCTGTGCGATGAAAAAGGCATTTTGCTGATCATGGATGAGGTGCAGGTGGGCGTGGGTCGCACCGGCACCCTGTGGGGCTTCGAGAACCTGGGTATTGAGCCCGATATCTTCACCTCGGCTAAGGGATTGGGGGGCGGCATTCCCATCGGGGCACTGCTGTGCAAGGCCTCTTGTGCCGTGTTTGAACCGGGCGACCACGCCAGCACCTTTGGCGGCAACCCCTTTGCCTGCCGGGTGGGCCTCACGGTGTGCGAAACCCTGGAGGCGGAGAACCTGCTGAGCAACGTGAAGCTGCGCGGCGAACAGCTGCGGTTTGGCCTCCAGCGGCTGGTGCAGCAGTATCCAGCCGTGCTGGAGCAGGTGCGCGGCTGGGGTCTGATCAACGGCCTGGTGCTGCAACCGGAGGCGGCGGTCAAGTCGGTGGACATTGTTAAAGCGGCCATGGGTGAAGGTCTGCTGCTGGTACCCGCCGGACCGCAGGTGGTACGCTTCGTGCCGCCCCTGAATGTCAGTGCCGATGAGGTGCAGCAGGCGCTGATTGCGGTTGAGAAGGCGATCGCAATGGTGGTTAAGCGCGCTCACGCCTAGCGCAGTGCTGGGGTCACAGCCTCGGGACCGTCGCGCCTGCCACCCTTACCCCTCTATTGCCGCAGCAGGGGAGTTGGAGGCGGTATATTGTTAGCCTAATCAGCTTCCCTGGACAGTTCTACCTGTGACCCCTTCCCAGTACGACCTGGATGCCATTATTCGCGGCTATTCCCAGGGGTATTTTTTAATGGCCGATGGCGATGGCGATGCCCTGGGCTGGTACGCTAGCCGACAGCGCACGCTGGTTCCGCTGGACGATCGGTTTCGCTACCCCAAATCACTGCGGCGATCGCTCAATCAGAACCGCTTCCACGTCGCCATCAACCAGGCCTTTGACGAGGTGGTAAGCGGCTGCGCCGACCGCGACACCACCTGGATCTCCGAGGAACTCAAGCAGGTCTACACTGACCTATACCGGGCGGGCTGGGCCTACAGCTTTGAAACCTGGCAGGGCGATCAGCTGGCCGGGGGCATTCTGGGGCTGGTGATTGGCGGCGCATTCATTGGCGAGTCGATGTTTTTTCGCATTTCTGAGGGCTCTAAGGTGGCCATGGTCAAGCTGGTGGAGCATCTGCGCCAGCGCCACTTTGCCCTGTTCGATGCTCAGATGATGAACCCCCACCTGGAGCGGTTTGGGGCCTACGTGATTGGCGATCGCGAGTACAAGAGCCAGCTCAAAATAGCCCTAAAACAAAACTGTAGCTTTTTGTAGTAGGCCTCGCCGCCCCTGCCGTCATGCCTGCGATCGAGGGATTTCAGCGCCTCGCCAATGGCCATGCGGCCGGTCTCACCCACTGGCCATCGGTGCCCAACACATCGGGCGTTAGGCCTCCTCATCCTGCAGCGGCACGGCACCCAGGATCGCCTTGGCCAGAAAGATGGCCTTGCCGCTCACAAAAACGCGAAAGGGTGGATCCTGAAGGCCGCCAAAGGGCCTATGGTCCATCCAGGGGGAGAGACCATAGGCCCGCAGTTTGTTCTCCAGCGCCTCCGCCTGGTGTCTAGCTTTGAAGAAGCCCACGCAGTGATCATGGCGCATCGCCATGATGTGTTGGAAGAAGTACTGGCAGGCTTGCGCTTCGCTCGTCGATATGTAAATGGGCTCTGAGTCTTGACCGCGCTCGGTGTAGTAGACCTGCCACTGGGTTCCATTGTGGGTGAGGCAGAAGGCATCTGAGGCCGTGCCGCGATCGCCAATGGCGTACAGAGCTGGATTGCAGCCCTGATCGGCTAGGCGTTGTGCCAGGTCTTCCGTATTCATAGCGTCTAAGGGCGTAGTAAATATCAGACCTGATACCTGGTGGCGAAAGATCCGCTCAAATGCCGCTGACGTAGTAGTCGCGGGTGCCCTTATCGTTGAGGGCATCGCCTAGGCGCTCGAGGGCATGTACGTAGGCGGCGGTGCGGGGAGAAATGTCCAGATCCTGGGCAATTTTCCAGATCCGTTCGCCCTCGGTCACCATCATGGTTTTAAGGCGGGCGTTCACATCTTCGACTGACCAGTAGAGGCCGCTGCGGTTTTGCACCCACTCAAAGTAGCTGACCGTCACCCCGCCAGCGTTCACTAAAATATCGGGGAAGACGTAGATGTCTTTGGCCTCGAGAATGCGATCGGCCTCGGAGGTAATGGGGCCGTTGGCCACCTCAAAGATATAGCGAGCCTGAATAGCGTTGGCGTTTTCGGCAGTGATCTGATTTTCCAGGGCCGCTGGAATCAGAATATCCACATCCAGAGCTAGCAGCTCGTCGTTGGTGATCACGGCATGGTCTTGCACGATATTGCACACTGAGCCTTCGCAGTACACCGCCTTGAGGCTGCTGGTCGAGGTCTTAAACTGCTGAATGCTGGGAATATCGAGCCCGGCCGGGGCATAGACCCCGCCCTGGGAATCGCTCACGGCTACCACCTTATAACCGGCATCGAAGAGCAGTCGGGCGATGACGCTGCCCGCGTTGCCAAACCCCTGAACCGCCACGGTGGTGTCTTGAGGAGTGCGGTCAAACTTAGTCATCATGGCCTGCAGCACGTAGAAAGCGCCGGTGCCGGTGGCGGTGTTACGTCCCTGGCTACCCCCCATACTGAGGGGTTTGCCGGTAATCACCGCCGGGCTGAGCTTGCGGCGAATGATGCTGTACTGGTCCATCATCCAGCCCATGATCATGGGGTTGGTGTAGACATCGGGGGCCGGAATGTCGACGTCGGGGCCGATAAAGTTGGCGATCGCATCGATGTATCCCCGGCTGAGGCGCTCCAGCTCAAACTTTGACAGCTCTTTGGGGTTGACCGTGACACCGCCCTTGGCACCTCCCAGGGGCAAGTTAAGCGCCGCGCACTTAAAGGTCATCCAAAAGGCCAGGGATTGCACTTCGTCAAGGGTGACATCGGGGTGAAAGCGAATGCCGCCCTTAGTGGGGCCGCGAGTGTCGTCGTAGCGGACGCGGTAGCCCTGAAACACCTTGAGTCTGCCGTCATCCATGCGCACCGGAATCGACACGGTTAGGCTGGCTTTGGGGTAGCGCAGCCGCTCGGAGGCGTCCTCAGAAATAGAAACGTATTTGAGCGCCCGCTCCAGGCGACGGTTGGCATCGGACAAAATTGAAGTAGCCATAGGCTAGCACCAAGGGATGAAGGGATGGTGGAGCAGAAAATTTCTGCCTCTGCTATTAAGGTTCCGCCAAGGGGAATCGGTCAGGCCAAAAAGCAATATTTTGTATTGTACGATACGGTTTTACTGGATTGCCCATTGCAACGTCCTGTTGCGAAGCGCAACAAACATTATCGGGGCGTGAAGGTTCAGGCGTGGCAGTGGCCGTTGGCCGACGACTCCCAGACAATGGGGGTATGCCACCCCGGGCCGGCCCCAGCGGTCTATGTCCGGCATGCCCTTATCCAAAGGATTGAAACCATGACAAATTCGACCAATCCCCAAGACGTTCTTGAGCACCTGAAGCACCTAGAGGAAGTAGATACGGTACAGGGCGCCGAATATCGTGAAGAGGCCCAAGACGTACTTGCTGACGATACCGTTAGCCTTAAAATGAGGCGGGCGATCGCCGACCGCCTCAACCAAGCCAACCACGACCTGGCGCTGCACACCGTCACCACCGACGAGAGCTACTAGTCCTCTAGCACCACCGGCTGCTCCCAGGTAATCAGCACAATGCAGCCCTGGGGGCTGGCCACCCGATGGCGACTGCCCGGCGGGTTGATCACCAGGGTCCCCGCTGGGTAAACGCCGCGATCGTCCTCCTGGACGCCCGCCAACACCAAAATTTGCTCGGTGGCGGGGTGATGGTGCGGCGGCACCGTTGCTCCGGCCCGGTAGCGCAGCAGGGCCGTGTGCGATCGCGTTGCGGCATTTTCGGACAGGGAATAGATCTCTATGCCCTCCCGGAATGGTTGCCATGGCAGCTCGTCTTGAATGCTGGCGATGGTAAACAGATTTTCTAGCACAATCGATTGATTCACTCCGGCCCCTTTAGACGCTCAGTGCCCAGACCTCTTCAATCTACATGCCCAGCTTCAATCTGACGGCTAAATTTGCTCCATTTCCCTACCCCAGAGTCGATCGGGCGTCGGGAACTCTGCTGTGGAGGTCTAATACGAAATCCTATTTGGTGACCCCCGATTGGTCAGGGCAAACGCCGTTTGCTCCTACAGACCCACCTGTTTTTGAAACGGGGGTATTGGACTCGGAGCCTGACGCCCCTCAAGGCTTGGGCTTGCTCAGCACCACGTTTACCCCCAGCAAAATCAGCCCCATGCTAGCCACCATCGGCACCGTCAGCGGTTCTCGAAAAAACAACCAGGCCAGCGCCGCTACAAAGATCGGCACCAGGCTATAGACCACGCTGGCGGTGCGGGTCGGCCCCACCCGCTGAATGCTGAGGTTAAACAGCAGGTAGGCGATGCCCGAGGCCGCCACCCCCATGTACAGAATCGACAGCAGCGAGGGAAGTGACAGGGTCGCCAGATGCTGCCACCAGCGCTCCAGGGAAGCCAGCACCAGCAGTTGCCCCACCCCCGCCACCGCAGCGTAGAAGGTAATGGTCAGCCCCGAGTAGCGCTGACTCAGCTGCTTGATGATCAGGGAATACACCACCCAGCAGAGGACGGCGCACAGCATCAGGCCATCCCCTCGGTTGAGTTGCAGGGTAAGCAGCGTGGTGATCTGGCCGCGGGTCAGCAGGGTGAGCACCCCCAGCAGGGCCACCACAATGCCAGCGTACTGGCGACGGGTCAGCCGCTCACCAATGAACAGGGCCGCCATGATCCCGGTTAGTACTGGGTTAAAAGCGTTGATGATGGCCGTATTGGCGGTGGCCGTATAGCGCAGACTGGTAAAGAAGAAATAGTGATACCCCACCACCCCAAACAGGCCCAGCAGCACCATGGCTCCCCAGTCTGAGCAGGCAACAGTCAGGGATTTGGTGGGGCGATCGCTGCGGCAGATAAACAGGCCCAGCACCCCAAGGGCAATGACGTAGCGCAGCAGGGAGGTGGTCAGAGGTCCCAGTTCAACGGTGGTGTACTTACCCGCGATGAAGCTACCGGCAAAGAGCAAACCGGTGAGCATGGGCAATAAACCCTTGAGATTGGGCAACGGGGCCATGGCGCAAACAATGGGACGATCGGGAAACAGGGCAACGGGACTGGCCCCTAGCTATCCTAGGTTGAATTGCCAGACCGCTTTGATTTTTGGGCGGAGTAGGAGGCCCATAATTGCCTAGTTCGGGAACCCGTACAGGGCCGTTTGTTGCGCTCGACCCCCGCCGCGCCGTAAATTAGCACTCGGAGCTTGCGAGTGCTAAGTTCCGAAAAAAACTGTGTAGTGCGTCTGAGTGGGGCAAGATATATCCCCCTGGCGCTGTCTTAATAGCAAATCCGGAGAAGCATTGTATGGCAGCTATCACTTTGGCGGCATCTAGCGTTAAGCCCCTAGCCGATCGCGTTTTGATTAAAGTAAGTGCGTCCGAAGAGACCACCGCTGGCGGCATTCTGCTCCCTGACACCGCCAAGGAAAAGCCTCAGGTGGGCGAGATCACCGCCGTGGGCCCCGGCAAAACCGATGATAAAGGTACCCGCCAGGCTATGGAAGTCAAAATCGGCGATAAGGTGCTCTACTCCAAGTACGCCGGTACCGACATCAAGCTGGGCGGCGACGAGTTTGTGCTGCTGTCTGAAAAAGACATCCTCGCTGTGCTCGGCTAAGTCAACTTTGGATTTTAGAGTTGGGATTTTGGAGTCGTAGGGTGGGCACTGCCCACCATGACCTTCGCCAATTGCAAGGCATTATCTGCCATTGCCTCTGCCAAGTTTCGTTGGGTTCCGCTAGCGCTTCACCCAACCTACGAGTCCGTGAATTCTGACCGCTAAAAACCCCTTCCCTTCACGTTTTCGCATTCACCTCATATCTTCTTTTTGGAGAACCTCTATTCCATGGCTAAACGCATTGTTTACAACGAAAACGCCCGCCGCGCCCTCGAAAGAGGTATGGACATTCTGACCGAGGCCGTGGCCGTCACCCTCGGCCCCAAAGGCCGCAACGTGGTGCTTGAGAAGAAATTTGGCGCGCCTCAAATCGTCAACGACGGCGTCACCATCGCCAAAGAAATTGAGCTCGAAGACAACATCGAGAACACCGGCGTGGCCCTGATTCGTCAGGCCGCTTCCAAAACCAACGACGCCGCGGGCGACGGTACCACCACCGCCACCGTGCTGGCCCACGCCATCGTCAAAGAAGGCCTGCGAAACGTCGCCGCTGGTGCCAACGCCATTTCCCTCAAGCGCGGCATCGACAAAGCCACCGCCTTCCTGGTCGAGAAAATCGCCGAGCACGCCCGCCCGGTCGAAGATTCCAAGTCCATCGCCCAAGTTGGCTCCATCTCCGCCGGTAACGACGAAGAAGTGGGTGCCATGATCGCCGAGGCCATGGAGAAAGTGGGCCGCGAAGGTGTGATTTCCCTGGAAGAAGGCAAATCCATGACCACCGAACTGGAGGTCACCGAAGGGATGCGCTTTGACAAGGGCTATGTATCTCCCTACTTCGTCACTGACACCGAGCGCATGGAAGCGGTGCTGGATGAGCCCTACATTCTGATCACCGACAAGAAAATTGCCCTGGTGCAGGACCTGGTGCCCGTGCTGGAGCAGGTGGCTCGCTCCGGTCGTCCCCTGATCATCATTGCCGAAGACATCGAAAAAGAAGCCCTGGCCACCCTGGTGGTCAACCGTCTGCGCGGCGTGCTGAACGTGGCTGCCGTTAAGGCTCCCGGCTTTGGCGATCGCCGTAAGGCCATGCTCGAAGACATCGCCGTGCTCACCGGCGGTCAGGTGATCAGCGAAGACACCGGCCTCAAGCTCGACAACACCAAGCTCGACATGCTGGGGCAGGCCCGCCGCCTCACCATCACCAAAGACACCACCACTATCGTCGCCGAAGGCAACGAGAAGGATGTCAAGGCCCGCTGCGAGCAGATCCGTCGCCAGATCGACGAAACCGAGTCGACCTACGACAAGGAGAAGCTACAGGAGCGCCTGGCTAAGCTCTCCGGCGGTGTGGCCGTGATCAAGGTCGGGGCCGCCACCGAAACCGAGATGAAGGACCGCAAGCTGCGCCTCGAAGACGCCATCAACGCCACCAAGGCCGCCGTTGAAGAGGGCATCGTCCCCGGCGGTGGTACCACCCTGGCACACCTGGTGCCCGACCTCACCACCTGGCTTGAGGCCAACCTCACCGCTGAGGAGCACACCGGTGCTGCGATCGTAGCCCGTGCCCTGGCCGCTCCCCTGATGCGGATCGCCCAAAACGCCGGTCAAAACGGTGCGGTGATCGCCGAGCGCGTCAAAGAGAAGGACTTCAACGTCGGCTACAACGCCGCCAACGGCGAGTTTGTCGACATGTTTGAAGCCGGTATCGTTGATCCCGCCAAGGTGACCCGCTCTGCCCTGCAGAACGCCGCCTCGATCGCGGGTATGGTGCTCACCACCGAGTGCATCGTGGTCGATATGCCCGAGCCCAAGGAAGGTGCCCCCGCCGGTGCCGGCATGGGCGGCGACTTCGACTACTAAGCTAGCGCCAAGGCTTTCTAACCGAAGTCGGGGTTAATTAGCAAAAAAGCCGTCCTGACGCAGGGCGGCTTTTTTGTGGGTTTAAGACACCACAGCCTCGTTAGACTGAGGGGACTATGCGGAATCCCCAGTGATGAAATTGAATCAAAGCCTATGGCTGATTGGGGTGGTGGCGATCGCCGCCGCCAGCGCCCTCCTATTCGGGGCCTACAGTGCGGCCTCAGCCCCGCTGCCTGAGGGCTTTCCGCCCCCTAGCCCCGACGGCGCGATCGAGATCAAGCAATACCCTGGGTACCGGGCCGCCACCGTGCAAACCTCCGGCAATCTGGAGGCGGCCCCCTCCCGGGGCTTTACACCGCTGTTTCGCCATATCAGCAGCAACGAGATCTCGATGACGGCGCCGGTCGAGACCCGCTACCCTGTGGCCACCCTGACCGAACGGGCAATATCCGAAGGCGATGCCTCCGTCTCCTTTCTCTACCGCAGTCTGGATGTTGTGCCTGAGGAGGTTGCTCCAGGCATCCAGATTGAGGATATTCCGCCCATGCTGGTGGTCAGCATAGGCACCCGAGGCCGCTACAATCTCGAGACCTACCAGACCAGTGTTCGACAACTCCAGGCCTGGTTGGCCGAGCACCCTGACTATACGGTGGCTGGCCCACCCCGGCGGTTTTTCTACGATGGGCCGTTTTTGCCCGATGCCCTGAAGCGTAGTGACGTACAGATTCCGGTGCGGCGGTGAACCTTGGTTGGGTCCAGTCACCGATCGCGTCCCAACGCAACCCACTAGCGGAAATTGCAGACGGTGCCGGCCCATAGAGCTTCGATCGCGGCATCCGGTTCAGTAGAGCTCAGAATGCCGAACAGATTGCCGGTCGAAAACTCAGTGCCGAGGGAGCTCTCAAACACCTCGACGGTGTAGGCGGACTCTAGGCCACTGCGGGGGGAGCCAATCCCCACCCCGGCCATAGTGGTGAGGCCTGGTTCGGTGGCGGGGCCCATCGACCAGCCGATAAACTCTCCATTGGCCGCGTGCAGGGTCAGGCCCTGGGGCCATTGGGTAATGATTTGAGGGCCTGCGCCACATTCGCTGTTTTCCCCTGACTCTAGGGGCTGGCCCAGAATGCTGGTGACGGCATCCGTCACCAGGGTCATCTCGGTGCCAAAGGCGAGGGGAACCGTGGAACCGCTCTGATCACCCACCAGCTGGAGACCGTCCCCTGATAGGGCTAAGAGAGACGTGGTGTCCTCCACCTGGTCGGCGGGGACGGGGTCAATAGGAGCGGGGTCGATGGGATCTAGGGCATCGGCCATGGGGTCCGCGCCGTTGGCTTGGCCGCCTTCTGGGGATTGAGTACAGGCAGCCCCAGTCAGCAGCAGGGCTAGCCCCAAGGACAGCAATGCAGTGAGGCGAAACGGTGATTTGACCATGACAGGTAAAGATCGATACAAAAGCGAGTTCCCCCAGCCTACGGCAAATCGCCGGGCTTGAGTCAGGCTCCATGGCGGTCAGGCTAGGCTGGGTCGTTAGTAGACTGCGGCGTAAGTTGGATGACTACTGCCAATAGCAGAGGAGCTAGGGTGCCAGGGGCGTCGGCATAGTGGCTTAACTTCCGCCTCAGAGGACTAGGCAATGAAGATACCTAAAGGTAGGGGCGCAGCGCCTGCGCCCTTGGGAGGAAGCAGCGTTCTCGAGTAATTTCTTGGCCGGAATCATCCTTAGGCTGGGCGATAGCTGGTTGAATCGCGATCGCTCCGTCGCAGGCTATCCAGCCAGATAGGCCTTCAGGTCTTGGCGCACGTAGCGCAGCTTCTTTATAGCATCGCGCTCGATCTGGCGCACCCGCTCGCGACTGACATTGAGCTGCTGACCAACCTTGGAGAGGGACAGCCCCTCCCCAGAGCCCAGACCAAAGCGCAGCACCAGCACCTCGCGCTGCTGGGGAGTGAGGCGATCGAGAACTCTGAAAATGTCTTGTTTAAGGCTGGTTTGGGCGGCGTAGTCTTCGGGCGATCGCCCCTGTTCATCCTCTAGCATATCCGCCAGTTCGGTATCGCCTTTGTCCCCCACCAGGGCATTGAGCGACATGGGCTGCTGCGACAGCGATAAAAACTGGCGCACCTGGTCGATGGGTAGATCTAAATGCAGGGCCACATCCTCAAGGGTGGCGGTACGGCCTAGCTCCTGGGCTAGCACCCGCTGGGCCTGCTTGATCTTGTTCAGCTTCTCAAAAATATGAATGGGAAGACGAATGGTGCGACTTTTTTCGGCGATCGATCGCGTCACCGCCTGGCGAATCCACCAGTAGGCATAGGTCGAAAAGCGAAAGCCCTTGGTGGGGTCAAACTTCTCCACCCCTCGCTGCAAACCCAGGGTGCCCTCCTGCACCAGGTCCATTAAATCCATGTTGCGCTTGGTGTACTTCTTCGCAATGGAAACCACCAGACGCAGGTTGGCTTCCACCATGTGACGACGGGCAGCCTTGCCCGTCGTCACATGGCGTTCTAGCTCCTCCACCGATAGGTTGACGGCGGCGGCCCAAGCGACCTGAGAAGGCTGATGACCAAGGGATTTAGACAGCGCGTCGTAGCGATCGGTCAACTGATTCAACCGCTGCACCTGCTTGCCCAGGGAGATCTCTTCCTCTCGGGTCAGCCGGGGGATGCGGCCAATCTCTTTCAGATAAGCCTGAACAGAATTGCTTGATGCAGAGGTAGGTTGAGCCATAGGGGCATAATCAAAAAGGTTGGCTGACCTATTACAAATCTGGCTCCAGGTACAGAAACTGACCCTAGCGATAATGCTTTGCAGACTTGAACAAGGCCTGTAGGCAACTATGACAAACCCAACGGCGATGCACCTCTACCCCAGGGAGGGAAGTCTAAAGATACGTTAAGCAGATGCGCTAGGAGGAGTGTGCCTATCGACGCCGGGTTCCGCCTTCATCGACCACCATCAGGGTTTGCTAAGGGGGCGAGCTGCATCTGAAAGCACATCCACTGTAAGGCAGTGCTGATGCTGACAACCATCAATGGGGCGGGTGGTTCAGGTGAATTTCGCGGTTGGAGAATCTTCGATACATAGCTTCAATCGAAAAGGCCAGGCCCACCATTAAAATGACAACCCAAAGGTTGCGAGGATGGGTTTGGGCCGTTTGAACCAACAACACAATCACAGCGGCCAGACAGGCCGCCGCCCCCAATAATGAAATCCAGCGATAGCTATAGGTCCGACGATACAGCCGCACATTGGCAAAATTCACGACCGCAAAAATCAGCAAAAATCCCGAACTGCCCATGGTAGATATGCTGGAGAGGTCAAAGAAGTTTGCAATGATTAGGGTCACACTGCTGGTCAGCAATAGCCCTTCAATCGGCTGATTCCAAATCTTTTTTTCTAAGGCGGCAGGCAACTCCCCAGATTTGGCGATGATAAAACTCAGGCGGGATGTGCCATAGAGGGTGGCATTGAGGGCAGAGGCGGTTGAAAGCAGCGCCGCGATCGCAATTAGGCTAAACCCAGCCTGCCCCAGAAACGGTTTGGCCGCCGCCGCCAGGGCATACTCCTTCGCCGTAATAATGTCATCCAGCGGTAGGGACCCCACGGTGATACCAGCGATCAGAATGTACAGTAACAGCACAAATATCACCGCAGAATAATAGGCGCGGGGTAGGGTGCGCTCAGGCTGCCGCACATCTTCGGCGGTGTTGGCCATCAGCTCAAAGCCCTCAAACGCCAGGAAAATAATCATGCCGCCAGAGATCACCGCCAGGGGCGATGCCCAGGTGGAGGGCTGAAGCTGTGCCCAGTCAACGCCGCGCGCGCCCACACTAATAAAGACCCCCAGGATGATCAGCTTAAAGGCCACGATCCAGCTTTCGGCCCGACCAATCAAATCGGCGCTCAGCAGATTGAGCCCGGTGATGCCTAGGATCGCCCCGCTGATGAGGACATGTCTGGCCCAAACCTGAGCCGCCTCGGGAAAGAAAACCGCCCCGTAGCTGCCAAAGGCAGAGGCATAGAGAGACAGCATCACGACGTAGCTCAACCACAGCAGCAGATTCATGCCGCCGGTAAATAGGCCGGTACCAAAGGCTTTATTGAGAAAAGTGACGGTGCCCCCCCGGCTGGGGAAGGCAACGGAGAGCTGGACGTAGGCATAGGTGGTGAGTAAGGCCACCACACCGGCGATCGCAAACGCCAAAGGCGCACCACCCTGGGCCAGTTGCACCGATAACCCCAACACCGCGAAAATGCCACCGCCGACCATGCCGCCGATGCCGACCGCTACCACCGACCAAAACCCCATAGTGCGCTCTGCCATTTGGGATTGCCTCCTCCTAACCCTTCTAGTCTATCGGTGCGGGCGAACGGGCCGGGAGCCGTTGAGGAGGTTGACCATGGCCTAGATGGGCGTTGCTGAATATGAGTGGCAGCATTAACGATGCCACTCTGTCACGCCGCCGGGCTTGTCGATTAGGGTAATGCCTGAGGATTGCAGCAGGTCGCGGATGCGATCGCCCTCCGCAAAATCCTTCGCCGCTCGAGCTTCCCGCCGCTGGGTCAGCAGCGCCTCGATCTCGCTGTCCGA
>JBGSNT010000194.1:0-19137 GCA_041739575.1 Nodosilinea sp. | reverse complement strand
GCCCGACCTATGCCCATCTGACCGAACTGACGCCTTTACAGCAGCGTATCCTACAAGCCCTCAACTTCCCGGCGAGTATTTACACGCTGTTGGGGCCAGAATCTGATGAACCTCCTTAGAAATGAGCGAACCGGGCGTTATAACGCTTGGCGTTATGAACCTATTGCCCTATTGGTAGAAGCTTCGACGGTGTGAGACGAACGATCTGCAAGGGTGGATAAAGCATTTTGCCTACGGGATGAATGATCGCTGTTGGTGGCTGAAGGATCTTTGGGTCTGTAGGAGCGATCGCAGCGTCTGGATAAAGGATCGACGGCGGCGCAAGAACCCCCCAGGGGGGCCGATGAAGCTACCGGGGGTGGCGATGGTGATAGGAGGAGGCTGATAGGGGCGATCGCAGCACTGGATGAAGGGTTAACTGAGGCTAAAGAACCTACCGGCCACCCAATAGAAGGCCCGATGACATTGGCAGCAGCATCGCCTAGCAGAATATAGTAGACACACCGTAGGGTGGACAGTGCCCACTACTCCAATCAAGTAGTTGCATCCCCAAGATCTGGGTCGAGTCACCTTATCTGGTAAGGATGGGAATGATGCCAAACCACCCCTAAATAATTAGAAGAAGACCTGCGCCGTGGTTAAAAATGGGTCGTGAATGCATCTTCGCTAATAAAGCGGCGAATATTCTTTAGATACCCGTTTGCGGCCCTCTGAGTATCATTGTGTTGGCGAAGCAAGAGGGATATATTTCGTCTGCAAAGGTTTAGTTTGAAAAGTTGATTGAATCAGGGTTTCGCATCAGAACAGATGTTTTATTGAAGGTGCTAGAGCCGACTGGAGAGTAAACCAAGAGTTGAAAGGTGGGCAGTGGCCATCCTGCTGCCGCTACGGTTGCTGGGAATGCATATTGTTTTTTTCTTTCTCCTTCAGAGTTTCCCAAAACTTGATAAGCTCACTAAAAAAACCTGCAGACCACTTCCTCTCTAATTCCCTCGATAAAGATATCAGTTGAAATCCTAAAAATAGAACGAGAGATATATAAAGAATGAACGCAAGCCTGTTAAATGACTGACTCCAAATATACAAGCTAGATATAATAGATAGAGAAATACATATGAAGCCGAGTACTAGAAATATTGATTTCAGGCTAATATTGAACACCCGATATTTCGGCTTTCCATTCTCTCTTAACTCTTGCATCCGCCTCTGCCATGAGATATCCCTCTGATCTTCTTCGTAAAACACTCTTAAATATGTGGCTATCCTAACAGTTGAATTGTGAGAGCTGCTAACAAAAATTATTGAAGGCAATATAATCGAAAATGGAAGTAGCAGGAGGAAGGGTAAACCTAGTTCCTTTGGTGGTAATTTACTGGGATCTAATGTGAGGACATAGCCTAGAAGGGCGGCTGTACTCGTCACGCAGACATTCAAGACTAGATATACCTTATTTGAATTTTCTAGAATTTCTTTGTACAGATTATCGTATTCAATTTTTCTGAATTCATCTGACATAATAGAGTTCTTCTCCGTAATACTTAAGTCACCTTTCTTCAATCAGAAATCAAGAGTTTCTAGGTTGTCAACTCTACAGCAAGAGCATGGAATACTGCATTGGTCCAGCCAAAACCATCTTGATTTCTGTACCTGTCTGTTAATACCTTATGACTACCTTGCACGACATCATATTTTTCAAAAAATTTTCCAGTCTGCACCCAGATGCTGTAATTTAAATTCAACCACTTCAAAGCAATTCTCCTAGCATCTTCATCATATCTGTAATTCTTCAAGCCTTTGTAAACAATCCAATGTAGAGGTGCCCAGCCTATTGGCCAATTCCATTGGCGATCGCTGTAACCGTAATCCTGATCACATGTGACAAGTCCAAATTCTTTTTCAAAGAGGGGGAGATTGCTACGCAATCTTTCTGCCTGAACGATATTTGCTAATCCATAAAAAAGGGGGAAGTAAGTTGCAAGAGACTTCACTTTCTTTCTCTCATTGTTTTTATAATTGTAGTCATAGTAAAAACCATCCTGCTCATCCCACATTAGTTCATTGATTGCTTCTAAACGTTTTTGAGCGGATTCTCTCCATGGCCTTGCTACTTCTTCCTGGTTGAGCTGCCCATAAAAATAAGCAAAGTTTCTTTCATAGACACAAAGGTTACTATTCAAGTCAATGGGTAAGAGATATAGAACATCTTCCACATCGAAGCGTGGCGATAAATCCCATGTAGCTTCGTTGTCCAAAGTAATTGAAGCAATATATTCTGTCGGAAAGCATGATGGCGCATGGTAACGGCTAAGGCCACGATGGGCAAGGTGCTCTTGGTTGAGCCAATAATGCCTATATTCCTTCTCTAATACAGGTAATGCCTTTTCCAGCCAAAGCTTATCTCTGCTAATTTGATAAACTTCTTTAACCATCTCAGATAAAAAAGGTAATTGCGAACCTGCCGCCCATCTCTTTCGATTAGCAATTACCATCCCGTGCTGTTCAACTAAAAATAGGCAATTCTCAACCATCCCTTTTGCTAGTTCAAATCTATCCCCACGCAATAGCGATAGGATGATAAAGTAACTATCCCAGTAGAATTGAACTACAAATCTTCCGCCAGGGAAAACAAAATCATTTGGAAGGAAAAGAATGTAAGGAGTGTCTGGATCAGTATCATCCAGATGTCCGTCAATTGAAGTTGCAGCTAAAGCTGTCCAAGACGCTAGCTTGTCTTTATGTCCGCCACGTGCATTTCCTGTTAACTGATCCCATTTCTGCTCAATAAAGCTTAATACTGGAGCAGCTTCATTCTTAAGATTGTCTAAAGTTAGCATGGGAGGTTCACTCCGGCCCTTTTCCGTAAAAACTACCTTTCTACTATAGTAGATGCTATTTTTTGGGAGGAGTGCTGACTGATGCTTCTGGACTCGAAATGGCCCAGGATGACAACGAGATGGAGTCGACCGTAATAAAGTTAGCTGTAGGCTGAGTTGAGCGTGCGTAGGCTTTGCCTTATCGCAAAGTAGCCCAACGCGTACTAGGAATTTTTACTCTGCGCCAACCTTTTCCGGCCAACAAATCTTGCCTTTAATCCCCCAATCTTCAGAATACACACCCCGCTCAACATAGCGATGAAAGCTTGAAGAGAACCAGCTGCACAGAGCGTTTACCAATCCATGACTAACCAGATTGTCATGGATGTAACCAGCATGGCCTATCGAGTACGGCGTTAGGATAGACAGGCAGAAGACTGAACTAATGTTTGGCCTTGGGTTTTGCTAGCTCAACCTACAAGCTCACTAAACTGAGGGCATAGACAACGCCCCAACCCATGGCAGATATCGCGTTCCCCTAACCGCTGATCTGCCGCTCAAAAAATAGACCGTTAACGACCATCGCTCCATGAAAACACCCTCAATGAGCCGTTCAACCGCTTCAGCCCCCAACGCCGATATCCAACCGCTGTTGGGGGGAAACGTGTCCACCTATCGCTGGCAGTGGCAGAGCCAACCCGTTACCGTCATCTCCGAAACGCTGGGAGAAGGCGCACCCATCTTGCTATTACCCGCCCTCAGCACCGTCTCATCCCGGTCAGAGATGGGGGACCTGGCGAAGGGGTTGGCCTCGCGCTATCGGGTAACTGCCCTCGACTGGCCCGGTTTTGGCGACTCCAGTCGGCTACCGCTAGATTACCGACCCAACCTCTTTTACCATTGCCTGCGCGACTTCGTGCAGGGCAACTTTGCCGAACCGATTGCAGTAGTAGCGGCTGGCCATGCCGCTGGCTATGCCCTGCGGCTAGGGGCCGACCAGCCCAATGTTTGGTCGAGACTGGTGCTCACTTCCCCCACCTGGCGCGGCCCCCTGGCGGTGATGGGTGCACCCCAGGCGATGCGCGACGGCCTGCGCGAACTGGTGCGATCGCCCCTGGTGGGCGACGCCCTCTACGGCCTCAACACCACACCGGCCTTTTTGCGGTGGATGTACGAGCGCCATGTGTTTGTGGATGACGCCACGCTGACGCCAGACTTCATGGCCCAAAAGCACGCCATTACCCAGCAGGCCAACGCCCGTTATGCCCCGGCGGCGTTTGTCACCGGCACCCTCGACCCGGCCACCTCGCGGGATGAGTACCTGGGCTGGGCGCAGGCGATCGCGGTGCCGCTGATGGTGGTGATTGGGGAGCAGTCGCCCCCGGCCTCGAAGGCTGAGATGGAGTCGTTAGCGGCGTTGCCAGGGGTAGAGACTGTGCGGCTGCGGGGTTCGCTGGGGGTGCATGAGGAAGCGGGGAATGCGATCGCTACGGCTATTCTCAAGGGTTAGGTGACGGCATCTCCCGCGTCGATTCAGCAACACCGCTGATCTCGGTGCAGGCGTTGTGCTGTGATGGTGAGCTGCCAGCTACGCGATCGCAGATGGGGGCGAAATGGCCACTACAGCGGGTGTATGAGCACGATTTCCCACCCGCTGGCAGCTCTCGTTAATCGTCCTTGCCCGTTTATGGGCGATACTAGAGCAGCGTTTGGTTGACCCAGAGGAGAGTATCCATGCAGAACACCCTAAAGACGTGGGGACTCGTGCTAGGGACGATGGCCCTAACGGTCGGTGGCTCCTCCGTTCTGGCCCAAACTCCGGCGAGGCTGCTGGCGGTTGACGTAGCTCCAGCGAATCAAGGGACACCGACTTTCGAGACGACCAGCTATACCTACACAGATCTGTTTTCCATCGCCTTTCCGACCGGGTGGCAGGTAAGCGAGCAGGCCGATGCGCCCCAGGTGATTGCCGCTGGCCCCGCCAGCGACAGCCTGCCCGCCATGCGAACTGAGGTCATCTGGCAAGACGCCCCGCCCAAGGAAGTGGTGGGTGAGTCGCTAGCGGCTATTCAAGCCAAGGGCTATACCGTCATCCGCTACGATGCCGCTAACATTGACGGCGTTACCGCCATTCGCCTTTGGCTGAGTGAAATTCCTGAAGACTTGCCCAATGCGTTTGTTACCTATGTGGGCTACGAGGGAGCCACTGCCACCATCACCAGCTACTACGGTGACACCACCGCTGACATTGACCCAGTGCTCAACGCCATTCACCAGTCCTTTCAGCGATCGCAGCCAGCGGATTCAAGCCAACCGGCACCCTGAGCAACTCCTTACAATGCTTAATATCTCGGGGGACGTTCAACCTTGTACCCTAATTTTTTAGGGCCATATTTGCTTACGGAGCCGTTGGCCGAGCTGCTAGCCAGGTCACTGTCATGCAAATTGATTTTCACCATGGGGTCACCTATGTGTGTGCCCGGTTGGCGGGGTTTGAGCACCTAGAGGCCAACATTGTGGCCCACTGCGCTCAGTACGTCGACGACTCGACCCAGTCGGGGCTGATTCGCTTTGACAACGGGGCCCTGTTTGATCGCATGAGTTCGGCCCACAAAATGCTGGACTACCGCAACTTCAAAGAGCTAGACAACTACAAGGTGTGGATTCCGTTTCACTTTTTGCCGGGCAACGGCGGCTTGCCCGCCGGACAAGACCCGCCGGGCACCTTTATCGAAAAACTGATCTGCCGCCCCAACAGCCCCGTCGCCCAGGACATGGTGCGTGAATGCATTGAGCAGCGCCACCGTCGCTACGGTTTGCATCGCTTCGGCATTTCCCTGCACGTGTTTGCCGACACCTGGGCCCACCAGGGTTTTGCCGGGGTCAGCCATGCCATCAATGGCGCCCGAGACCTAGTCGATGGCGACAATAACCCCGATCAAAGCCTGAGAAATCGACTGACGGGCTTTTTTATTGGCGGTGCCTTGCCCCTCGGCCACGGTACGGTTCTCAGCAACCCCGATTGCCCCTACCTGCGCTGGGGCTACACCAATGGCCGGGGAGAAAAAATCATGCGCGACAACCCCACGGACTACCTAGCCGCCGCCGATGCCCTGTGTAAAGCGATGCAGCGGTACCGATGGGGCGATCCCCAGGCCCCGGCCCCTGGTCTGCCCGAGGCCGATCGCGGCAAAATAGCAGCGCTGTTGCAGAGTATTCGGGGCGATGGCCCGAGTCGTCATCGGCAGTGGTTGACCCACATCGCCAAGGGCCACTTTAGCTTTGGCCCCGTCCAGGTTAGGTACATTGCTACGGGAGACGGTTCCTGGAAGCAGCAGGCGCTGGGGGATGAGGTGGGGAGCGATCGCAGAGACATGCGCCTGGCCTACTCGCCCGAATTTCTCACCAGCAACTGGAAGCTCTTTCACGATGCCCTTAAGGCCCACCACTTCTACATTATTCACGAGCTGCTGCCCCAGTACGGCATCTGCGTGGCCTAGGGGGTAGATGGGGGATGGGTAGATCGGGGGGAGTAGCTTTAGTTTTCCTGCAAATAGGCACCTAAGATAGGTTGGCAAGCTATGCTAGGCCTTGGTTTGTTACGCCTATTTGCAGCAATTTCCTGTGGTTTCCCCCGTTCTGCCTCGACCGTCCTTGGATGTTTCCCCGACCCCGTCGCCCCGTCCTGCGCCGGCGTTAGTAAGTCAGGGGTGGCAGCGTTTGATCCCCCGCCCTAAGCATCCCCAAGTGTGGGGTTTAGGCCTGGGCAGCTTGGCCTTGGGGCTAGTCAATGGCGCGCTGGTGATTTCTGCAGGGGTCGGCCTAGTGGCCTATCAGCAGTTGCTACAGCTGTCGCCCCGTCAGCGCAAGGGGTTGATGCAGCGTCTTCAGCAGGGGCTACCGCTGCCCACCACCCCCCGACAGCAGGCGCTGGTGCTGGGGCTAGTGACGGGGGCCAGCACCTACACCTTTACGGCTCTGTGGCACAGCACCCATTCGCTGCTGATGGCGCTGCTGCTCACCGGGCAGGGGGCTCTGGCGCTGTTTGCGGTGGGGGCGCTGCTGCGGTCATCGCCCACGGCAGGCCGCAGCGATGACCTGTGGGATGCCTCCCCCATGGCCCAGGTCGATCACAACCTCGGCTTGCTCAGCCATCCCGACCCGTTGAAGCGGCTGGTGGCGGTGCGGCGGCTGGTACGCCTGGCCCAGATGGATGAGGAGTATCTGGTAGGGCTGTCGGTGCGATCGCACCTGATCGACTGCTTTCAGCTCAGGCTCGGTCAGGAGAATGATGCGATCGTGCGATCGGCCCTCGAAGAAGGCCTCGCCCTGTTGCGCCAAACTCAGTCATTGGCCCCCAGTCCTGCAATGCCGTTTATCGTAGAATCTGCCTCTGACGAGGCTGGCGTGGCAGATCGAGCGGTTAGCCGATCCCCTGGCTTTGCAGCAGCGATTGCAGAGCCGCCCCCCCGCTTGGAAGCAACCAGTTCAACCGCCACTCCGGATCTACAGGTCACAGCCTCAGCGGTCGAGGCATCTACCCAGGCGTCTATGCCCAAGGCCCGCCGGTCTGCCGTTGAATATGTGGAGTATCTGGACATTTAACCCCCGGAAATCTAAGCTATGGATTGCCTAACTCCCGGAAATCTGAGCCATGGATCGCTTCACCGTTGAGGTTATTTCTCAAACCCCCAACCCTCAACAGACCATGTATGCGGCCATGCACCAAGACTACGCCGAGGGCTTTGTGGCGCACGATCGCGCCCAGTGGCCCAGCGAAGAGCGCTGCGGCGAAATCTTAGTCACCAGCCTGCTCAAGGGCGGGCGCGGCCACTACGGCCCCCTAGAGCACCCTCAGATTGTGTTTAACGTCGGCTGGTTTCCCCACAGCACCATGCAGCAGATCCGCACCCATCGGGTCGGCGTTTCGTTCGATGTACAGAGTTTTCGTTATACCGGACAGCGCATTATTGACGTCGTAGACGGCAAGCGTGACGTAGAAGAGGTCTTTTATCTGCGGCCCCTGGGCGACTACACCGATCGCCAGGGCAAGAAGTACGCCTACACCGCCGAGGCCCGCCAGCAGGATCTCGACTGGTGCCTAGAGGCTAGCCGTCGCTACAAGACCCGCATTGACCAGGGCTTTGCCGAAGAGCATGCCCGAGGACTGATCCCCTTCGATATTCGCCAGCACTGGGTGATGTCGGCCAATGTGCGATCGGTCATGCACCTGCTGGACCTGCGCTGGAAGGCCGACGCTCAGCTGGAAGCCCAGAAGATGTGCGAAGAAATTTGGCCCCACTTTGCCGCCTGGGTACCGGCGATCGCCGCTTGGTACGAAGAAAACCGCCTCAAAAAAGCGCGGCTGGCCCCTTAAAAACCTGCCGCTGGCCCCGGGGCCAGCGGCAGGTTTTGAGTCATTGAGAAAATGCTACGGAAACTAACCGGGCGGCTGGGATAGTCTGCCAACGGGCTCGCTACCCAGCAACCCGGTCTTAAGCACCCTAGCGGTACCGGAAGTTGCGATAGACCAGGCGTGAGTTAAAGCCGCGCCCCCTCAGGAGGTTCACGATCGCAGCCGCATCGTTGTAGTCGGTGCACTCAGCGGCGTTGATAAACTGCCCCTGACGAGCCCTCTCTAGACGCGGGTTAACGACGCAGGATAGGCCTCCAGAGTTCCGAAAGGCCGGATTGGAGTTAAGCAACTGCTGCAGCTGCTGCACCTCATTCTCGCCGCCAAACACCGCCGCGATGTAGGGAGCCAGGGCAGCGCTTTCGGCGACAGTGCCGCTATTGCCAAAGCACTGGGGCCGATCCTGCTGGGGAATATTGGTGACCAGCGGCGCAGAGGTGACCCGAGGCTCTGACAGCAGAACCCCACCGTTGGCATCCAGCACCTCCAGTCGAGCCTGACCATCGCCAGACACCCGTGCAAAGAAGCGAGCTGACGCCCCGTTAAACGACTGTCCGCCAAAGTAGCTGACCCAGCAGGTGTAAGGGTCCATGCCCGGTAGCTCTGGGGTGGCGGGCTGACCGTTCACAATTTGCTGGCTTGACGACTTGTTGTACACATTCATCTTGCGGACGTTGTTGTCGTTAAAGATGCGCACGGCGTAGTTTTGGGTTTCAAAGGCAAGAACAGTATTGGCCAGATTCCCGGATCCCGTGCCGGTGTCTCCGGGCGGAATGTTAAAGGCTGAAATGCTGATGCTGTTTTGGCTGAGGATGACGGAGTTGGTGGAGGCATCGAGAATTTCTAGGCGGGCCTGGTAGGCATTGCGGTTGCCGCTGGCCCGATAGATGACGTTGCGACCGTTGCGCGAGCCAAAGCTGTCGTAGCTGACCCAACCATCCTGGTTGACCGACCCTCGGAAAGTAGCGGGGGCGTTGAGCTGCTCCGCCTGGTTGGTGTCTTTGTTGTAGACGTTCATCTGCAAATTGGCGGTATTTCGGGGATGAACGCTGACCGTAAAGGTGGGAGTTTGAAAGTAGAGAGTGGCGTTGCCCGAGGTATTGGGGTCTTGAGCCAGAAGCGATTCGATACCGGCATCGGCATCAGCGGTGGGGAGCGTGGGCTGCCCAGCGCTCTGCCCCGGTACCGTGAGGCCCGTAATCAAAAAGACTGTGGCAATAAACAGCGAAAGCGTTTTTAACAGCCGCTTTGACCAGCGGCTAAGGGCAAAGTTGGGCCAGGCTGGTTTCATGGAAATCTCCCTATACTCCTCACATGAGAAACCCCTCAGGCTACCAATTCGGGGAAATTGCGGGTGTAGAACCCTGGTTTCTCTGCAAATACGGCTGTAATTTTAGCTAACTTTCCCTAAAACGCTCTTTTTTTTTGGTCAGCCCAATGTTCAGCCAGCGGGCGAGGAAAAAATGGCGCGTTGCTTAATGGGCGGGGGCTAGCTTTTGTCTGGGTGATTGGCTAGACGATCTAAAAGCTGCTGGGCCTCGGCGGAGAGGTGAATGGGCAGGTGCCCTGAGCGAATGTGTAGGTCTCGCTGGGGAAAGGGCACCTCGATGCCATGGTGTCTTAGGCTGGCCTCGATGGCAAAGTACAGATCGCTTTTGATCACGAGTTGGCGACTGGGTTGGGCAATCCACACCATTAGCTCAAAGTTGAGGGCGCTGTCGCCAAAGCCCAGAAAAAATACCTGGGGGGCAGGGGCCGAAAGAATATCCTGATTTTTGTCGCAGGCTTCGAGCAGAGCCACTTTGACCTGCTCGGGGTTAGCACTGTAGGCCACCCCTACCGGCAGCCGAATGCGCGACACTGGGTTGCCGTGGCTCCAGTTGATCACCTCTGAGTCTAAAAACCGAGAGTTGGGCACGATGATGGCCACCTGGTCGAGGGTGCGAATTTCGGTGCTGCGAGAGCCGATGCGGGCTACGGTGCCCTTCACTTGGCCAAAGTCGACAAAGTCGCCCACTTGGACTGGGCGCTCAAACACCAGCACCAGGCCGCTGACAAAGTCTTTGACCAGGCCCTGTAGGCCCAAGCCCACCCCAATCCCTAACCCGCTGGCAACCAGCGCGATGGAGCTGAGGTCGAGGCCCCAGAGCTGTAGTATGACCACGGCACCCAGCAATAGCAGAGTGTATTTAGACAGCACTGCGATCGCCTCCTGGGCGGCCAGGCTGATGCCCGTGGCCCGCAGTACCCGCGATCGCAGCAGGTTGGTCAGGGCGCTGGCCAAAATTACCAGCCCCAGCAGGGTTGCTGCTACCAGCAGCAAATCGAGCAGGGAGTAGGACCGGCTGCCCAACAACAGGTTCCGGGCAAACAGCCCATCCCGGAGGCTGAGCACCACCCGGTAGCTCGCTCGCCGCGTCAGGGGCAACAGATTGGCGATGTAGGCCAGGGCCGTAAACCACACCGCCCCCCGCACCAAAAACAGGGTGAAGCGAAAGAACAGATTGAAGCTGGTGACCTCGTGCTCGGGATTGTCGGGGTCTAGCGGCGAGAAGGAAAACCGGTCCAGAAAGGGCCGCAGCCAGCGGTGCCAGAGATACCCTGCCAGCCAGTGAATGGTCAGGGCGGTAGCTAGGGCGGCCAGGGCCTTGATCAGGGCTCGGGTCAAAAAGCCATTTTGACGCTCAGATCTAGCCTGGGAGAGTGTTGTGGTAATGGTATTGACCCACCGATCGGCCTGGGCTGTGAGGCTATTGGCTCCACCCGCCTTGAGGTCGGCGTTGGTCACCGTCATGATGTAGCGATCGCCCGCAAAAATCACCGGATTGCCGCCCTGGGAGGTGCCATCGCTGCCAGTGACCCGGCGAATTTCGGCCTTGACTGGCACCTCATCAGCGCTCTCGATCAGGGGGCCCAGGTTGGTTTGAATGGCTAGCGCCCGCTCTGCGGCGGTAAGATCGCCCGCCGCCGGTACATTGAACAAAAACAGTCCGTCGAGAAACACTGGCTCGGTGTCTGACAGCTGGCCTAGCCCCGGCCCGGCGGTCAGCAGGTGCAGGATCAGGGCCAGCACCAAACCCCAGGCCAAGCGACCCAGCCAACCGCGTAGCCCTAGTCTTACCGGCATGGGTTTGCGACCTTAAAACACCGACACCAGCATAGCGCCCGCCCTGGGGGGATGGTCTGACCACACCCTATTGATTGCTGTTCTTGGCTCGCCCCAGGAGGATGGGCAACGCCGACAGCAGGGCCAACCAGCCCAGCGCTGCGGCTCCGGCCTTCTGGACCCCGTTGTCTGAACCTTGCCAGATGCTCGCTAGAGTTTATGTCCTAGGTACTATCCCAGCGCCCTATTGGATGGCTAAACCTTGTCTGGGGAGATTGCATCGGCCTGGGCTGGCAGGGCCTCGTTGAGCGCCTGACGGGCAATCCGAGTGACGTAGAGGGTGACCGCCACCGTTGCGATCAGGCCCACAAGGCGAATAATCCACTGGATTTTGACCGCCTCGGGGGACTGGCTGCTGTCGGCTCCCAGGGTGGCTAGGTTGCCCACCAGCGACCCCAGGTAGACGTACATAATGGTGCCGGGCAGTATGCCCACCGTGCCAATCACGTAGTCTTTGAGGGAAATTTGGCTCAGCCCCAGGCTGTAGTTGAGCAGGTTAAAGGGAAAAACCGGCGACAGCCGCAGCAAAAAGATAATTTTGCGACCGCTCTGGGCGATCGCGTCGTCAATGGCCTGGAATCGGGGGCTACCGGCAATCTTGCTGGCCACCCAACCCCGCGCCACGTAGCGACCTACCAAAAACGCCGCCGTGGCCCCCAGCATGGCCCCCACAAACACCAGCGCCGAACCCTTGAGCACGCCAAACACGACCCCGGCCCCCAGGGTGACTATCGAGGCGGGCACAAAGGCGACGGTGATGACAATATAGAGCAGAATAAAGGCCAGGGGGGCGATCGCCCCCAGACCGTCAATCCAGGCCAGGGCGTTCACCAACTGCTGCTGCAGCGACCCAAAGAAGGATAGGTCAGAATTTGCCGCCGCCCCCTGCGCCAGGGTTTGAGCTAGGGCCGGGGCCCCTGGGGCCGCTACCAACGCAATACTGAGCCACAGCAAAAATCGAAACATCTTGGCCGATACCGGGGGCGATTTGGGTCTGGTATACATAATCTTAGAGGGAATTCTAGAGGGATCGAGAGAGCGACGGGGGGCGACCCGGGCATCGAACCCCTGGGCCATTGCCTTCATTCAATCTGGGTCCCCTGAGACTGCCCTGAGAATCCCGTAAGTGTTGCTGTGGTTTTATAGCCAGTGCGCTGCCCCCGTTGATGCCAGTGGCAGTGACCCGTGTCCTAAGCGCAGTGGCCAACGCCGTATATCAGCCCGTTCTCAGAATGGGCTGTTAGAGTCGAGATCAAGACCTTAGCTCAGCCGCTAATTTGGCCTTTCCCCAGCACAAATCCTGGCGGATTCGATGCGGTTGATTTGGCCTGCCCCTAAGTGCAATCCCTAACTCGTTTCCATGGCAAATTTTCGGCTACCCTCGATTGCTCCCCTGCTGCGCCCACTGCGCCGCTGGCGAGTCGATCCAGCCTCCATGCAAACTCGCCTTACCGCCGGGGTTGTGTTGACGTCGCTGGTGGGGGTGGGTTCGATGACCACCTGGATGGGCTGGCGTATGCAGCAGGTCATGCTCTATAGCCACCGCCAGCAGGCGGCCCTGGTGGCCGATCGCCTACAGGAGGATGTGCGCTACTACAGCCAAACCATGCCGGCCCAGGAGGCCCTGACCAAGGTCATCGATCATCGCACGATGGGCGACTTAGCCATCTGGGTCGAGACCCCAACGGGCGATCGCCTGGCCGAGTCAGACACCCTGACCATGGGCTCGTGGCAAACCTCCGGCGTCAGCCAGGCCCTGCTGAATACGCCCATGCCCATGGGGGTAGACATTCTGCCCATGGCAGGCTGGCACCTGGTGGTCTGCGCTAGCCCCCTGGAGGTGGCCGGGCTGCCCGCCGCCACCCTCTACATTGCCAACGACATTACCACCGATTTTCAGGGGTTGCAGCGGCTCATACGCCTGCTGCTGCTCACCAGCCTGCTGCTCACCAGCCTGCTGGCCACGGCCTTTGCCCTCTACATTCGCCGTACCCTGAGCCCGATTCGCCAGCTCAACCTGCTGGCCAGCCAGGTGACCGCCGAGACCCTCGACCGCCCCCTCAACCTGGAGTCTGCCCCCACCGAGGTACAGGAACTGGTGCGCACCTACAATATGATGCTGGCCCGCCTGGCCAAGGCCTGGGGACAACAAAAGCGGCTGGTCAACGACGTTTCCCACGAGCTGCGAACGCCCCTGTCGCTAGTGCAGGGCTACCTGGAGAGCACCCTGCGGCGGGGGCATAACCTAACTGACGCCCAGCGGGAGGGTCTAGAGATTGCCGCCGCCGAGGCCGATCGCACGACCCGACTGCTTACCGAAATTCTCGACCTGGCCCGGCTCGACAACGGCCAAAGTATTCTCTGCCTGGAGGAGGCTGAACTGCAGGATGTCATGTATGAAGCGGTGGCCTTGGCGACGGCCCAGATCGGCGCTGAAACCCAGATCAAGGTGGTGGAATGCCGTCCGGTGGTGGCTAAGGTCGATCGCAAAAAGCTGCGCACTGTCCTGGTCGAACTCCTCGACAATGCCCTCCGCTACGGTGACCCCCACCAGCCGGTGCAGGTATCCCTGGGGTCGGTGCCGGGCTGGGCTATTATCCAGGTGCAAGACCATGGTGTGGGCATACCAGCCCATTGTCAGGACGATATCTTTGCCCCTTTCTACCGGGTAGACGAGGCTCGATCGCGCTGCAGCGGTGGCACTGGGTTAGGCCTGACCCTGGTGCGATCGCTGATGGTTGCCATGGGTGGGCAGGTTACCGTCCAGTCGCAGCCCAACCAGGGCAGCCGCTTCACCCTACGTATACCCACCTGAGGTGCTGGCTTTAACCCGTTATTAATCCCCTCCACTCCCTCACCCTTCTAACCCTCTATCCCCTCACCCCTCCACCCATTCACCCTTCTAGGAGACACCCCATGGGCACCCGCATTCTCATTGTGGAAGACGAAGAAAAGCTGGCCAAGTTTGTCCAGCTCGAGCTGTCCTACGAAGGCTATGAGGTCAGCGTGGCCCACGACGGCCTCTCGGGGCTGATGGCGGCTCGCGACCAGACCCCCGATCTGATTATTCTCGACTGGATGATGCCGGGGCTAACCGGGGTGGAGGTGTGCCGCCGCCTGCGCCAGACCGGGACCGCTACTCCGGTGATTTTGCTTACCGCCAAGGATGAGGTGAGCGATCGCGTGGAAGGGCTCGACGCCGGGGCCGACGACTACGTGGTCAAGCCCTTTAGCATTGAGGAACTGCTGGCCCGAGTGCGCGCCCACCTGCGCCGCATTGAACCCCAGGATGCCGAAAGCTTGGTGTTTGGCGATCTGGTGCTCGATCGCAAAAGCCGGGAGGTGCGTCGGGGGCAGCGGCTGATTGAGCTCACCGCCAAGGAGTTTGACCTGCTCGACTACCTGATGACCAATCCTCGCCAGGTGCTCACCCGCGATCGCATTCTCGAACAGGTGTGGGGCTACGACTTTATGGGCGACTCCAACATCATCGAAGTCTACGTGCGCTACCTGCGTCTCAAGCTCGAAGCCGAGGGCGAAAGCCGCCTGATTCAGACCATGCGCGGCGTGGGCTACGTGCTGCGCGACTGAGGAAATCGGCGCTGGGGGTACTCAGCCGCTGGGTAGCCGTAAAAAAGCCCGGCACAAGACCGGGCTGAGGATGTGAGTCAGGTGCGAACCGCATTGCGACAATGCATCAATGGTTCCTCTTTTAATGATGGTCGCTGGGGCGATCGCCTTGGTTAATGGCCGATTAAACTCGGCGAGGTCAGTCCGTGAACCTACTGGTGGGTTTCAGGCGGCAACACTTCCCGCGTCGAGCGCTCTAGCATAGTGGCCCGGCGGTTTTGCTGCTGCTGCCGGTGGCGAACCAGAAGGCGACGAGCCTGATCTTGGGGAGAAGACATGGAAACTCTCCAGGAAATTTGTATCTAAAGTTACCGAATTCAGTCAAGCTTATCCTCTTATCCCCCAGTCTGGGGTTAAGGTTTCCTGGTCTTGACATTAATCTTTGGGAAGTCTGGCCCTGTCTGGCGCTAACCAATGAGCAAGCCCCCTGCCGATCCTCTACCGCCGCTGCGAGGATAATGCCCAAGACAGCCCTATCGACCTTGTGCCATGGCTAAGCCTCTCTCCATTGCTCTGTTGACCTACTCCACCAAGTTGCGGGGCAGTGTCGTACACACCCTAGAGCTGGCTACAGCGCTCACCGAACTGGGGCATAGCGTCTGCGTCTACGCCCTCGACAAAGACGGTCAGGGCTTTGAGCGGGCTACCCCGGCCCAGGTGCGTCTAGTACCTGCCCAGCCAGCCCCCACGGGGCTATCCCCAGATCTGGCCACCGATGCGCTCATTCGTCAGCGCATTCAAGAATTTGTGGATTATTTTTTGGCCCATCCAGACACCTACGATGTCTATCATGCGCAGGATTGTATCGGGGCCAATGCCCTGGTGCAACTGCGGCAGATGGGGCGGGTGCCCAACGTGGTGCGTACCGTCCACCACATCGAAGACTACCCCAGTATCTATCTTCAGCAGTGTCAGGATAAGTCGATTCGTGACCCGGATTTGTGTCTGTGCGTGAGCGATCGCTGGCACCAGGCCCTCCGCCACGACTACGGCATCGAGGCTCCCAGGGTAATTAACGGCGTTGATCTGAAGCGCTTTTCCCCCACCCCCTCGGGCGAGGAGACCGCGATCAAAGCCCGCTACGGCCTCACCGGCTCCCCTATCTATCTCACCGTGGGGGGCATTGAACCGCGCAAAAATTCTCTGCGGCTGCTAGAAGCCTTTGCCCAGGTGCTGGCCACCCACCCCCAGGCCCAACTCGTGATTGCCGGGGGGGCCACCCTGTTTGACTACGAGCCCTACCGCAAGGAGTTTTTTGCTCTGGCCGCTGCCCTAGAGCCGCAGTACGGGGCGATGATTGGTAAAGCGGTGATGCTGCCGGGGGTAATTCCTGATCATGATTTGCCTGCCCTCTACCGAGTCGCCGATGGGTTTTGCTTTCCGTCGACCAAAGAGGGGTGGGGCCTGGTGGTGCTGGAGGCGATCGCATCGGGCCTACCGGTGATCACCGCCGACCAACCGCCCTTCACCGAGTTCCTCAACCCTGACCAGGCGCTGCTGGTGAATCCGGAGTCGGTGGATGCGATCGCCCAGGCCATGGTGAAAAGCCTCAATCCGGCGATCGCTCAAGCGCTGGTGGAGCGAAGCCGCGAAATTTTACCTCAGTACGCCTGGTCCCAGTCCGCCGCGCTGCATGTGCAGCACTATCGGCGGTTGATCGACCCCTAGACCCGAGGGGGCGCGCAACTCCCTAGACTCTGGCCACCGAAATCCGTGGAAACAGGCTGTACCGACGTCAATAAGGCTAGGATACTGCGGGTGCAGGACGGTCCATGCCTCGAAACGGCTTTACTCCAATTCACAGAAAACGCAGGGATCCTATTCAACCTGGACATCCTACGCCGACTCGGTGTCGGGTTAAACAGCAACACTGTTTAGGAAAGCTCATGGCCAAATCACCAGACAGCAGCGTCATTGTGTCCAAAGAAAATAAATCCGAGGGGTTAGGCACCTTTGGCGGCGTGTTTACTCCGTCGATTTTGACCATCCTCGGGGTCATCATGTACCTGCGCTTTGGCTGGGTAGTGGGTCATGTGGGGCTGTGGCAAACCCTGCTGATTGTTACGATTTCTACGTCGATCACCCTGCTGACCGGATTGTCCATTGCTGCGATCGCCACTGACCAGGTGGTGCGAGCAGGCGGGGCTTACTACATGATCAGCCGATCCCTCGGCATTGAGACGGGGGGTGCGGTGGGGATTCCGCTGTATTTGGCCCAGGCGTTTTCCGTGGCGCTTTACACCATTGGCTTTGCCGAAAGCCTGGTGCAGGTGTTTCCGGGCCTATCCCAAACCCTGGTTGCGCTCATCACCACCATTCTGGTCGCCATTCTGGCCCTTAAGTCGGCAGATATTGCGATCAAGGCTCAGTATTTCATCATGGCAGCCATTGTGCTGTCCTTGATATCGCTGCTGCTGGGCCATAGCGTTGAACCAACGACGTTGCCGACCACTGAAACACCTGGCTCAGTGGGGTTTTGGGCGGTCCTAGCGGTCTTTTTCCCAGCCGTGACCGGCATCATGGCCGGGGTCAACATGTCGGGCGACCTCAAGGATCCCCAGCGATCGATTCCCTCCGGCACCCTGGCCGCCATCGGAGTCGGCTATATCATCTACATGATTATCCCCATTGTGCTCAGTCAGTGGGCCGACCCAGCCACGCTGCTGAGCGAACCCCTGGTCATGCGGCGCATGGCGCGGTGGGGAGATGCGATTGTGCTGGGGGTTTGGGGGGCTACCCTATCCAGCGCCATTGGCAGTATTTTGGGCGCCCCCAGGGTGTTGCAGGCCCTGGCCCGAGACGGCATTCTGCCCGCGCGGCTGAGTTGGCTCGGTCGCGGCCATGGCCCCATGGATGAACCCCGCCTGGGCACGCTATTTACCCTGGGCATTGCCCTGGCCGCAGTCACCCTGGGCGATCTAAACCTGATCGCGCCGGTGCTGACGATGTTTTTCCTCACTACCTACCTGGTGCTGAACGTGTCGGCGGGGCTGGAGACCTTTTTGCAGAGCCCTTCCTTTCGTCCCACCTTTAAGGTGCACTGGAGTCTCTCGCTGCTGGGGGCGGTGAGCTGTCTAGTGGTGATGTTTTTGATCAATGCGGTGGCGACGGTGTTGGCGGCTGTGATTGTGCTGGGCATTTTTGTCTGGCTTGAGGGCCGGGAAATGCAGGGGGCTTGGGGGGATGTGCGCAACGGGCTGTGGATGACCCTGGTGCGGACGGGATTGTTCCAGATGCAGACGATCCCCGACGCTAAAAACTGGCGACCCCATCTGTTGGTATTTTCGGGAGCGCCGACCAAGCGCCCTCACCTGGCCGAATTGGCCGCCGATTTGACCCACAACCGCGGGCTCGTTACCCTGGCCAGCGTGCTGCCCCCCGGAGCCCGCAGCGCCAGCCAGCAAGAGGCCCTGGAGTCTACCCTCAAGGACTATTTAGATCGACAGGGTATTGAGGCCTTTGTGCGGCTGGTGACGGCCCCAGACCCCTTCAGCGGTATGGAAAAATTGGTGGATGCCTATGGTATTGGGCCGCTTGTCCCCAACACCGTGCTGCTCGGCGATACCGAGGTAGAGGCAACCCGCGATCGCTTCTGCCAGACGATTGCAACCTGCCATCAGGCCCGGCGCAATGTGCTCATTTTTCGGAGCCAGCCCGATAACTACCCGGCCTTTGGCAGCCGTCTGCCCACGACCCGTCGCATTGATGTCTGGTGGGGTGGCCTCCAGTCCAACGGTGGGCTCATGCTGATTTTGGCCTACCTACTGCGCACCAGCGGGCGGTGGCGCAATGCGGATATCTACCTCAACCTAGTGGTGCCCAACGAGCCGGCCAAGACCGCCGCTGAGCAAAACCTGGCTGACCTGGTTAAAGACCTGCGGATTGGCGCGATTCCCAGGGTGATCGTGGCGGGCGATCGCGCCTTTGACGACATCCTCAAGGCCTCCTCCCAGACCGCTGATTTGGTGCTGCTCGGCCTGGCCAGCCCAGGAGACGACTTCACCGACTACTACATCGACCTGCAGCGCCGGACCGCCTCGCTGCCGGCGACCATTCTGGTGCTGGCCGCCGAGGACCTAGAGTTCGCCGAAGTGCTCCAGCGCGACGGTTAGCCC
>JBGSNT010000183.1:0-13323 GCA_041739575.1 Nodosilinea sp. | reverse complement strand
TAATATCAGGATGCTCATGAGATTTGAGGTGCTGTTGAAGTTCAAGCTTTTCTTCCGGTGTTAAATAGTTTTTGACTGGCATAACAATATCCACCACTTTGTGAGGTATTATACGTGGTTTAAATGCCTAACAGCTTAAAGGGAAACCCTATCTCACGCCCTCTCGAAGATTCAGATTTTGGTGCTTTTTCTGCTACTTTTAGCCCAGACGGACATTATATTGCTGCTGGCGGTATGATGGCAGGAACCAAATCTACAGGTGGAATCGGTAGTACCCTTCGCATTTGGAATACTAAAGGTCATCAAATTGTAAGATCTATTGAAGCAGGAGGATTTGCCGTTTCCTCTGTTGCTTTTAGTCCTGATAGCCGACTAATTGCTTCTGCCATTAGGGGCATTGATGGCAGTGCCGTGCAACTCTGGGACTTGCAGGGAAATCAAATAGGAGTGCCATTAAACTCAGCTGATTTTGTTGTATTTACTCCAAACGGTCAGCGACTCATCAGTATTAAGGATGATGGTGTTGCGTTGTGGTTGGTTGGCTTGGACAGTTGGCTAAAGCATTCTTGCAAACAGCTTCGTTATCATTCCGCTCTAGTTAAACCTACGACTGAAGCTGCCAGAGAAGCAAAGGCGACATGTGAAAAGTTTGTTTGGAATCATGAAGGTGAAAGATAGGAGGAATTTAAGGGATTGAGGTAGAGGCAATTTTGCTAGTTGAGGATTAAGAATGAGCAGTTAAACTAAGCGGGCTAACAAAGCGATGGAGCGTACGGAATAACGATCTTGGTGCTTAGTTTAAGGTTGTCTGCCGCCGCTCATCTTAGCCGTTAGCCTGCTGAGTTATCGGTTAGGCGGCACCTCAAAATTGCCTTAGTTCAGCCACATAAGCCTTATTTCAGAAACTCTTGGTCATCGAGGATTTATCACTATTTCTCCTGCTTGAACCAGGTTTCGAGTTGAGAAGTACGATCATTAAGGGGAGCGAATCGAAACTCTTCAATCTGTGCATCTTGGATTATGGCTATGGATGTCAAGCAACTTTTCCAAATGAAGATTAAGGATGCTCTCATTGGGCTTTCCCTTCCTTTGCTGTTGGTTGGCGTTAGTGGGGCACAGGTTGAGATTAAGCAGGCAGCTTACCAGGAAGCCAGGTTAGAAGTTGCTCAAGCAACAGCAAGTCCAATACCTCAACCAGGAGCGAATACCTCATCCCAACCAAATCAACCCAGTGGGTTGATTAAACAGCATGAACCCCTGCTTAGGGGATTGGGTGTTTCTACTTTGTTTGTAATTCTGTATCTGGGAATTCTCTGGAAACGACCGCTGTGGTTGTTAATGCTACCTGGAAAGTTCAAAATCCCGCAGACTCAGATTGAACTACCTCTAGGGGTATTGCTCTGGCTGAAATATCGCCCTAGAGTCCTGGATTGCTGGGTGACTGAAAATTTAGACACGGCTCGTAGTAATTTTGAGTGTCGGACAACAGTTAAAAACAGAGCAATTCATATTGATATTCAGGTCGAATTGGGTGAAAAACTGATTAATCCCCTGGTTAGTCCATGTTTGGAGGATATTTTTAAGCGAGAAGCCTGTCTGCTCATTGTGGGGGATGGAGGGATGGGGAAGACGAGTCTTGCTTGCCAGATTGGCCTACGGGGCATGGCAGAGGATGTGAAGCAACGTCTCTGCCCGCATCGCATTCTACCTGTTTTGATTGAGCAAGAACTGGAGCTGAAGACATTCATTGCTGAGGTGCGAGAACAGCTACCCCGGACAAAAGGAGACTTGGATTATATTTCGGAAGAGTTGTTAAAGGCGCTTTTGCGCCAACGTCGGATTCTGGTGATTATTGATCGGCTTTCTGAGATGAGTGAAATCACTTACGAGCAGATCCGCAAAGCGCTTTCTGAGTTTCCAGTGAATGCTCTCGTCATTACCTCCCGACTAGAAACAAAAGATCTAGGCATTGCTAACAAGACCCTGCTTAAACCACTCCCAATCGAGGGAACTCAGCTTTTGGAATTTGTCGATGCTTATCTCAGGCAGAAAGGGAAGCGGGGTATCTTTCAGGACACTGATGAATATTTGCAGGCCTGTCGGCGGTTGTCCCGTTTAGTAATGGAGAGCGATGCCACTCCATTACTGGCAAAGCTATATGCGGATCTGTTGATCGATAAATCTAGTAACGGCGAACTCCTTGATGAGGTACCTACAAATATCCCAGGACTGGTACTCGAATACCTGAATAAACTCAATGGTCGCATTGAGCAGAAGAAACAACGGGATTTTAAAAATACATTTGATGAGGATGCAAAGGTGATTGCCTGGGAATGCTTGAGAGAAACCTATCGCTCTGCTGCTATTCCAAGACGTGAGGCATTAGTAGCGATCGCGGCGATCCCCAAGCAAACAGAAGAAATTACTCAAAAAGATCCCCAAGCTCGTCTTCAATACCTTGAGGATGATTTGCGTCTGGTGCAACCAGATGAGAAAGATCATCTCCGTTTTGCTCTTGACCCATTAGCAGAGTACCTGGCGGGCCTACACCTGGTCAAAAAGTACGGTGCTAACGAAGAATCCTGGCAACAGTTTCTAGATGAAGCGAAGAATAAACCTGGCAACCTAGAGGAAATCCAGGGTTTCTTGCAGGCAGTCAGAAATTGCTGTGGTGCTGCTAGTTCCGATGTCAAAGTGTTAGGACAGATCATTAAAGTGCCAGATCAGATCATTAAGGAACTGGGAACATTGGCAGGTCTGGATCTGGACGCCCTGGAGCAGGAACAACAAAAACGACGCATTCGACGATTCATTAGTGACTTATCTGAGCCAGCATTAGAAGATCGCCTTCACGCTGTTGAAGAGTTAAGTCAGTTGAGTGCAGACTCAGAGTCTGCAAATCTGGGTCTGATTAGAGCTTTGAAGGACAGTGATCCTATAGTGCGTTCAAATGCAGCTAAAGCCCTGGGCCAAGCGGGCCGGGGGGTTGAGGCAGTTGTAAAAGGACTACTGGAGCGTCTCAATGATGAGGATTCGGAGGTACGTCAGGCTACTGTTGTGGCTCTGGGGCAGTTGGGTGTTGCCTCTGAAGTCGTGATACAAGAACTGCTGAAGTGCCTTAATGATGAGGATTCAGAGGTACGTCAGGCTACTGTTGTGGCTCTGGGGCAGTTGGGTGTTGCCTCTGAAGTCGTGGTGCAAGAATTACGAGAACGGCTCAATGATGAGAATTGGGAGGTACACAACTCTGCTGGTGTAGCTCTGTGGCAACTGGGTGCCATGGGCGCTACCTCCGACCCTATTGTGCAAGGCCTGTTGAAATGTCTCAATGAAAAGGATGTGGGTTTTGCTGCCAGTCGTATACTTGTAGAGGTAGCCGATAGTTGGGCTACTACTAGAGTTTTGGATACCTCCGAACTCGTGGTAGAAAAGCTGCTGGAGAAACTCAATGATGAGTATGCTAGGGGACGTGAGTACGTTGAACTCTTGGGCAAATTAGGGATTGCATCCGAACCAATAGTAAAAGGATTACTGAAGCAACTCGATAATAATGACGAAGGCGTTAGATGGGCTACTGCTAGAGTTCTAGGGCAGTTGGGTGCTACCTCTGAAACAGTAATACACGGATTGCTAGAACAACTCAAAAACGAAAACTCGAGAGTGCGTCAGTGGGCAGTTAGGTCATTAAGCAAGTTAAGGCTTGCCCCCGAACTCGTGGTACAGGGTTTGAAGGAGCGCCTCAATGATGAGGATTTAGCCGTATGTTTTTTAGCAGCCAAAGCATTGAACGATTTAGGGGTTTTCTCTGAAGAGGTGCTGAAAATACTGCTGAAGTGCCTCAATAGTGACGATGCGGGAGTACGTCGGGCTGCTGCCGAAATCTTATGCAAATTAGGCAATTCCTCTGAAGCCGTGATGCAAGGACTGCTGGGGCGTCTTAACGATGAGGATGAAGAGGTGCGTTTGTGGACAACTGGAGCATTGATCAACTTAGGGGTTACCTCTGAGTCGATGGTGCAGGAGCTATTGTCAAAGATCCATCACTGGGAAGATGATAAATTAGGATTTATTATCCTACTTGAGATATTGGGTAGCTTAAATACTGTTCCTGAAGTAGTGATGCAAGCACTCATCTCTAAGTCAGTATTGAGCAAGTTAGATGAATATATTGATAATAAGTATCAGCGTGGTAATATGTTTTACACTTTTGCTGAATTATTACGAAATTTATCAAGCAATTCACCCTATTTCTTGCTACAACTTTGTGTAATTCCTACTAATGGAAAGTATTCAGTAGATAAGTATTCATTAAGTAGGGTGGCAACTAATATAGAAGAAGTAAGCTCAGCCTCTGAGCTTACTTCTTCTATATATAAGCTATTAACGTAAGCTGTTACGCATTTAAATTGCATATCGATTTTTGTAAAGCCCTTGCTGTACGGCCTTTAGGGCGATCAGCCTAGCGTAATTTAGATGCCTAACAGCTTATCTTAGCAACGAA
This sequence comes from Nodosilinea sp., assembly GCA_041739575.1. Classification (GTDB taxonomy): domain Bacteria; phylum Cyanobacteriota; class Cyanobacteriia; order Phormidesmidales; family Phormidesmidaceae; genus Nodosilinea. The sequence continues at coordinate 8,822 of JBGSNT010000183.1, read as the reverse complement.
GAACTATTAGCACAACTCAGCAACAATAATTCGTTTGTACGTTGTGGTGCTATTCAGGTGTTAAGCAAATTAGGCGTTGCCTCTGAGGCTTGGGTGGAGGGGCTGCTGAAGTGCCTTGATGATGAGAATTCAGCGGTTCATAGGGCTGCTACTGAAGTGTTAGGCGATTTAGGGGATTCTTCTGATCTAGTAGTACAAGCGCTACTGGAGCACACTAACGATAGAAGATTTCGTGTTCGTGTTGGAGCAGTTCAGGCTCTTAGTAAGATTGGTCAGCGAGAAGATATTGCTACAGCACTTGAGGCTTGTCAGCACAGGAACCAATGGGTTTGTGAAGCGGCAAAGGTAGCGCTTCAGGGTTTATTCTCACGAGAGTTGAATCGATCCCCAGAGCAACCATGACTATCTCTCTTAAGTTACTCTTGCAGAAAAAATCTCGCTAAAACTCGGAAATCCTCACGATAACGGTCTTTCGCATGAAACTTTCTAATATCTCGCTAAGGTATAGCAATATGTTAGTAAATCAAGTGTCAACGTTATTTCTCATAGGCATTTCCAGGATTAGGTCATATTTTTCTATGCTCAGAGTGATAAATGAGAGATATTATAGCGGTTCCTGAACTAACAGGGTAATCGCATCTAATTTGGTATAAATCGTACTTGACAGAATGCCAGGGATAGAAGTTTGAGCATTCGTTGCTCTTGAGACATCGGGAGATCCGTGAAGGCGTGGTAATGGGAGAGCATTCCCCTCATCAGCGTGGAGAGTCCCCATGGCTCAAGGCTTTGGTCAACAGGTGCTGAGTCCTCAGCAGGCCCGAGAGGTTAAGCTTTTAAGACAGAGCGTCCTCCAGCATTTTCAGCACCTCCCGGATCCCCGTGTGGAACGAACCCAACACCATCGTCTGATGTCGATTGTGACGATAGCCATCCTAGCGGTGCTGGCTGGGGCAGATGGCTTTGTCGCCATCGAGCGCTATGGGCGGGCGAAGCAATCGTGGCTAGAGACCTTTTTAGAGCTACCCGAAGGCATCCCGTCCCACGATACCTTTGGACGGGTGATTGGGGCGCTAGACCCACAGGCGTTGGAGGCCGGATTTCTCGCCTGGGTGGGACGGATCACTGAAGCCCTCGGCGTGGAGTTGATTCATATCGACGGGAAAACCGCCCGAGGCTCCTATGACCGAGAGGGGAAGCTGAAAGCCCTGCACAGCGTGAGCGCTTGGAGTAGCGAACATGGCCTGGTGCTGGCTCAACAGCGGGTCGACGCCAAGTCTAATGAGATTACCGCCGTTCCTTTGCTGCTCAAACTCCTGAACCTGAAAGGGACGGTCGTAACTCTCGATGCCATGGGCACTCAGACCGCGATTGCGACTCAGATCAAGCAAGCCGAGGGGGACTATGTGTTAGCCCTCAAAGGGAATCAAGGCACCCTGAACCAAGCGGTCGAAACCTGGTTTGAGCAGGCGGAAGCCAAGGGCTGGGTCGGCATCGATTATGACTACCATGAGACAGTAGAATCGGCCCACCACCGCATTGAAACCCGTCAAGTATGGACGGTGCCGGTCAGTCAATTACCCCTGTTGCCCCGTCAGGCGAAGTGGACGGGCTTAACGACGGTTGTCATGGTGCGCAGTACCCGCCAACTCTGGAACAAAACCACCACTGAACTCCGGTTCTACATCAGTAGTTTGCCGTCCCAGGCCGCCCGCCATGCCCAAGTGATTCGCTCTCATTGGAGTGTGGAAAATAGTCTCCATTGGGTGCTCGATGTCACCTTTAATGAGGATGCTAGCCGCATTCGCCAAGGCTATGCTGCCCAAAATCTCGGGCTCATCCGTCGGCTTAGTGTCAGCTTACTGAAGCGCGAACCGTCGAAGCTCAGTCTGAAGATGAAGCGCTACACCGCTGCCATGGACAATACCTTTCTGCTCAAAATCTTGGCAACCAGTGGGATCGATGAGGCGTGACCGGCAACCCGATGGCCACTTTGGATAAACGATAACCGGTTCTGTTAGGAGGCAATTAACCCAAATATCCGACAATGACGGCGCTATAGGCCTGAGTCGACCCGCTATAAACCGTTGATGTTACCCCTCAGCCTATCCATACGAGCACTCGATTAAGATGCGATTACCCTGCCTGAACTAATGAGGTACAGTCAGCCTTTTACTGGCAAGGGTTTCAGACTTGAGGATGCACCTCACTCGACCGAGAACCGCTATATCAGATGGCAATGGGAAATTTCAAGATTGTCTACGGTTGTTGAGTAAATTTACGATAGGTAATTCAATACTTGCGTTCGCTCAAAATTCCAACACTTTTGCATTGATGTTGAAAGCAGGCTAACCAATCGTTGCAGCGGCGGAATAAAAGTAGGTAGCTGGGAAGCGAAGAATATTTGCCGCCGCTGAACTCAATCGTTAGCTTGCACAATTAATTTTTGAACCATAAAATCCGCTAATTTTTTCCACATCCCAGTCATATCCGCTCCCTAGCCTGAGGTGATATCCCTCACCCTCGCTCAGGGAGCACCCCTATGACCTCTTCCCCCCTCCCCTGGCTCGCCGTCACCGGCGCAACCCAGATCCTCCAACAAGGGCTCGACACCTCCCAAAGCATTGCCCAAGCCTGGGACCAGCAGTGGCTGACCATCTTCGACAGCACCCTGTACGTCGCCATCAACCAGACCGCCGCCATCTTCGCAGCTGGTGCCCTGATCTTCTTCATCGTCCAGTTTGGCCGACAGCTCATCGTCGAAGGCGACCTCACCCGCCCGCTGCAAAACCTGATCTGGCCCATCATCGTCGTCTGCCTGCTGGCCAACAACGCCCACCTGCTGGCCGTCTCCACCGTCAACCTGCGCAGCGTTATCCATACCCTCTCCAACCAGGTGCTCGAAGTCACCCTGCTGGATGTCAAACTGCGCGATGCCGTCCAGGCCGCTACCTCCCGTAGCGCCGTTGCGGGCGAAATCAGCGCCCAGCTCAGCCAGTGCGAAGGCATGGTGGGGCAAAAGCAAATCGACTGTCTCAAAGCCGCCAATGCCCAGGTGCAGGCCACCATCAACGACTATCAGGGCTTTCTGCCCCTGCCCGATGCCCTCCGCAACATCGCCCGAGGCATTGATGGGGCCGTGCAGACCGCCCAGGCCGAGGACAACCCGATCTCGGGAGCGGTCTTTGGCACCGCTGGCTTCTTCGCCGGGTTCCTCGGCTCCGTCAACCAAGAAATCGTCCAATACGTGCTGCTGGCCTTTCAGTGGGCCTTCACCAACATCCTGGAAATCTCCCTACTGCTCACCGGGCTGATGGGGCCATTCGCCGTCGCCGGGAGTTTGCTGCCCTTTGAAGCCAAACCCCTGTTTGCCTGGTTGACCGGCTTCTTTAGCCTGGGCATGGCCCAGGTGTCCTACAACATCATCGTTGGGCTGGCAGGGGTCGTGGTGGTCAACGCCGATGTCACCGATACCCTCGGCTTTTTAGTGATTATCGGGCTGCTGGCTCCCGCTCTTGCTCTGGCGATCGCCGCTGGCGGTGGTCTGGCCGTCTTCAACATTATCACCAGCGGCTCGGCCCGCATGGTCACGATGCTCGGTTCCTACGCCGTGTCACCAAACTACTTTCATTCCTTTCGCTAAGGGAGACCTCCGATGCAACTCCTCAACCGTTCCCGTCGCTTTCACTCATCCGACATTCTGCCGCTGTTCGTGCTGGGCACCCTCGGCATCCAGGGCCTGCTGCTAGTCATGACCCTGCTGAATACCGCCCGCATCAACCACCTGGCCCATCGCCCGGTGCCCTCTTTGGTGCAGCTAGTGGATGGCCATTCCATCAGCACCGAAGCCGTTGACCCCAGTCAGCGCACCCCGGAGGTGATTCAGCAGTTCGTCAAAACCGCTATGGGGCTAATGTTCACCTGGAATAGCCAGGGGCAGACCACAGAACCTGCCGCTGCCAGTGCCCCGGCTGACCAGGGCGTCCCTGTGAACCATGGCCGCATTACCACCGCCAGTTGGCAAGCCTCCTTTGCCCTCAAAGAAGACTTCCGTACCGCCTTCCTCGATCAGGTGGCGGCGATCACACCCCCCGGTATCTTCAGCGGCAGTGCCCAAAGCGTGCTCACTATCGAGACGATTTCCACCCCCAAAGCGCTAGAGGCAGGCTACTGGCAGGTGGATATCGTCGCCAACCTGCTGATTTTTGACCCCACCCATCCCCAAGGTTTAGCAGTGCCCTTTAACAAGAGCCTCTTCGTTCAGGCGGTGGAACCGGCTGAAGACCCCTTGCCTGAGACCTCCACGCCGCTGCAAAAGGCAGTGTATCAGCTGCGGGAGAACGGTCTGGAAATCACCGAAATCCGCGATCTGGACATTCAACAACTCGCCCCGAATCCCAACTAAGGAAGGACGTTGACCATGGTATTCACCCCCTCACCTGATACAGAAACTCCCCTGACGGAGACCGACGAACTCAGCCACCTGGCTGCCCTCACGGGCTACAGCGATGAGCCGGTTACAGCGACAACTCTCACCCCGTCCCCTCTCCTCGACCCCGAAGACTTTGAAACCGAAGCCGACCCGACAACTCAACCGCAGCTGTGGAGCAATCCCTGGGCCAAGGCGGTGTTTGTGGGATCGGGCTTGGCGATCGCGATCGGCCTGGTGGCCCTCTTTCTCCACAGCGTTCATGCTCCGACTAAGACTCCAGCCACCGCAGCAGATGCTCCCCCTGCTGTAGCGACAACCGCCGACTCGGCAACCCAGCCGGAGACTGACCCCAATGAAATCGGCAGACTCAAGACCGTGGAAGCCCTGGGCACCCAAACCCAGGCACTGAAGGAGGATAAGGCGCAGCCCGTGCCCTCATCCTCAACGGTGACCACAACTCCGATTCCAGCGACGGCTACCTCAACCCCGCCGCCGCCCGTCAGTCATCCTGCGACGGTGACCTATGCCCCGCCGCCGTCCTACTCGGCTCCGGTGCGATTGGCTTCCGTTGCTTCATCCGCTCCTGTGGTTCATGCCGATCCGGTGAAACAGTGGCAAACAGCAGCGACCTTGGGCAGCTACGGACAGATCAGTTACGACACGGAGAAACCCGCGACAGCCGCATCCGTAACGGTGGCCGATGCGTCTCCTCCGATAGACGCGGCTCCCAAAGCCGACAATCCCGACCAGACTCGCTATGAGGCCGATGCAGCGGCGATTCTCTCGGGGGTGCCCACCCATGTGGTCAGCATTCTGGCCGGAGCCAAAGCTGCCGCGACTTTGAGCACCCCAGTTGTCTGGGCGCAGGATTTGGACAACACCCAGCAACCTCAGCGGTTTGGACTCCAGCTCACTGAACCGATTCTGGCCGCCGATGGCACGATTGCCCTACCCGCAGGCACTCAGATGGTGACCCAGGTCGATACCATTTCCGAAAGCGGCCTGGTAGAACTCTCGGTCATTGCGGTGGTGATTCCCACAGCGCACGGCAATCAAGTGGTGCCAATCCCAGCCGGTGACGTGCTGATTCAAGGCGAGCAGGGCAATCCCCTGATGGCCTCGGAATATAACCACGATGCCGGACAAATCCAAAGCCTGGATACAGGCGTTGCTTTGATGGGAGCCCTGGGCAAGGTGGGCGAAATCCTCAATCGTCCCAACAGTCAGACCTCGACCGGCTCGGTCTTCTACACATCATCAACGACTACCAACCCCGCTCCGAATATTCTGGGGGCTGTGCTGGAAGGGGGCTTTGATGCGCTGCATGATCAGGTGAGCGATCGCCAGCAGCAAGAAATTAAAGACATCCTGAGTCGCCCCAATGTCTGGTACATCCCCGCTGGTCAGCCGGTGCAGGTGTTCACCGGAACCTCCTTTGAGGTGGCGCTATGAAACGGTTTTCTCTAATGCTGCCGTTGGTTATAGCCTCGCTCCTGTCCGTAGCTCGCCCCGCGTTCTCTGCCCCCATCGTGCGCCAACTCTCTGAAGCTCAGGCCCAGGGACTGATCGGGGACGGTGCTCAGATTTCGGTATGGCCCGGTTCTGGCACTAACCTGGACTTTACCCGCACTGGGGAAGTGATTCAGCGGGTGTGGCTGGATGACCCCAGTCGGCTCACCCTGGATTTCGACGGCAATCTTTGTGGCCAGGGAGATTCCGGCAGTTGCGATGGAGCCGGAGCCAGCGTCATTCACCTGCGGCGGGTGACGGGGATTCACTTTGAGAATCTGCCGGAGACGGCCTCTACCCTGCTGACGGTGGTGATGGATTCAACCAAAGGGCGCAAGGTCTATCAATTTCAGGTGAACTATGGATCGGGCGATCCGCAGTATGCGACGGTGGCGATCGCTCCTGACGTTTCTGCCCAGTCCTCAGCAATTGTTACCACCAGTGGTCGGTCAGCGAGTCTCCTGAATGTTCAACGAGGGCTGAATAGCGCGATCGCATCCCAACTCATTCCTTCTGATAGTCCCGTCATTTCTAAGGTTCAAGACTTCCTGGCCCGAGTGCGCAACGGTTCCGCGCCTCAGGCTGCTGCCGATGCCGCTGGCATCTCGATGGCTGTCGTGTCCCGATTGGCCGAGATGGGACTGCCTGTCATGGCCCAACCGGCCTCCACTCCGGCTGTCCCTGTGGAGGCTGCAAATCCATGATGTCTCCCAAAACGGTCTACATCGGCGTCACCCCAGTCCCCGATGGCATCACCAGCACCGGCAACAACATCTTCCATTCGCTCCAGGGACAGAACGGCTTAGTGCTCGTGGGCGCGATCGCCGCCATGATCCTCATGTCCGTTGTCGGTAACAGCCAAAAGAAAGGTCAACTCGCCCGAGGCTACCTGGCCGGGGGCGGCGAGAAACGAGTGGCTCGCAAAAAGGCCATGCAGCAACTCCAGCAGCGGCGTCACAATGCGGTGACGCTTTATGTGGGCAGTCCTCCTCGCAATTCCAGCGGCAAACCCAACGGTAGCCGCAGTCTCTGGCTACCCGATGCCCAGCGGGGCATCGCCGTCTGTGGTGCTCCGGGTTCGGGCAAAACCTTCTCCCTGATCAACCCCGCCATTCGTTCGGCGCTGGATCAGGGAATGCCCGCGATTGTCTACGATTTCAAATACCCTGACCAGACCGAAGTCCTCGCGGCCTACGCCGCTAAACGCGGTTACTCCGTCAGCGTCTTTGCCCCCGGCTACCCTGAAAGCGAGGTCTGCAATCCCCTCGATTTCCTGCGGGATGCCGATGATGCCCTGATGGCGCGGCAGATTGCTACCGTGATGAACCGCAACTTTGCCCTCTCGGCCAATGCCTCGGAAGATAAGTTCTTTGCCGATGCCGGTGACCAGCTTACCCAGGCAATTCTGATGCTGGCCAAGGGGATGCCCGAGCCAGATTTGATGATGGCCTCGGCGATCTTGAGCCTGTCGGATTTGCCCACCCGCATTCGTACCGCCAAAGAGCGCGGTGACGCTGGGGGAGACTGGCCCATGAGCAACTGGGTGTATCTGGCCTTCTCTCAGCTCTTGCAGTTGGCGGGTTCGGAAAAGACCGTCGCCGGGGTGATCGGCATGGCCAGCAAGGTCTTCAGCCGCTTTCTCAGTCAGGAGTTGGTCAGTGCTTTCTGCGGTCAAACCACCCTGCCGTTGGATTTAGAGGGCAAAAAGCTGCTGATTCTGGGCCTTGATCGCCAGCGGCGAGAAGCGGTCGCGCCCCTGGTCGCCACGCTGCTGCACCTGATCGTCACCCGCAACGTCACCCGTAAGCGCCGCGACCCGCTGGTGCTGGCCCTCGATGAGTTGCCGACACTGTATCTGCCCTACCTGACCCAGTGGCTCAACGAAAACCGCTCTGATGGCCTGGTGACGATTGTCGGCTTTCAGAACTTGACCCAGCTAGAGAAAGCCTACTCCCGCGAGGTGAGCCGCTCGATTCTGGGCGGCTGCGCGACCAAAGCTCTGTTCAACCCCCAAGACCCGGACAGCGCTCGCCTCTTCAGCGACTACCTGGGCGAAGAGGAGGTGGAAATCAAATCCAAGACCAAGAGCACGGGCAAAGGGGGCGGCAGCACCAGCACTGCTGGCCATACCCAGAAGCGGGCCATTGTGGAACCGGCCCAGTTCAACAAGCTGACCACGGGCAAATGCGTGCTGATTAACCCGGCCTACAGCCGCAAAGACGAGGGCTCGATTCCGCTGATTTTGAAGGTGAAGGTGCCCAAAGCCGACATCGACCAGGAAGCCTGGAGCAAAGCCCGCTGGCCCAAGGTGCGAGAACGACTGATCGCCGCCTCCCGCCAGCACTTCAACTCGGAGGAATACACCCGCGAGCAGTTGGCGGCTCGGATGGCGATCGCAGAGCAGCTCTTCCCGTTACCCAAGCAGGCGGCAGCCGGTGCGCCCAATCTCAAAGACCCGGCGATTCTCAAGCAGTTTCAGGATGTGTTTTGACTCTTGCGAGGTGACCCATGACCTTCGGCGGCTCTCCCCACAGTGCTGAGAAAGTGCAGCACGACATTAATTCGATTTTGGATGCGATCGCTCAGATGCTCGCCAAGGTGCGGTTGCAAGAATTGGCGGAGGAAGAAAAGCTAGAGCAAGTCCCGCCCCTATTGGAAGATCACCGACGGGTAGATCCGTCTTGGGTGAGCATCACGGAACTTGACGATGAACAGAAGCGGCTGACCGGCCATGACCCTCGACTCCTACCCCTGTTAAGGTGAGCATTAGTACTAGCGCGGTCGATTGGATACGCTAAAGACGTTACCCCTGGCCTGTTGGAATCGATGGAGTTAGCGTCCCATGATCAACGCGCTATTCGAGCAATTTGTTGAAGCCAGCCCG